>CBFFLL010000162.1:0-6146 GCA_965642175.1 Candidatus Methanoperedens nitratireducens | reverse complement strand
ATATCGAGTGCCTCCCATTACACGGAGCCATGCCGACGGCAGAAAATTCACCCATTGTCCTTTTGAGTCTTGCTTTTGCGCCAGAATTCAATGGCAAAAAGACGCTCGTGCTTGTGGGAAAAAAGACCGGCATGAGTGGCGATGTCGAAAGCTGCGGAAACGAAGAGGCAATGCTGCGGCGGTTTTTTGACATCATCGGGGAATACGACCCCGACATCCTTGTGGGCTATAACTCTAACAGTTTTGACATTCCATACATAGTGGACAGGATAAAAGCCCTCAACAGGACCGGGGCAAAGATAGAACCTCTTGCAGGCAGGGATGGAAGAACCCTGTATTACAGGAAGATCGGAAACATCACGCGGGTAAGCGTGATGGGGCGCATCGCAGTGGATGTACTGCCACTCTTGCGCCGTGAGTACTCGCTCAAGCAGTACACGCTCAGGAACGCTGCAAAAGAACTCCTGGGGCTTGAGAAACTTGACATACCTTTCCTTGAGATGGAGGCATACTGGAATGATAACGGTGAGAAATTCTCAAAATTCGTTGATTATTCAAGGCGCGACTCCGAGCTTGCTCTTGCCTTTCTTTTGAAGCTTCGGCTTATCGACAAGTACATAGCTCTTGCACGGGTGAGCGGGACGCTGCTTCAGGATATCCTTGACGGCGGGCAAACCCAGATGGTCGAGAATCTCATCCTTCGAGAGTACATGAAGCACGACCGCGTACTGCCGGCACGTCCCACTGGCGAGATGTCAGAAGAGCGGTATGATGAAGGAGAGGAACTGGCTGGCGCCGAGGTGCTTCCGCCAAAGAAGGGGCTGCTTGAGAATATCGTGATACTCGACTACAAATCTCTTTACCCGACAATAATGATGGCGCATAACCTGTGCTATACAACAGAGGTAGTTAGCGAGAGACCTGATGATGTGGAGAATGCGCCAACAGGCGGAGTTTTTGTCTCGCGGGATGTGGTAAAAGGAATAGTTCCATCCATACTTGAAGAACTTCTGGACCGAAGGCAGGCGACGCGCGCAAAGATGAAGACAGCGAACGAGGAGGAATACCGCGTACTTGACGCAACGCAGCTTGCTCTCAAGATACTTCTTAACAGCTTTTACGGTTATTCTGGGTATTCAAGGGCGCGGCTTTACAGTATGACCCTTGCAAGCGCAGTAACGAGCTTCGGGCGCGAGAATATCCTGCGCACAAAGAAACTTATTGAGGAGGAAATAAAGGAAATTATTATCAAGGACGGCAGAGCTCTTAAAAAGGATGAAATGGATAAAATAAAAGACGGGAAACACATTGGCCTATCTGTTGTTTATGGGGATACTGACAGCGTTTTCGTTCATCTTCTTGATAAAGAGCTTACTTTTGATGAGGCGCAGCTTGTGGGAAATAGCATCGCAAATACTGTTACTGAATCCCTTGTTAAGCCTATGGAACTTGTTTTTGACTCATTTGCCAGGCGCGCCATATTCATAGCCAAAAAGAGGTACGCCCTCCTGATATTAGAGAAAACTGCGCAGGGTATGAAGGAAAAAATAAAGGTAAAAGGCATGGAAACAGTCCGCAGGGACTGGTGCGGATTGACCACAAAGACAGTTGAAAGAGTGCTTGAGCTTGTGCTTAAGGAGGCAAAAGTGGATGAAGCTGTCGAACTTGTAAAGGACACCATAAACCGCATAAGGTCGATAGATCCTGGCAAAGACAGCGAGTTGTTCGAAGACCTGATACTGACAAGGCAATATACAAAAAAAGCTGAGAGTTACAAGAACAGGCAGCCGCACATCACAGTTGTGGATAAATTAAAAAGCCGCGGAATGATCGCGAACGTGGGCGACAGGATACCTTTTGTTATCCTGGCAGGGAAGGGGATGTTCGTGGAAAGGGCTGAAGACCCGGAATACGCAAAGGAGAAGAACCTGCCTCTTGATGTGGATTATTATGTCAACAAGCAGATACTTCCGCCAGTTGAACGCATCCTGTCTGATTTCGGGATAACTGGGGAAATGTTAAGATGGATGGGGGAGAAAAAGGTGGCAACAGAAACAAAACAGAGACAATTATTCGAATTTTAGGAGAGAAATGAAGATCCACCCAAGATGCGCGCCGTGCCTGTTATCAAGAGTGCAGTTCGAGGCAGAGCTTTCTACAAAAGACATGGCTCTGCAGAAAAAAGCTGTGCTTGCAGGTATAGAGGTGCTGCGGAAGTACCTTGTTGACGGCGCCCCTGCGACGCATCTATCCACGAAGATACACAGGGAAGCATACAGGGTGCTTGGGGATATCGACCCGTACAGGGAGAAAAAGCAGCAGAGCAATGAGATTGCACTGAAGCTCCTGCCGTTCGTGCGTGAGTTCGTATCAGAAAAGGACTCCTTCAGGCGCGCGGTGCTTGTGTCCATAATCGGCAACTCGTTCGACTTCGGCGTACTGGGGTTTGATGCTGATAAAGCTACAGGAAAAGAGACCATAATGAAACAGATCAAGCACGGGCTTGATGTGGATGATTCTGATATGATGAGATCAATGCTCAAGGACGTGGTTTACCTTGCTGACAACTGCGGTGAGATAATATTCGATACCCTGCTGTTTGAGGAGATAAAAAAGCTTGGGGGCAGGATCACTTTGGTAGTCAGAGGCGCGCCCATACTCAACGATGTTACCATGAAAGAGGCCAGGGAACTTGGCATTGACAAATTAGTGGACAGAGTACTGACCACAGGATCGAATGCCATCGGTTTATGCCTGAAAGAGGCGCCGCCAGAGCTTGTGGAGGCGATGAGAGGCGCGTCGCTGATTATCAGCAAGGGCATGGCGAACTATGAGACCATGTCTGAATATGATTTTAAGCCGATTGCTTATCTTTTGAAGACCAAGTGCGAGTCTGTGGCTGAAGCGATGGGGCTGCGGAAGAATATGAGTGTGGCGAGGGTGGAAGGGTAATACGATTGAAGTCACTACTCCCGAATAGAATTCGGGAGCATCAACGGGAGGATGCATGAGGATTTTTAGGAATTATTCGTTGTATTGTATAATATCTACAAAGGAGGCACAAAACTTTACGAATGATGAGTGAGAGACACGAATCAGAAAAAAGATTGATGAGACAAGAGACTTAACAAAATTTGAAGAATTAGATGATTGAGCGATTAAATTAGATTATATCGCTTTTCTTTCTAAATACAATTTGATTAACATTTCTCCAGTTAAAGGGCATTTTATTAATTGATCAAATTCTTCACGGGAAAGATGGAGTTGTTTTTTCATTGCACTGATTAAAGTATTCCCATATTCTTTAGTCCCATGACTGATGAAGGTTCTTATGTTGGTTTTCTTTCCATTATAATAAAAGACATAAAGAGTATGATGAGACTGATTGGGTCTAAACCCTTTCTTACTCAAAGCAGACCCTATATCTTTTGGTTTAATGGAACTCATTTTATTACTCCAGAAGGCTAACCAACTTACTTCTAAATTTTCTTGCTCCTTCGGTTAATTCATCTTCTGGAGCATCTACATACTCTGCTACTAAGATTGCAAGTTCTTCTTGTGCTTCTTTAAAAGCCGATTCCATATTCTGTTCGACCACCAATAACCCAAACTCATCATTAGAAAGAATATATTGTTCGTTTTCAAAAGCAATATTTATTGGTATAGCCTCTTTTAGTTGTTTCTCGACTGAATCTTTTTTATAATTTTTGATGGTAAGATTATCCAATGCTACTAATGAAGTTTCGTCATGAATATTTAAGATATATTTTCCTCCAATCGGTTTCATTATTCCTCGAATCCTCACCAATTCCCCCAATGAACTGATTATATTACCCTCTATTTCGGGTGAATATTGACAATCTATCATTCCTTCTGGTGAATCAATTCGGAACTCTCTCTTTTTATCTACTCGCAATTGTATTAGTCGCCCAGCAACCTCTTTTTCATATTCCTTAGGTGGTTTTTGGATTATAGAACGGATAAAATCTTTTCGTAATGGATTAAGACGTATAGATTGAGATTTACCAAACTGAAGATTAACTTTAAATTTAGATTTATAATCTGGCCATATAGCTTCATAATCTCTTATTATTCTGTTAAGACGATGTGGATTATTTATGATGTAATAGAGCTTTGGATTTATCGTATCGGTATCAATTATATCTTTATTAGAAAGGAGATTTAATAGACTATTAGCAATATCAATCGTTCTTTCACCGTATGTCTGTGCATCAAATAACCCCTCTTGAATATCTCCTATCTGCATTTGTGCATGAACGCTCCCTGTTTTCAATCCTGTTATTACTAAAGAACAATTTTCTTTAACAGACTGCGGAAAATCTCCTTTAGGGCGCGGGGCATTCCCTTCTAAGTGATCACATATACTATAAAGGATATTTTGAATGTGTTGAAACATTTCCGCTACATAAATAGCAGGTATTTTTTCATTTTCATCAATAGAAAAAGAAACTGCTTTTTTCTCAACACCCATAATTAACTAATACCTTCTTTTTTAATGATAAATGCTTCGTTGTCATTATACTCCTTAACTTAACAGAATCATGGTATCCAACAAGAGAAATCATTACGTGCCTATGTTCCAGAATACAAAAGATTCCATCGGTTCAGATTTGGGTTATAGATGCATGAGGGTTCTATCGTCTGCAGTCACAAACCCCGGACTTAATGTCACGAGGCCTGTAGCTGTCTATTTACCAATATTGCCTATCTTGAATCTGGATATGTCTTTCAATTGCATCCTCATGGTTCACACCCCAAGCGTATTCGCTATCGGCGCCGGAGGCTTAACCGTTCCCTGTGCACCGGCTCCTGCATCCTCAACACTCCTTGCCCACAGGAAGAGGCATGTGTGGTATGCCGTCGTGACATACATCGACAGCGCGATAACAAGAACAATTATGACCGCTGCTACCACTATTGCGATCAGCGCTCCTGCAAGGGCATTTGCGCCGCTCATGGTGCCGAAAATAGCAAATCCGACAACAATGGCAGCTATGAATCCGATCAGAGTGAGCAATCCCGTGACAAGCCCGACAGCTATCTCACCCACGCCTATGGGAAGAAGGTGTCTTTGCATTATATCAGTAGCTCTTGCCACTGCGCCCTTTAAGTCCCTGTCCTCTATCACTATCGCAGGGATTATGAAATAAGTAGCTACAGTCCACACACGCTCTATGAACCCAATAACCATATTAGCAAGACCACCAGCAGCGCCTCTCTCCCTTCCACTCTTTCCCCTGAGGACGCCTGTTACAACCTTAACGATCGCAGAGATGATGCTCAGATAGAACAATGTCACTGCATTCTTTTTAGCCGCTGTCCACGCTTCAGACATAGTGGCATCGCCGTCCTTGAAGTAATCGTAAACAAGGAACGCTGTCATGCCTGTGAAAAAGTATGAGATATAATATTCTCCCAGCAGCACAAGGAAAACAAGGATATAAACGAGTTCTTGCGGCATCATTGCAGTGGAAAGATAAATGGCTATTCCTGTGATAACTGTAAAAAATATCCCGAAGAATATTGAATATATAGATGGTTTTATTAGGTCCTTGTCTTTCGTCACAAGGCTGAAGCTTTCTTTAATAAAGGAAAATCCCCTGAATATGTTTTCAAACATATTAGTAATGTAATTAGCCAAGAAATAAATACTTTTCGAAGGTTTAATTGAGACTTTTTAATTTCTGGGACTGTAAAATAGTTTGGTTTTGACATAAAAAATTGAGATAAACAACGAACTAATGCGAACTAAAACGAACTCCGGTAGCGTGAGTTCGTATCGAGTTCGTTGAGTTCGTTGTAAAATTTTTTATACCAGGCACAGAGAGCACAAAGACGGTACAATTTAATAATATAAAACTCGTATTAAGCATAAGATACACATGACTCAGATAAATTTTCGCAGGAGATATCTATTATGAAACTTGCATGGGGCATCACAGGCGCGGGGCACTTCCTGCGTGAAAGTGTTGAATTATTTAAGAAACTGAGAAAATCAACCCCTGATATGAAAGTGACAACCCTTGTGTCGCGGGCAGGTGAAGAGGTGGTAAGGATGTATGGGTTGGAGAATGACCTGAACTTTATTTCAGACGGCTCATACCTTGAAGAGATCTTTCTTGAAC
>CBFFLL010000161.1:0-6195 GCA_965642175.1 Candidatus Methanoperedens nitratireducens | reverse complement strand
CCCCGTATCGCAGGCGAAACTAATCGGATTTAAACTCATTACAAAATGCTCCGATGGGGATTTGAACCCCAGTCGTCAGAGTGAGAGTCTGACATGATTGGCCGTGCTACACTATCGGAGCGCGGTTGTCTGAAGGTCATTATGTGGTTATTAAAGTTTCGTTTAAAACCAGTACTTAATAAAAATTTTTAAACACGAAATATATTGATGACACTATTAATTTTATTACCTGACCAATTATTATCATGTTTAATAATGATAAACTATAAGTACAATGACCATTATGTATGACGAGGAGGCGTTTTATGAGCGAAATCGTAAATATTGTTTCCCGTGATAAAGGGAAAGTGAACCGCAAAACAGTGAAAGCAACGCCGTATGAATTTACCATAGCCACCCGTGCAAAATGGGAGATGGTAATAGCGGATGAAGATGTTACCATCGGGGCAGGGAAACTTGAACGTGTTAAGGTAAAAGAAGTCAATGTACAGAAGGATATGCTTGCAATACCCTGCGCTTTCAGTCATCATCCTCTGGTTTCGGTCATAAAAGTCGTGACCAGGGACGGTCCTGCACCGGTCGAGACAGACCGTATCATCAATGCTGCATACGTGCTTGGTCAGGAATCGGGTGAGATCAAAAAAGGTGACCTGCTGTCAGTGCTTAACCTGTATCCCATAATGTTCACAAGAGAGGCCACGAAGCCTGTGCTAGTAGGGTGAGGAAAATGGAAACCTGCATGATCTGCAAGGGTGAACAGGACTCAAAACATTACAGCAGCTACAATATCTGCACCGAATGCGCTGACCTCATGGAAGACCTGATGGGCGAATACTTCCTCAGGACTATAAAGGAAGGCACAGGATCACAAAAAGGCTATCTCAATTATCTTGAGAGCGGAAAAAAGTATGTCAGCGACTACAATAAGATAAGAAAACATACGAAGCGCCACATCCAGCACATGGGAGAGCATGTGCGGGAAGAGATACAGAAGGGCGCTGAGGGCGGAAAAAAGAGATACCTTGAAAGGCTGCTCCTGACCATAAACTGGCTTGAGAACTCACCTGAGTTCTATAACTACTATTTCAAGGAATACTACGTCTGCCCGGAATGCGGCGCATCCATATTCGACCACTATGAAAAACAGGATGTTGGCGACTGGCTCATGATAACCTGCAGCAAGTGCGAAAATGTGATAAAGAAGTATTTCTCGCCCAAGTTCGTGAGTTAGCCGTTTTATTTTTTTGGATTTTATTGATAAATTTGAGCATAATCCTTAATACCACCAATGCCGATATTACCATCAGTGGTAAAAACGGAAAAAATTACATCTAACAAAAAATGTACCGCTTCTAATTACTGAATTAGATGATGATAAGATCTTGATCAAAAAGCTTGACAGGAATGCTATTGAGAAAAGTCTCAGGGAAGAACTTAAAGGGCTGGATTTAGATAAGATAACTTCTGAAGTCAGAACAGAAGTAAATGAAGAAGCTAAAAAGAGATATGCAGCGATTCTTGGTTGATGCCAACGTATTCGTAGCCGCGATTAAGGACCCTCAAAAGAAAGCAGGGGCTCTAGATTTAATTTTAGAGCTTGCATCAGGTGAGGCAAAATTCCTTGTTGGAAACGATCTACTATTACTGGAATTTAAAAAATATTCCTAGAGATTTAAATCCGAGACTGCATCTCACCTTAGAAAAAGATCATAAGCGCCGAGGTAGGGATTTGAACCCTAGCTTACCGGAAGGTAAAACAGGTCTCGAGCCTGCCGCGTTAGTCCGCTCTGCCACCTCGGCATGGGTGTGCTTTTAATATAGTTTATTTGCTATTAACCTTTGTAATATATGCTTTATCAGGTGTTTTATGAGACTTGACTCTTACCTTGTCGAGATAGGCGATATTGGCTCCCGCGGGCGCGCAAAAAGGGCTATTGAAGAGGGGCACGTGAAGGTCAATGGCGCAGTTATCACAAAACCCTCTTATGATGTTGCGTATTCAGACAGCATTGAAGTAACCGAGGGTATGGATAAACCCGGAGGATACTGGAAACTCAAAGATATCCAGGAAAAGACCGGTATTATGAAAACCGGCGACAGCGTTCTGGATATAGGGTCAAGTGCAGGCGGTTTCTTATTATTCGCATCTGAGATCGCATTTCTGGTGCATGGGGTTGAGTTCAGCAGGGAGTTCCGTTCCGAGCTTGGACAGATCGCACATGAACGCCCCAATATCACAATCGCATTCGATGATGTGTTCACAATGCCTTTTGAGAAGGAAAAATTCGATATCCTGCTCATGGATATCACCGCGGATCCCTTATCTTCCATAAAAGCCCTTGAGAATGCGCTTCCTGCATTGAAAAAAGGCGGCATGCTCATGCAGGTGCTGAAACTGCCAAAAAAAAAGGAGAGGGAGCCGATCCTCATGAAGCTCTCATCCCTGGGTCTTGAGATCATTGATGTGCTTGAGTCTAAGAAAAAAGAGGCGTATGTCATAGCGAGGAAACTGTAATGCAGCAATTCGATCTTGATATTGAAGGCGTGATCAGGATAATAATGAAAAGAAACTGTAAAAAGGTCGGTCTCCAGTTCCCTGAAGGATTAAAACGGCGGGCTCCGGGAATTGCAGAGGACATCGAGGATAAAACAGGAGCGCATGTTATTATTTCAGGCAACCCCTGCTTTGGTGCATGCGATATCGATACGGTTCTTGCAGGCAGGGTTGATGTGCTGTTCCATTTCGGGCATGCAGGGATGGGAAAGCTTGACAACGTGGTATTTATTGAAGCGCGCTCGAACATAGACGTGGTCCCTGTGGTCAGGAAAGCACTTGCGCTCATGAAAACCGATAGGATAGGTTTGATAACGACAGTCCAGCATGTTCATAAGCTGGATGAAGCATGCGCTGTCTTAAAAGAACACGGGAAAAAATGCGTTGTTGGAACGGGGGACGGGAGAGTCGCTTATCCAGGTCAGGTTCTGGGATGCAATTTTACTTCGGCGCGGGTCGATTGTGAGGAAATACTCTATATCGGAAGCGGGATCTTCCATCCGCTCGGGGTTGCGATCGCTACAGGCAAAAAAGTGATCGCGGCAGACCCGTATATGAACCAGGCGGTCGAAGTTGCTCTGGAGAAGTTCCTGCGCAAGCGCGGTGGATATATCGCAAGGGCTATGGACGCAGCGGTTTTCGGGATCATCGTTTCAACAAAGAGCGGGCAGAACAGGATGGAACTTGCCATGCGGCTCAAAGTGCTGGCTGAAAAGCATGGTAAGAAGGGTTTTATCATCGAGATGGAACTTGTGACGCCAGAGCAGTTGCTCGCGTTTCAGGCCGATGCTTATGTGAATACAGCATGTCCGAGGATCACTATAGACGATGCTGAAAGGTTCCACGCGCCAGTGCTTACTCCGCAGGAGTTTGAAAGCGCGCTTGGGGAGAGGGGAATCGAGGATATAGAAATGGATGAGATATTTCAGGATACCTGAATTGAACTTGTTATCGTATGGGGCTGGTGAGATTTGAACTCACGATCGACGGGTCTCTCCGAAAACGCCAGGTTTTAGGCGTACTAGACCCCAGACCCCGGATTTAAATCCGGGGTCTTCGGGGTCTCGAGCACGTTCAGTGCTCCAACGGTTCCTCACTGCTTACCGCGTCCGGTTCGCTCGGTTGACCCGTTGCTCATCATAACACACCGGATATACTCCGGTTTTCCGCTGGAGCCCGTCGCCATGCCGGACTAGGCCACAGCCCCTGATGACCCGCTATACTAGATTCGATGGTTATTAAAGTTATCTAATGAATAGATTATAAATACAGGAGGTTCAATTTATGTTTGAGAATTATGGGCTGGTACAGCATAGATGTAATTGATGCAGCGATCAAACGAACAAAGAAAATCCTTCTTGAGCCATTCAATTTCTGGAAATGGATGAAACTTGCGATGATAATTTTTTTCATCGGGGGAGGTTTTGGAAGTTCAGGTTCAAATTTTGATCCGGGTGCTTTCGACCGTCGTCTGGAAGACAAGAATTTGGAAGAGCCATCAACTGAGGAAATTATAAACCAAATCACACAGTTCTGGCATCAGTACCAGATTTACATCCTGATCGGACTGGCGATGATAATTTTTATAATATTGCTTTTTGGTCTCATATCCAGCATAATGCAATTCGTGTTCGTTGAAGCTCTTGTTACAAATAAGGTGATGATCATTGCATACTTTAAGAAATACGTGCGTTCTGGCTTCAATCTGTTCATAATACAGACGATACTTGGATTGCTATTCCTATCACTGTTCATCCTTGCAATGCTTCCATTAGTGCAATCTGTGCTGGAATCGCCAGAGACAATTTCTTTTGGATCGATCCTGGGCAGTATTTTCTGGTTTATAATTGTGGTGCTGGTACTTTCAATAATCGGCGGAATTATTGAGTCTGTGATATCTCTATCTATCCCTCTGGTCATGTATGAACGGACCGGCCAGATGGAAGCCATAAAAAAGATAGCCGGTAAAGCCGGAGCCGACTGGAAACAGATCGCGGTTTATTGGGTGTTGAGGGCTGTCATGTGGGTCGCAGCAGGTATTATTATGGGTATTGCAGCTATAATACTTCTAATATTATTGGTCATTGTTATCGCCATAGTGGGTATTATCCTTTATTTGATATTATCATTGATCGGTATTGGAATCGAAGACATCGGGTTCTGGGCAGTGATGATACCTTTCGGATTGTGCGCATTTATCCCTTTGATAGTGCTGATTCTGCTTGCATCCGTGCCCGTGCCGGCATTCATGAAATCCCATATGCTTCTATTCATTCAGTCCTGGTATCCTGATGTAAAAATACCATTATTTGAATCAAACTACAGTATCCAAAACGAATAAATACTTTCTTGATACACAAGTAAATAATGTGTATTGCCGTACCTGCCAGGGTAACAGATTTAATTGGAGAGGATGCTGTTCTTGATTACGGTGGAGTACGAAGAAAAGCGAATATCAGCATGCTAAGCGATGTCAAAATAGGAGATTATGTCCTCGTCCATGTGGGTTATGCCATATCAAAGATAGACGAAGAGGATGCACTTGTTACATTGAAATTATGGGAAGATATGTTGAGGACGACTCAATGATCCCGGAATTCAATAATAAAGAAATAGCATCGCGCATTATCCAGAAGATACATGAGATATCAGGCAACAAAAGGATAAAAATAATGCATGTATGTGGGACACATGAACAGACCATCACAAAAAATGGGCTGCGTCCCATGCTTCCAAAAAACATTGAAGTTGTACCCGGTCCAGGCTGCCCGGTATGCATTACCCCGCAGGTAGAAATAGACAGGGCTATTGAGTTATCACGCAGAGGTGTCATAATAACTACATACGGTGACATGCTGAGAGTACCTGGGAGCGTATCATCACTTTCAAAGGAGAAGGCCACAGGCGCAGATGTAAGGATTGTTTATAGCCCGTTTGAAGCTGTTGAGATCGCCAGGAAAAACACCGGGAAAAACATTGTTTTTCTAGGCATAGGTTTTGAAACAACTGCTCCGATGACAGCCCAGGTGATAAGTAAAAATCCACCGGATAATTTCAGTGTGTTATGTTCCCACAGGGTCGTACCGCCTGCTATGGATTTTCTATTAAAAGGAGGTTATAACATAGATGGATTCATAGACCCCGGGCACGTTTCCGCAATCATAGGAACAGAACCGTACCATGAAATTACTAAAAAATATAATGTGCCTCAGGTCATCACAGGGTTTGAACCGCTTGATGTCCTCATGTCAATTCTTATGATACTGAAACAGATCAAGGATAATACTGCAAAGGTAGAAAATGAATATTGGAGGATAGTAAAACCAGAAGGGAATAAGGTAGCCCTGGAATTAATGAACGAGGTTTTTGAGACATTTAGCAAAGAATGGAGGGGATTACCTGTCATTCCTGATGCCAGCCTGAAGATAAGATCCGGATATTCAGAATATGACGCACAGATTAAGCATAAAGTGGAAATGCCAGAAGGCGAAGGCTGTGGCATTGAGTGTCCCCTTTGCGGGAATATCCTGAAGGGACTCTCAGACCCGGTTGATTGTGAGATTTTCGGAAAGCTTTGCACCCCTGAAAATCCTGTGGGCGCCTGCATGGTATCAAGCGAGGGTACCTGCAATATCGCATAC
>CBFFLL010000160.1:0-6248 GCA_965642175.1 Candidatus Methanoperedens nitratireducens | reverse complement strand
ATTATTGAATCAGGCCAGTGGTACTAAAGAGATAATAGTTTTTTCAGATGGTCTGATTCACTCGGATACCTTTGAGCAGATAAAAGCTGTAGCATTGGACATAAAAAATAAGAACATAAGAATGCATTTTTTTCAGATACTCCTGTCATATGAAACAAAAAAGGAACCGAGAGAAAATTATAACAAAATCGCTATTGCTGCCGGTGCTGAATCAGCGATTGTCTTGAATCCCAATGAACGAGCAAGCGTAGTAATAGGAATTGAGACAGAGCCTGAACCAACATCTACAGAAACACCAGAAATAATCTATGAATATCCCCTCGCACCCCTCGACTCAAACCACTTCATAACAAAATACGTTAACATCAGCGCCTCGGTGACAGGATACAACGATGTGACGCCCAAATTAGGCGCAGACCGCCTTGTATCGACCACGAAAGGAAAGCCGATCATCACAACATGGGGCTTTGGTCTGGGAAGGGTGGCTTCATTCACCACGGACAACGGCGCAGGTATGACTATGTGGGCTCCCGCGGTCTATAACGGGGAGAATGCCCGACTGGTATCGGGTATGATAAACTGGGCTATCGGCGACCCGCGCTCGAAAGACGGCGTGGTTGTTCAGGCTGAGGATATCTGGGGAGGGACGCCGGGCAGGGTCATTGTAACATCGAAAACCCTGCCGCAATTGCAGCTTGATAAAAAGGATATTGCACTTTCTAGCACAGGACCCACAACATACGAGACCACCATAAATCCTGACAAAGAAGGTTTCCACGACCTGTCAGGATATGGTGTAGCTGTGAACTACCCTATCGAATTCAGGGAGGTAGGATTTAATGAAAAACTGAAAACTATCATTGAATCCAATGGCGGGAAAGTGTACGAAGAGGACGGCGTGGAAGGGCTGCTGTTCATGGATATCAAGGAAAAAGCTACGAGGACAGTGGAGGCGCCGCAGAGCGAGAAGGAGCCGTTCCTGCTGGCTGCTCTTGTGCTGTTCCTGGCAGAAGTGATTATCAGGAGGATCAAGGATTACAGGAAGGATAGACCTAAGATCGAGGATAATCCGCCGAGAGCGGCGCCTCAAAATGAAGTAGTTGCAGGTGAAGAAGCTGTAGCTGAATGAAAAACAATTCGAATGAGCAACAGATAACTTTATAAATTCCCCGCATCGTTTATAGTGCGGTGGTGTATCATTAAACTCAGGCATGTTCTGACAGTTATCTTATTCGTATCGATTTTTTCCGGATGCATAAGCGAACATAATCCTTATGAAACATCAACAGTTATTCCGACCGCTACAAAGATGGTTGAGGAACAGGCGTATGCAAGCGCTTCTGCATCAATTTACCTGGAATCCAGTGCTGAAAATATTACAATTTATGTTCCGGTATTTCTCGATGAAAAAAAGAGTGCATTGAAATTGTATGAAAATCCCACAATTACTGGCAGCGTAAAGACATCCCTGATAGATACAGAACATGGAAAAGCTCTAAAGATAGTCAGATCCGGGTTTGGGAATTACGTGTTTAACTGGAATGAGGTCCCGGGAAAAGACACGGGTCGCTTTGTTAGGTGGATAGAGAATATCGGATACACACAGCCGGGAGAAAAGCTGGACATAACAAAAACGGATGACGGCACAACTATAAAAGTTTCAGGAAGGATGACATTCTCTGGAACGAACACATTGATAGTCCGGCTTAATGAGGAGAACATTTTAGATTTCTACAATATGGAAGATAACAGGATCAATCAAAAATGGGTGGGAACGGATCTGTTTTTTGCAAAAGAGGAGAATGGCGGTCTGAACATATATACGGGAAATAATGAAATAAACATTAAGGAAAGTCATGGAAAACTCAAAGAAGATAAACAAATATCTGATGAGTTTTTCAGCCGCTTCACGATAAGCATGAGTAACTATACATCTCCTGAGCATTTCATTGATATGCCTTACTATGAGTATGACTCTGATATTGATGCGTGGGTATATTCAGACAGTGAAGTCGAAAAATTTAGTATAGATTTCAGTCTCGACCCCAAAAATAGCATTGATCGAATAGTGCTCTCTGTAATGACTAAAGATGGGAGGGTCCATCTTAGGAAAGGATGGCAGGTAGTGAAACTATCAATAGGAAAAATTGCCTGGGACTAAATATATTACTGGCGTATGCTTGTTATTGCCACCGGCTCACTTAAGAAAAATAAATAAGAAAAGAAGTTAAAAGCTCTCGCTCTTAACTCGTCAACACTATCTCTATACTGATATCTTTGGGCACCTGTATGCGCATTAACTGGCGAAGCGCCCTCTCATCTGCATCAAGGTCGATGAGCCTCTTGTGGACGCGCATCTCCCAGTGATCCCATGTTGAGCTACCTTCGCCATCAGGCGACTTTCTGGTAGGGACAACAAGCCTTTTTGTAGGCAGCGGGACCGGACCTGAAATGCTAACACCGGTCTTTAATGCGATATCTCTGACCTGGGAACAAATCCCATCGAGAGTAGAGGGACTTGTCCCTGATAAACGTATCCTTGCTTTTTGAGCCATATATACACCGTTTTAAAAAAAGGGTAAGGGATTATATCCGGAGCTTAATGTCCTGGACCATGCCTGCTGCAATGGTCATCCCCATATCACGGATCGCAAAGCGACCGAGCTGTGGGATCTCTTTTACCTTTTCAATACACAGTGGTTTCATGGGCTTGATAACAACGATGGCTGCATCGCCAGCTTTTATGAAATCAGGGTTCTCAGCAGCAACCTGACCAGACTTGGGGTCAAGCTTCTTAAGTATCGCTGTGATCATGCCTGCGCACTGAGCGGTATGGCAGTGGATAACAGGTGTATATCCTGCCGCGATAGCGGATGGATGCTGCAGAACAACGATCTGCGCTGTGAACTCATCAGCTACTGAAGGCGGTTTATCTGTGTGACCACAAACGTCGCCGCGTCTGATATCCTTCTTCTCAACGCCTCTCACGTTCCAGCCAATATTGTCGCCTGGTACAGCCTCTTTGACTTCCTGATGGTGCATTTCGATGGATTTGACTTCACCGACTGCCTTTGCGGGCATGAATATGATCTTGTCGCCTGGCTTCATCTTGCCGGTCTCGACTCTGCCTACTGGCACAGTGCCGATACCTGAGATGGTGTATGAGTCCTGAACAGGAATGCGAAGCGGTAATGTGACAGGTTTCTCCGGGATTTTGAGCAGGTCAAGCGCAGCCAGCAGTGTGGGTCCTGTGTACCATTTGGTGTTCTCGCTTGGTTTTGAAAGGTTATCTCCCTTGAATGCAGATGTCGGGATGAAGTTCATCTCATCTGGTTTGTAACCTACCATTTTAAGGAGTGTGGACAGGTCAGCCTTTACTGCATCGAATTTTGCCTTTTCATAATTGACCTCGTCCATCTTGTTTATCGAGATGATCAGCTGTGTGATACCAAGGGTTCTTGAAAGGAACACGTGTTCTTTGGTCTGCGACTGAACGCCATCTTTGGCTGAGCATACAAGTATTGCTGCATCTGCCTGGGAAGCGCCTGTGATCATGTTTTTGACAAAGTCCCTGTGTCCGGGACAGTCCACTATGGTGAAATAGAATTTTGCGGTATCGAATCTCTGATGCGCTACGTCGATCGTGATACCTCTGTCCCTCTCCTCCTTGAGAGAGTCCATTACCCATGCGAACACGAAGGATTCTTTACCTTTCGCTTTTGCTTCTTCTTTATACTTTTCAATGATGTGCGGTGGCACAGCGCCAGTTTCAAACAATAACCGTCCTACGAGAGTTGATTTCCCGTGATCGATATGCCCGATAACTGCTAAATTTAAATGTGGTTTCTCTGCCATGATATTTCTCCTATAATTCTTTTGAAATAATGTTTTGTGTTCGTATTGTTGTTTTGGTTTTTAAACCTTCCGTTAACCTATGAAATCGCTCGGTTTGGGCATTTCAAGTTTAAGCCCTTTCCTCTTCCTGATATCCATCACTATATCGTTGAGCATGTTGCCAGGTATCGTTTCGAATCCTGCAAATTCAGTGCTCCACATAGCTCTCCCTTCTGTCGCTGACCTCAAGTCGCCGGCAAAACCGAACAACTGTGCCACAGGGGCTTTTGCTTCTATAATAGTGGTATCGCCTTCTGATTGCATATCAAGAATAGAACCGCGTCGGCCCTGCATCTCCCGCATTGCTCCGCCCATCTGCTCCTGCGGTACGTGGATGAACACTTTCTGGAATGGCTCAAGCAGCGATGCTCCTGCCATGAGAATTGCCGCCTGGATCGCCTGTCTTGTCGCTGGTATCACCTGCCCCGGTCCCCTGTGTATGGTGTCTTCATGGAGTTTTGCATCCTTCAATTTGACTTTCACACCCATTACAGGTTCTTTCGAAAGCGGTCCTGCCTTCATTACCTCTTCAAAACCTTCAAGTATGAGTTCCATTGTTTCGTTCAGGTACTGGATACCTTTTGTCATATCGAAAAAGACATTGGTTTCGTAGATGTGGGTTATTCCTTTTGCTTCTTCCTTGCTCATACCTGCCTTCAGGAGGATATCCCTGCGTTCCACTTCATGCTGCCTCATTGAAACCTGGTTGCTCTTAATGAGTTCGATAACTTCAGGCGTCAGGGGTTCAACTTCAATATAGAACCTGTTATGGTGGTTAGGCGACTTCCCTTCTACGGGTCCGGCATGAGACGTTACAGTTTCCCTGTAAACTACAAGCGGTTTTGACGTTGTAATATCCACATGCCTGTCGCGCTTGATCCTGCCAACAACGACTTCAAGATGCAGTTCGCCCATTCCTGCAAGCAGGTGTTCCCCTGTTTCCTGGTTGATCATTACTTTAAGAGTAGGATCTTCCTTCGCGACCTGTCGCAGCACTTCAACGAGTTTGGGAAGGTCTTTCATGTGTTTTGCTTCCACTGCCACGGTAACCACAGGTTCACTGACATGCCTGATGCTCTCAAATGGTGTCATGGTCTTGTCTGTGGATGCGGTCGAGCCGACAATGGCGTCGGAAAGACCAGTCAATGCGACTATATTCCCGGCAGGTATCTTATCCACTTCGATGCGTTCTGCTCCCATGAAAATACCAACAGACTGTAATCTGTTCGCATTTGGCATCCCTGAGATGAATATTTCCTTTCCCCTCTCAAGTGTGCCAGAGAAAAGCCTGCCGCTTGCGACCTCGCCAGCGTGCGGATCAGTTGTAATATCAGTTATCATGAGCGCAACTTTGCCGTTGCGATCTACGTTCGTCATGGATTTGCCGATATCACTGTCTTTATCGCCATGCCAGATGACCTTTATACGCTCTTTCTGGGCATCCACCGGGCTTGGCAGGAACTTTATTATCATTTCATTCATTACTTCATGAAGCGGGCATTTCTTTGCCAGTTCAGCCTGCTTATCAGCCTGACATAATTCGATTATATCCTTGAAAGTGACACCTGTCTTTTTCATATACGGTATGCTTATTGCCCAGTTATTGAGAGCCGAACCGAAGGCAACCTTTCCTATTACCGGGTCAAGCTTTAATTTATCATATTCATCTGGTTTCAGACCCTTAACTATCTTATTGACCTTATCGATCACAAGACCTAGACGCATCTGCATATCCTGCGGTGTGAGCTTGATCTCATTTATGAGCCTGTCAACTTTGTTAATGAAAAGTATCGGGCGCACGTTCTCTCGCAGAGCCTGGCGTAATACGGTCTCGGTCTGGGGCATGGGTCCTTCCACTGCATCCACCAGCACGACCGCTCCGTCCACTGCGCGCATTGCACGCGTGACGTCGCCTCCAAAGTCCACGTGACCTGGTGTATCTATAAGGTTGATGAGGTATTCCTTGCCATCAAACTCATGCACCATCGAGACCGTTGCAGAATCGATGGTAATTCCGCGTTTCTGTTCTTCTTCGTCAAAGTCCATGAATAACTGCTCGCCTGCCAGTTCTGATGATATCATGCCTGCGCCGGCGAGAAGATTATCTGAAAATGTTGTTTTGCCGTGGTCGATATGCGCTACTGTGCCGATGTTCCGGATGAACTCCGGTCTATCCATCAGCGCTACGACGCGCTCAACCATTTTCTTTCGTCTGCCCATAATAAATTACCTCTTTTCTTAGAAATTTTTGTTTCACTATTATTCTAACCTATATAAACACTTTGAAAACCGGGAAAACAGCATGGGGAGTCAAAACAGGGGCTTTTTCAGCTTTTTTTAAACCGTGCTAGTAT
>CBFFLL010000159.1:0-6249 GCA_965642175.1 Candidatus Methanoperedens nitratireducens | reverse complement strand
TTGAGTGTATTTTTAGTTCTTTTTCTCTGTTTGAAATCTGTTTTTGTTGAGTGACATCATCTATTGAATAATATACATAGAAATCAGCGTATTTTTTTCGTATTATGAAACTTTTTCCCACAAATTGATGTAGCTGATTACTTACCCGTGTTCTGATCTTATTGCTCAATTCTTCTGCAGTATATCCTTTTTCACTTGAATCTATTTCTTTTATGACCAGTTCTTGTATTCCACCATTCTTGAAAAACGAAATTCCTTTATGGTCGAATATTCCAGATTCATCAAATTTCGCGATTTCAAGGAGAGTATAATATTTACCATTCCGGTTGTAGCTTGAGAAACAGGAAATAATCATTCCCACCAGAGGTTCGATCCAGGACATCGGTCCTACCATATCTCATAAAACCAAGATCGTGGAACTTTTTCTCAAAGGTTATGAATATACAGAGATAGAGCGACGAACAAGGCACACAGGACAATCAATAAAACGATACATCATAGGATTCTCAAAAGTCGTGATGCTGCACAGCAAAGGCTACACTCCAAATCAAATCCGGGAACTCACAAATAGCACTGAAAAAGCATAGGCTCTGCCATCAAATCACTTCTCACTTCTGAATATAAGTTTATGGGAGGAGATAAGGTTCAGGAAATGTTTGTTAACGATGTCCTGAAGCTTTTCAAGGAATATAACCGGGATGCCTGGAATCTTGAACCAGGACAGACAATGTGGTTTGCTGTATGTGCTGATGAAAAACAGAGTTATGGAAAAACGCTTGAAAAGACGAGATTTACTCCTGTGATTTTGTCGGTTGTGCATGATGACGACAGAAAAACAAGAGAGAACGGCTATTCTCATAAGGAACTGAGGAAGTTCAAGATTGCTCGAATTCTGAAGGAAGCATATGAACAGAAGGAGGAAAAAATTAATGACGGTTCAAGTAATGAATAAGTGGGGCGTCATTTGGCGTCATTCTCCACAGGGCTTATCGGCGCTGCGTATTACATAGTCACGAGACTTACCGGTACAGAAATAGAAACCTCAAACCCGCGCGTATCCGCGTAATCCGTGTTCCATTCGTCCGGATGAATACTATTTTCTAAAACCCTGACAACCATGCCAATAACCCAGCCCCTTCCCTATCCTGCTGTAACACCTGCAGGTAGGAGGACATCGGTGCTGAGTCGGCGCAGTATTTTGATTGACCATAGCTGATTGAATCTCTATTGTTCAAACCTCAGTGCATCCACCGGATTCATTTTTGCCGCTGTCCTTGCTGGCATTACCCCTGAAAGCACCCCCACAATTATAGAAAATGCAAGGGCGAAGATAATAAGCTGGGGTGAAACTACAGTGGACATAGTCCCTCCCGGTCCCATCATCTGAAGTCCTATTGATGATATTAAAACTGATATCAAGATGCCGGTAGTAACTCCGATCACCCCTCCAACAACCCCGAACAATCCTGATTCAATAAGGAAAAGCTTCATTACTTCGTTATCAGTAGCACCCAGGGATTTGAGCAATCCAATTTGTCTTGTGCGCTCCATGACAGACATGAACATGGTGTTCGCTATACCCACAGCGCCCACAAGCAGCGAAACAGCCGCAATTGCGCCAAGGAACAGTGTTATCGCCTGGGTGACGCTGCTTATCTGCTGCTGGATTGATGCAAAGGCAGTCACTGTAAAATCCCTGGTCCTTGAATTTACATGGCGGGACATCATAAGCTTTTGTTCTAGATCAGCTTTCACTATATCAGCTAAATTCTGGTCTGCGATTTTCACCGTGATGGAAGTAAAGTGATTTCTGTCTACAGTTTCAGTTATTACGTCACGTGCGGGATCATCAGGCATATAAACGGCATTATCAGTTCCCCCAAATCCACCTGATTGGGCAAAAATACCCACGACCTTGAATGTTTTTCCTCCTATCGTTACTGGTCTATTCTGGGTGATCGGCTGCAGAAAAACATCATGAGCTAAAGAATATCCTATCACCACAGCATTTGAGTCGCCAGGCTGGAGATACCTGCCTGATTCAAGTTCTGAAGTAACTATGGAGCGCCATACCGTGATATCAACCCCAGTTATAGATACTGACGTCTTTTCATTACCCAATATCATATCAGACCTGCCTGAAACGATTCCATTTACTAAAACCACACCAGATACCTGTTTGATCACATTCAGGTCTTTATCTGTAAGATTCACGGCCGAGACTCCGCCGCCACCCTGCGGCCCTTGTTCATGTCCAGCTCCGGTCGCTCTTGAATATCCAGGGGAAACCGTTATCAGGTCTGCTCCAAGATTTCCAAGACTTTTTTGTACGCTTGCCTGCAAACCATCACCTATTGATATTATAGCCACGATCGCAGCCACTCCAATTACGATCCCGATTATTGTAAGCCAGCTTCGCATCTTACTTTTCCTGACGTGGCTTAACGATAACTTGAAAATATCATAAGTTTTCATGCTTGATCTCTTCTGGTTAATGGCCCTGTACTTATTTCGATTTCTGGAAGTAGGTTGTTATTTTTTCTCGCTGCCAGTATATTACCAGTATAACAATAGCTACCAGAAACCATGTTGTATAATTTGTACTTGCAGATTTGTTTTGTGCTCCAGCCTGGGATAATTCCACAGTAAGGAACTTTGTGATCGTGTGTCTTTGTCCGCTTGTGTCGGTATATTGTATCTCCAATTCAAGGTTGTTTCCTGCTCCGGTATTTTTTGTGATCTGGAATATTGCAGAGGTGTAATCACCAGAATTTAAATTCCCAAGCACGGAAGAACTGCTTCCTGTTGATGAGAAGTTCTTCTGGCGCGGCAGGCTGACCTTTACAGCGCTTGCGGAGCTTATCCCTACATTGGCTACATTGAGCGAAAAAGAGCCCAGAGTCTCCTGGTAGCTTATCTCAAAATCAGTCGTTCCAGCCACGATCAATCCCACATAATTATTGGATGAATAATTGTTAAGACCCGTGATCTTTATGGGCAGATTATATACGCCAGGACGGGCTGCAATATCCACGGCAATATCAAATGTAATGCTTGCTTCATCACCTGCCTTCAGGTTGCCTAGAGAGAACTGCGTCCCGCCTCCTATGATCGAAAAGATCGAATTCACGTTCGTGCCTGAGAGATCAATATTGGCTACTGCATTTTGTACCGTGCCTGTGCCTGTATTCTTGAACCTGAGCGTCTCTTTATTAGTGCTCATCGGTGATATGGTACCGATGGTGGAATTGAGTAGCACTATTAATGGTGTGCCTTTTATAGTCAATATCCGGTCATCAAGCTTTGTCGTTGTCGGAGTTGCGGGAGTTCCTCCACTTGTTTGCTGCCCCTTATAGGTAATATAGACATTGAAATAATAATCTCCTTCCACAGCATCAGGATTCACATGTATCCTGAATTTTGCAGTTCTCTGGGAACCCCATTCATTTATGATTCCAAGTGAATCTACATCATCAAGCAATGTCACCGATTTGGCTGAAGCATTATCCTTGGGCACAAGCCTGACAGAGACATCCTCCATGAACGAGCCGAGTCCCATGTTCTTTATAGGTACATAGACAAAAGTCGTATCCCCAGGATAAACAGGAGCCGTCTCTGTCACCAGATATGATTGTGCAGATGCGACCTGCGTTAACGATACCAAAAATACTAATAAGAACATTAAATTTAATTTGTTCATGTTTCACCTACGATTTTTCCATCAAGCATTTTTACAACTCTTCCAGCATATCCTGCAATTCTAGGATCATGTGTGATCATTACTATAGTTAATCCCTCGCTGTTCAAACTTTTAAAAACATCCATTACTTCGCCTCCCGATTTTGTGTCCAGATTCCCTGTCGGTTCATCTGCCAGGAGAATAGAAGGACCAGTAGAAAGAGACCTTGCTACCGCAACTCTCTGCTGCTGTCCTCCTGATAACTGTGCCGGGAAATGAGCTCCCCGATCAGATAACCCTACAGTTTCCAGAAGTTTTTTTGAGGTCTCATCTACCTCTTTTTCAGGAAGTTCATGGATCCTCATCGGCAGCTGAATATTCTCAAGAGCAGTCAGGGTAGGATACAGATTGAATGTCTGGAATATGAACCCGATCTTTTTACCCCGCACTCGCGCCAGTTCATTACTTTCGAATTCCGATATATCCCTGCCTTCAAGCAAAACCTTTCCCCGGGTTGGCATGTCAAGACAACCGATCATATTCAACATCGTTGATTTGCCGCATCCGCTTGGTCCTGTTATAGCTACGAACTCACTTGCTTCGATCCTCAGATTTATTCCCTGAAGCGCGGGGACGTCAAACTCACCCATACGATATATTTTCCACACATCCTGCAATTCCATTAAGGCTCCCATTACATCACCGGTAAGATGATCTTAGATATTCCCAGCATATTGAATGTTGGTTAGCATCAGTCATATATCTTTTCCGATCAAATGTCATAGTCGGTCATATGATGAATAACCATATAAGAATTCCCTGAGAAATCACGGAAACAAAAAATTATGCCATGTTTTACCTTACAGCAGACTATGCCTTGATAATCATAACTACCTGTCCTCTTTTTGGGGTGCAGTCCATAACTTGATCCGCCTTTCATCTTATTGTAAATATTCACAAAAGAGAGTAGCCTTCTTACAAGATCATGAAGTAAAATATAAATAAAGAAAGCTCTTCCTCAGCTATATGCTTGAAGACCTGAAAAAGATGGAAGTTAAGAAACTCTCTGAGATATATGACCCTGGGAGCAGGGAATCGTTCGTTAGCCTGTATATGAACATGGAAAAAACGAATGAGAGATTTGTTGAGAAACGAAAAAAAGTATGCAGGTCCGTGTTAAAAGGAAACAATGAGCTGATAGGGAATTTCGATAAAACAATGAAAAGTATAGAGAAATATCTGGACATGAATGATAAGGAGCATGGGCAGAAAGGTCTTGCGATATTCGCATCGAACGAACACGATTTGTTCATAGCATACAAATTGGGGGTAAAAGTTGATGACCTGATGGTCGTAGATACATCGCCGTATATAAGACCGCTTGCAAGATTGAGAGGAGACTATGAAACATTCAGTCTGGTCATTCTGGATAACCACCGGGCAAGGATATATGTCATTTCCTCGGGCAAAATTGAGGATAAAAACAAGATCGCCAGGGATATCATGAAGAAGCACAAGAAGGGGGGGATGTCGCAGGCGCGTTTCCAGAGGTTGAGAGTGGGCGCGACCGAACATTTCCTGAAGGAAGTCGCAGAGGAGATGTTACAACTATTTTCGAAAGATAATGTTGTCAAGATCGTGATCGCCGGTCCTGGCAATGCGAAGATAATGCTCAAAGATCTTCTGCCGAACGAGCTTAAGAACAAAACCCTGGATTTGATCGATGTGGATTTTGATGAAGCCGATAGATACCTTATTTCAATGGCTGAGGAAGCAGTCCTGAAAGATGAAAAAGAGACTGTTTCAAAGAATGTAATTCGATTAAAGGAAGAGATACTGAAGCACGGCCTTGCTGTCTATGGTCTGAATGATACAATTGACGCGGTGAAAAACGGTCGTTTAGAATTACTGCTGGTGAGCAAAGGTTATAAAAAAAGAGGCTGGATATGCGAGAAATGCCAGCTTGTCGATTCTGATATAACGGATAAATGTCCGAACTGCAGCGGTAAAGTGTCGGAAGTCGATGTGATAGAAGAGATCATCGAATTCGCTGAAAGAAAAGGTACAAAGATCGAGTTCATTGATAATAACCCGATATTGCAAGAGCTCGACGGGGTTGGTGGTTTGCTGCGCTTTTAGAATTGTTGTGAACTATAATCTTCGAAACTACAATTATTATCCAGGCTCTAGCCGTTCTAGTTCTATTTCTTTTCCTTCACAGGAACTGCGAGAACAGGTATTTTCGAGTTGCGGATAACTTTGTCGGCAACGCTGCCCAGAAGGAATCTATCGAGCCCGCTTTTTCCCAGTGTTCCCATTATTATAAGGTCTATTGAGTTCTTTTCAGCATAATTTATTATTTCATCAGCCGGATATCCTTCAGCAATAATTTCCTTTACCTCCAAACCTGCGGCTTCTGCCCTGTCTGCCACATTTTTTATAGCCATATCGCCTTCCTGTCTTAAAAGCGAGTATGCGTATTCCATCGGTGCCGACATCGGGATTGAACCATAAGCCGTGGTATCGATAACATAAATAGCATGTAGTTTTGCTCCTGTATCATTTGCAAT
>CBFFLL010000158.1:1946-6284 GCA_965642175.1 Candidatus Methanoperedens nitratireducens | reverse complement strand
CCACACTTTATTTTTCTCTTTTCACTGCTTTTCAGTTCCTGCCCTGCTGACTTTGTTTCGGCAACGAAGTAAACGGTCTTTTCATTCATTTTAATCAATGCCCAGTCTGGATTGTAATTACCGATTGGTGTTTTTATCTTAAACCAAAAAGGCAGCTTAAAATAGAACTCTATATCATCCCTGCTTTCGCATTCTCTGGCAAAATCATATTCAACATTTGAATCGAGTGGAACAAGGTTACTGTAAATTGTCTTATCTTGTTTGGATATATTAAATGTCAGATCATTAACGTGAATCTCATAATCCTCAAACAGACGCATTTCATACTCCTTCGCACCTATCTTCTCATACTTGATCCCGTCAATCATTAATTCATTAAGAATATCTCTTATCGCTGTGATAGCGTTGTCCAGAAAAAGTTGAGGATTAGTCAGAACATCACCAAGTCTGCCTGAATTTTTAAGTATTTCCAGAATAGTTGAACGAGTCAACTCTGTTCGTTCCTGGATGTAGAACAACACATCAGGTATTTTGAATGCTCCATCAAGGGAAGTCGAGTATGATGCCTTTGTTATTGTCGGCATTTGTTCAACAGCTTTAGCGGCTTTTGCAATTAATTCACTGGTGTTGTATTCCACTTTATAGGATGTATGATATTTGATCCTGTCCCAGATATCCTTGAAATTTTCATCCAGTTCAAAACCTTTACGATATTTTACCATCTCTCTATTGTGTTTATTCTTGATACGCCCTTTAAAGGATACTCCGCAATCCTCTTCAATTTCACTCTGTAATTGTTTGGCAAAGTCATCATATGATTCATTTGCAATCACTGTCAAACGATTAATTGTGGTATCCTGTATCCGGTTACCGGACATATCTACAGGAAGTCTTAATCCCCGCCCTATTTCCTGCCTTTTTTTCAATTCGGAATGTGTTTCGTTAAGAGTACATATTTGAAAGACATTTGGATTGTCCCAGCCCTCACGCAAGGCAGAATGGCTGAAAATAAAACGTAAAGGCTCATTAACATCCAGAAGTTTCTCAGGTTTGAAACCCGTTTTGAATCATAAACCCCAAAATTTACCGGAGTTTTGTCATAAAGGTTCTGAAAATGGTCAAAGGTGATCTCAAGATTTTTTAACGCACCTTCACGGATGGCAATCGATGGGACAACGATAACGAATTTCTTGAAATCATATTTTTTATTCAATTCATAAATAGTCCTGAGATACACATAGGTTTTACCAGTGCCAGTTTCCATTTCAATGGAAAAATGCATTCCATCCAGTTCAGTTGAGGGAGTAATTTCATTCTCCTTCTGAACTGACTGCACGTTCGTTAATACCTGCTCATCACTGATGGTCAATTGATTGCCAACGCCGCCAATAGGGGTTAGGGTGTTCCTATTGTCGATAGTGAAGCTAAAGTCTCCATGGTTCAGCGGCTGGCCTTCAAAGACTCCCACAATGGCATTGATAGCATCATGCTGGAATTGCTGGTTCGGGTCAAAATGGAGTTTCATCTACTTTTATTCCTGTCTTTTAATTATGGCAACAAAAATTTCACCTTCGGTGTCGTTTATAAAATCAATATCTGGGTAGTGCTTTAATGCTCTTCTTATTCCTGTTCCTATCCCCCTGTACGGCAATTCTTTTGTGGCAAACGAGGTGATAATATCGTTTCTGATATTGGAGTTCCCGCTTTTAATATTTTCAATGGTCAGGTTGTTGGGTAGTCTTCCCGGGCTAATGATTTCGACCCTATCGTCAAAAACAAACAATCTTATTGGTGCATTGATGAAATAATTCCTGTGTATTAGTGCATTCACAATCAATTCTTCCAAAACTATTGGCGGTATTTCCAGATCGCCCAATGTATTGATGCTTTTGTCTTGCTGCGTGTATTTTAGATTCCTCTTAAGGAAATCCATTGCACCCTCAAATTGCAATTTCAATTTTCCTTTTATATCCACATTATCCCGGTATTTGTCTCCCGCAGGGTCATTTCCAACAAAACATACCGCTTTTATGATAAATGCAGATTTGTACTTTTCCGGTTCTTTACTAAACAATAGCAACCCGGCAAGATTTAAATTGCTGTCTTTTGCCAGATTAAGATTATTCAGCAATTGCATCAAAGGAACGTCAGTTTTTTCGACATCTTCCTCATACTGATTCTTGTAGAATGTTTTGAAATACTTTAGATCAATATTATTTTCGGTTGTTCCTGTAACGGGAACTTCATCTGCATGAACAAGGTCGGAACTTTGGAATAACCTTCTTAATTCCTCTTTGGAAGTAACCCGTCTTTTGTCTGAACCACTTTTTACCCATACTACGCCATTATTATCCATATACGGTTTATCGGTTCCTTCTGTAATATGGACTATCATTAAAAGGTTATCACCGACTTTTATATTCTCAGTAATAGGATTGATAGAATTTTTCACATTATTTGTTGCGGTATTACTAACCAGTTCGTTAAGACGTTTAATGTCATCGATTGATAACCCAACAGGCTTTCCATTATCATCTGCTCCGATGATAATCATGCCACCTTTGATGTTAGCAAAAGCAACCATTTCTCCGGCAAGAGATACAGCATTGGTAATATTTTCCTTAAATTGATGCCGGCTGTCTTCGCCTCTTTCCAATATCTCTATTAATTCTAATGCTTCCATAGTTCATAAATTCCTTTGCGTTTATTGAATGCTTCTTCGCCACCTTCCATAATGTCCACTATATCAGTTCTGATGCTTATTTGATCGATACTCCCTTGATTCGTTTGTATTTTTTCCGACACATATCGGCAACTAATTATCTGTTCGCAATCTCCTAAAACCGGAATATTCGGATTGTGAGTGGCAAAGATGAACTGGGTATCGTTTTTCAGGTTTTTCAGCGCTTTTATTACATCGTCATAAATAGTCTGGTTGTCCAAATCATCTTCTGGTTGGTCAATAATAATAAGGTGGCTATCCTTTAGCGTTAAGAGGAATATTATCAATGCCGAAGCTCTCTGGCCTAATGAGTGTTCGTTAAGCGGTCTGTCCCTGTAAATGATTTCAAATTGGTCGGGCACTCTGAAGGTTAAAAACGCCGCAAGGTTTGAATTAAAATATTCCTGAAAAGATAATAGTTGACTGCCACCGGAAAGCGCATCCATCAGCTTACTTTCCTTTTTTTCAAGGTCGTTGTTCACTTCAATTAAATCATTGTATTCATCTATGATTGTTTTTATATTGTTGTCTCTAAGCCCACTACCTTTTAGGTTGTTTTTCAAGTATGATTTGAAAACACTCTTGCTCCCTTTAAAAGCCACATTGATTTTTATAGATTCCTGCTCTTTGTTTATCCTGTCTATTTCATATTTAATTATTTCAAACTCCCTGTGCCAGAGTTGTTGGAGTTCGGTTAACGCTTTTTTCAATCGGGTTTTATAGGTTGCTTTTTTCTTAGCCAATTTTTCAATTTCTTTCAGTTTTGCATTGGTGAGGTCAAGGTCTTTAGTGAATTTTACATAGTCGTCCGGCTGAATATTCGGCAGTTTTATTTCGCGTTTTATTTCAGCAAATTTTTCCTTCAGTTCCTCATATCTCTTCCGGAATTCGTCTTCTATGCGCTGGAAGGTGTTATGTTCCGCAATCACCCCTTTGCTAATGTCTTCTATTTGACCAAACAGGTTTTGGAAGGATTCAAAGGATTCGTAGAGCTTTTTGAATAATTGTTGATTCTCTTTGGATTCGTATTTGGTAAACGTTTCAAAACTTTCTTTGTATTCTTCTATAAGTTCATCAACGCTTGCCAAAACATTTTCCTCAAACTCTCTCATCCGTTTAATATGGTTAGCATCCTTATTGAAACCGATTTGCTCTTCTAGTTTTTTATCAATTCCATAATCTTTGAATTTCTGCAAGTTGTTCTCTAACTCAGCTTTCTTTGCATCTATATCAGGCTTCATGTCTAAGTTTTTATCAATCGTCTTTATTTCAGAGAGTATGGAATATATATCCTGACTTTTGTTATCAATCAATCTTTTTTGTTCTGTAATTCGTTCGCCTATCAGGTTGTTCATGAAGTATTCAGTTGACAGGGAACTACCGATTTTGGAAAGGTCTTTCTGTCCGAAATAAACTGGCTTAGCTACGATTGCACTGGCTTTTAAACCGTACTGCATTTCTTCCCCTTTATATATTGCAGTGCTTTCTCCCAATATTTTTTCTGCACGGTATTCATTCCCCTGATCGTCCACAAGTTCCATCACCACCTTACCGCCACTTCCAATAGTGCTGTTAACCAGTGTTGTTTTGTATTCCCAATCAAGATTATTCTCTTC
>CBFFLL010000158.1:601-1936 GCA_965642175.1 Candidatus Methanoperedens nitratireducens | reverse complement strand
AAGAATGGAAGATTTACCGCTGCCCCTAATTCCAATAAGGTTATTCATGGAATGATTCAGGTGAATAGTTGTTCCATCTAATTTACCTCCATTAAATGTAACAGACTTGATGTAACCGTTTTTAGTTTCGGGTGGGTCAGGTGCAATCCTGTAATCTTTGTCGAGAAATGCAAATTTCAATGCATAAAAGTTGAAAGCGCCGAGTTTAAAATATGTCTTATGTGTTCCAGTACCTATCCCTTCAATTCCGTTATGTGCGTCATCGCTACCCTCAACAAATGCGGGTACGTTTTTCCCCAGTATTTCATCCAGTTTATTCCTGTTGTCATAGCTTCTTGACTTCTGAAGGCCAAGCACCTTTCGCTGAAACGCATTACTTTCAATAAATTCCGTAAGGTTACGGCCTTGCAATTCTTTGAAGATTCCGTTGTTATCATCCACGTGTGCCATAATAATGAAATAATCCTTTTTGTAGAAATCAAGGTGTTCAACTGTTTCTCTCAGCCCGAATTTTGAGTTAGGATATGGCGGTGAATCATAATTGGGAATCCCTGCAAAAGCTGTTGTAATGAAATCTGCTATATAATTTCGGTTTTCAGTGTTGTCTGTCCAGTCATAATTGAACCCAATTAGCAAGTGAATCCCTTTAGCACCATCTTTGCAGGAAAACTCTATGCCGGGCAGCAGGAAAATTTCTTCCTTGTTAGCGGCCTTCCGCAACGCTTTGAATTCAGTCCGGTCAAATTTGTTGTGGTTGGTGATTACTCCAACCCGAATATTTTGCGCTTTTAATTGTGTAGTGTATTTGACCACAAATTCATTGGGATTGTCAGTGTATTTGAATTCGCTGTCTGCTTTTGTATGGAGGTGAAAATCTGCTTTTAGCCAAAGAGAACCATTTTTAAAAATGCTATTTGTATTTTCCATTTTCACACCGCCTTAAACTCTATACCCACATCCTTCATCTGTAATGCGGTATTAGTTTTTAACTGGTCATTGTTCTTGAAAAGTCGGTCAAGGGTGATGAACTTTTTAGGTTTTTCTGAAATGACAGCTTTGATAATGCTCTCATCAATCTTTTTCAAGATCAGTGCTATTTCGTTTTCATTTACGAGATAATAGCCATCCTTTTCCTCAATTCTTGCAGTCAGGGGAACACCGGATTTCAAGAGCAGTTCATAGAGGATGTTTTCGATTGTGGCGTTTTCGTCTACAGGATCGGTATGCAGTGTGAGTTGTGTATATAGTTCTTCTTCGGTTTTCACATCTGAGCGCCATATTTTGAAGTTGGACTGCTGGAGTTTAAAGACCTTGAAGCCTAAATCCTGTTTACCA
>CBFFLL010000158.1:0-591 GCA_965642175.1 Candidatus Methanoperedens nitratireducens | reverse complement strand
GGCTTCGCTCTTTTCATCGCATTTTTCGGGAAGCTGAACAAGGATAAACTTGCGGTGGCCATGATCTTCATTGTTGAGGTCAAGAACAGCATGGGCGGTGGTTGCGGAACCAGAAAAGAAGTCGAGGATTATAGCTGATTTATCTATTGATGTTGTAAATTTAATTAAATGTTGTAATAAACCAACTGGTTTAGGAAAGCCAAATATTTTAGTCTCAAACAAATTTCCAATGTCCTTTGTTCCATCTTGTGTCATGCCAACTTCTTTAGGTAAGTTTGTGCTAACAGGAGTAAAACCAAACCTTTCACCAGCTTTTGTTTCATCATCGTCTTTAAAATATCTCAATACTGGGTTTGAGATATTTAAGAAGTCGTAATCGCCCGGAAAAACAATCATATTTTCACTATAAAAATGTTGAAATGTGTTAGAGGTAACACGCCATACAGCATTTGGATTAACAGGATATTTATCACCAGTTTTTGGATTAATCATTGTAAAATTACTATTAGGACGTTCTAATGCAGTACGCTGAGTAGTCATGTCATGTATTCTCCAAGACCTATTTGGCAAATCTGGCGATTCATAGTACTT
>CBFFLL010000157.1:3519-6324 GCA_965642175.1 Candidatus Methanoperedens nitratireducens | reverse complement strand
TGGAGTTATATGACAAAAATGGATGTTATTTACAGATGCTAGATTGACGCCATAGCAGTAAACCCCATGGCCTGAACAGTACACATTTGTACTTTCATCACTAATACCCATCAGCTGTACTGTATCCGTACTTTTGCCGTTTATGTCAACCCGGACCCACCCTTCATACTCTTCCTTGCCGCCCCAGATACCCACATACAGGCGTGCCCATCTGATAGAACCCTCAGGGACATCAAATTCCTGGGAGTAAGGTGGAAATTCCAGTCCATGTCCCCCGTCAATGTATACCCCACCATTAACCGTGCCCTGGGATGCGATCCTTAACGGTATGCCGTCGTATGAATAGGTTGCCTGGACTGGCGGAATGAACAAGAACAGTAGTAATATTATTATGGATCTCTTCATTATCTTTCCCTTTTTTATATTGAGTGCTTGTACTCAGATAGATGGTAGTATTACAAGACTAAAATTCCATGTTATTAAGTATTACTAATTTAAACCGGATTATCCATAATGAAAATTTCAACGTTGAACATTAATATCTCCATATGAATCCCCCACTTCGCCCTCACAGACTCTCCGTCCAATTCACCCATTTCATACAGCAGCTACGCATCCCGATTGCAGATGTCCGGAGACTGGGATCGCATGGATCGGGCGCAGGTGAGTGGAGATGGCGGGCGGCGGGATAGCGAAGTAACGAATGTAGGGTGGATGGGGGCATGGAGTCATTAAGATAAAACAACTAACTCAAAACGAACTCATACAAACTCTGAGTTCGTATCAGTTAGTAACAGTTCGTTGTTAATCAAATTGTCCCAATTAAATTACTTGATAATTATATTTCACAGGGCAGCCACACCCATCCAAACACAAAACCATCAGCCCCCTACACCACAAGGCCGGACGGAGCAGATCGGGAAGGGCACCGGGCAGAGTGAAGACGAGAAGGAGCGGCAGAAGAGCCGAAGAAAGGATGGGGACTGGAATAAGTGTATAATTAACCGCAGATGAACGCGGATGAACGCAGATTTTATGGCAGCTGCGGCTTAGTTAATTAAATAACATTAAAATTATATTTCTGATAGCTCCGGCACTTACCGGCATAACAGCTAATATCAAATCCCCCAAACCGCAGATTTAATCGAAAAGCAGGTACTGTTCTAAAATCCAGTTATTTTGTTGACACCGACTTTAGGTAAAATCTGTGTTAATCAGTGTCAATCTGTGTCTGGAAAAATAAAAAGACACGGATTTCACTGATCTACACGGATTTGCAGTCGCATCTGATATTTTCGTTGTAATAACTTAATTTAGGTATTGTGTCGAAAAACGCCTGCCTCCACATCACAAGGGCGGGCGGAGCAGATCGGGAGAGGGCACCCGGGCAGAATGAAGGAAGGGGCGGCAGGAGAGCCGAAGAATAGATGGGGGGTGAATTCTATGCAGATGCTTCCTCTGTCCGAATCTGTTTATACACCCGTTCCAGTAAATTCTGTCCAGCAATTTTTTGGAACTCCTTTTCATTCATATACTTTGCAGTGATCTCCTCGTTCTGGTCCATACGGTCGATAAAAAGCCCTTCAAGAGCCTTTGAAAATACATATCCAAAGTTTTCCATAGTATTAGCCATGGCAGCCTGGCGCAAATTCGTATCCGAAACTGCATCCTCACAAATAGAGTCAAAAAACAACTGGTCAGCAGGTTTGAAATCAGTTCCCAAACGCTCATTGAGAATATCGATAAGCTGTGACAACTCAATCATCTCTTCATGACTTGCACCTGTTCCCACTGATGTGGGTCCGTCAACTTCACCGCCTGCTTTTAATGCTATTGCTCCTTCGCTTATTTTCTGGAGCTTGTAATATTCAAGAGCAACCTCATCGTCCAGATTATACAGGTCCCCAGTACCGCGTCTAGGAAGTTTGGTTAAAAGGAAACGGATATATGAATACAGCTTTTCAAGGTCTGAATCCTGGAAAGGAATTATCTGTGAAAGGAACGCATACAGGTTTCGGTAAGCCACCAGAACTTTACGAAACTCTTCCTGTGTATCCTTTTCAAGCTGTTTGAAACGGGTCACAGCCGGGTCGATACAGGCATTCATCTTGGCATGGTCTGAAGACGTCTGGTTCTTTGCTGGTTTGTAGAATACTTTACTGAACTCTTCGACTTCGGCTTTATAATAGACCTGTTGAGCATCCAGTCTTGCCTGTAGGTCATAGAGCTGTTGTGGTTCTGCACGTTCACCAATATTCGTTTGTTCATAATAAGGCTGGAATGCCTCAAGTATCTCCTGGGTATCATTTACGAAATCAAGCACAAACGTGTCTTCCTTGCCCGGATGGATACGGTTTAAGCGGGAAAGTGTCTGTACAGCCTGAATACCTGACAACCTCTTATCAACATACATGGTGTGCAAAAGTGGCTGGTCAAAACCTGTCTGGTATTTTTCAGCTACCAGAAGTACCTGGTATTCATCACTTGCAAATCTCTCAGGTAGTTCTTTTTCCCGGATTCCATTATTCATGCCGACTTCAGTGTAATCCACATCTGGCACATCAGGATCAATCACTTTTCCTGAAAAAGCCACCAGTGTCTTGATGCCTGTATACCCTTTTGCAGCGATATATTTGTCAAATTCCTGCTTGTACCTGACAGCATGAAGCCTTGAGGAAGTAACAACCATTGCTTTGGCTCTACCGCCTATCTTGTGCATGACAAAAGTCCTGAAATGCTCTACCATTACCTCTGTTTTCTGGGCTATGTTATGAGGGTGCAGGCTCAGGAACCGTGCAAGTGCAC
>CBFFLL010000157.1:0-3419 GCA_965642175.1 Candidatus Methanoperedens nitratireducens | reverse complement strand
TTTTGCAATGTGCTGATTACGATTGGAGTGCCTTTTGCTAAAGCAAGAACAAGTTGTTTAGTATCTTCATCTATCCTCTGGACTACTCCCTGTTTGTGTTCGAACTGGTAGATGATGCCCTGTAACTGCTGGTCGAGTACACGCCTGTCAGTTATGACGACCACTGAATCAAAGACCTTCTCATCGCTGTCATTGTGAAGGCTTGCAAGCCTGTGAGCAAGCCATGCGATAGAGTTGCTTTTTCCGCTGCCTGCCGAATGTTCCACAAGATAGTTATTCCCCACACCTTTTTGTTTTGCATCAGAATCAAGTTTTCGCACAACATCAAGCTGATGATAGCGGGGAAATATCATGGTCTCTTTTTTAACCTTCTTGCTGCCGACTTTCCTTTCTTCCATCTGTATGTGGATGAAGCGCGCCAGTATGTCAAGGAAGCTGTCACGCTGTAATACCTGTTCCCAGAGATAGGCTGTTTTGTACCCGTCCGGATTTTCAGGGTTTCCTGCACCTGTCCCGTTACCCTTGTTGAATGGTAAAAAGCGCGTGTTCTTGCCTGAAAGCCGGGTTGTCATGTAAACTTCGTCAGGGTCAACAGCAAAATGTACGAGTGACCGTTTCTTAAACCTGAATATCAGGTCATTCTGGTCGCGGTCGTTTTTGTACTGATGAATTGCGTTTCTCCATGTCTGCCCTGTCATCGGATTTTTGAGTTCAGCAGTGACGACAGGAATCCCGTTTAAGCCCAATACCACATCTATGGTTTTTTCGTGTTTTTCTGAATAGTGTAGCTGTCGTGTGATTGTCAGCTTGTTTTCTTTATAGAGCCGCTGGGTTTCAGGGTTCATGCTGCTTGCAGGGGCAAAGTATGCTACGCGGAAGAGTTTGCCAAAACATTTGAACCCGTGGCGCAGTACCTTGATGCATCCTTCATGTTCAGAGTCAAGAGCGCGTGTGAGGTCGGAGATGAGGGTTTCTTCGGCTTTTTCTTTCTGGATGTTCCTGAGGTATTCCCATTCATTGGGCTGGGTTTCCTGGATGAAGGGTATGAGTACAGTAGGGTCAATGCAGAGCTGGCGGTCGAATGTTTCAGGGTTGCCTTTAATGTAGCCACCCTCCGATATTAAATTGTGCTCGATAACTGTTTCGAATGTGGCTTCCATATATATCTTACTCATCGCTTTCCCTCCGTCTTGTTTATGTCGCAAGTTTGTCGCAAGCTATGTCGTGAATTTGTCGCAAGTTCATAATATACCATCTTTGAGTCGGTAAATCAACTGATTGGTAGCCCCTTCCTGGACCACCAATCCTTTGTCCATCATAACTTTCAAATCTCTTTGCAGTGTCCGGCGGTTGGTCTCCGAGCAAAGCTGTTCGTAGTTTTGGATGGTCATGCCGCCATGTTCGAGTATGTAGCCCAATGCAATTGCCTGCCGCTTGGAAAGGTCGTAATTCCTGGTAACCATGTCCAGACGGATTATCTCTTTCCCGCGCTGAGTCACTTCCTGCATCTGCGTAGCCAGTCCTTCAACGAAGTACTCAAGCCACCCGGTCATATCCATGTCTTGTTCCCGAACGTCCTGTATCGCCTTGTAAAAGACGGCTCGGTCCCGGTCGTAATACTCGCTGATGGTGAAGAGCCGCTTAAAGTCGTAACCAGCCCGATAAAGGCACAGTGTCGAGAGCAATCTGGATGTGCGACCATTGCCATCCCGGAAGGGATGGACATGCACCAGCTGGAACTGGGAGATGCCACTCATAAGTACCGGATGTGTTTCCGTTTCGCTATTTAACCATTCTATAAGAGTTTCCATCATCCCGGATACCTCTTCAGGTGGCGGAGGTCTGTAGATTACTTTGCCTGTGGCGGAGTTGACGACGTAGTTCTGGACATTACGGTATTCGCCCGGCGTTGCTGTGCTGCCACGTACACCTTCGACCAATTGCTTGTGGATCTCAAGGATAAACTCTTCAGTTATGTGTTCGCTGCTGTCGAGATATTTTGAAACGAGATCGAATGCCCTTCGATAGTTCAAAAGTTCCCTTACATCGTCAGGATCCACATTTGATACGTCCTCCCCAGCCAGCAAACGCCTGGATTGATCCAGAGTAAGCTGTGTTCCTTCAATATGCGTGGTATGATGCGCTTCCAGAACAAGGGCCCTATCACTCATGGAACGGATCCATTCTTCCGAAAGCTCAGCCGCTTCCAGAAAACCTCTTGCACGCTCGATTATAGTGAGACCTGACGCAATCCTGTTCGTGATTACAAATTTCGGTCGGAATTTTCGTGTCATGAAACCAAATCCTCTCTTACATCAATCTTCCCGGTTACTGCGGCTGATATGAGCGCGGTGCGGTATTCGCGGAGTTTTGAGATCGATTCGCGGATGTTTGTGGTGAGGATGTCGATGCGCCCTGTTTCACGACCGAGGAAGGAGGCGATGGCGCGCCGCGTCCATATTTCGATTGTCAGAGCATTTCCACTGCAGCAGTTAAACCTTCTTCATAATCCTTCAGGGTTATCTTCGATTTTAGTCCTCTTTCAACCAGTAGCTCCATCATTTCGCCTGTTGAAACCTGTGCAATCTCTGCTGATTCGCTTAGTGTGGTTTTTCTTTCGGAAAAAAGTTTGATAGCCAGTTCTTTTTCAATATCCCGTATCCCATATTCAATAGCCTGGCGTATTAATACGGATTCTTCTATGGGTTCATATTTTTTTATTTTTCTGATTGATTTTATCAGATTTTCAGGAATATCGATGTTATACATTTAAATCCTGCCTTGCCTTTTTGATTATTTTATTACTATACCAGCCAAATTCATCAAGTATATCAATAATCTCTTCGGCTTCCGATTTTGAAATTTTGCCTTTCATGCACATAGCGACTGTGATATTTAGCGCCGTGGTAAACTTAAATCCGAGCACTTTTCCTGCATTGATAGCTTTCTTATCATCACATATTATGCTTTTGATATTCATATCTTTTGCTAATGCCAGGACATCCCTCTCGCCGCCATGAAGATTGAATAGATTCCCTATTTCAATGCATGTCGATTTTTTCGGTTCCTGAACTATTATTTTCCCACTTTTTACGAGGCTCTCGATCCTGTAGGCATCCTCTCTGCCTTTATCTTTACCTCTGATGACCGCCTCTGTATATATCAAGACAGGAATAACGGCCTCCCTATCTGCTACAAGTTTTTCAAGCAATCCTGCTTTTGCCAGTAATATCATTGAAGATGAGTCAAAGATTAGCATGATATTTTACACACCCTCCCGCACATCTATTTTTCCCGTTACGGCAGCAGAGATGAGCGCGGTGCGGTATTCACGGAGTTTTGAGATGGATTCGCGGATTTTTGTGGTTAGAGTGTCGATGTGCCCTGTTTCGCGGTCAAGGAAGGCAGCGATGGTGGAT
>CBFFLL010000156.1:0-6397 GCA_965642175.1 Candidatus Methanoperedens nitratireducens | reverse complement strand
GTGGATGAGGGGATGATTGAATTTTTACCGTATAGGATATGGGCTTTGCATGGAATCGATAATACACCGGGTTAAGGTAAATGCATAGGTAAGGGCAAGAATGAAACTTGAAAGAAAGTCGGGTGTACTAACCTACTCAATGGTTTCAGCCTTCCCTATCTTCTCAGCCAGCTTCGTAAGCACTTTCGTCCTCAATCCGCCAACGAATTTAATACTCCCCATAACCAGGTGCCTGCCGCCGTTGATACTGGCCTCAGGTATCTACTCCTGCAGCTCCCTTACCATCTGTGGGATATTCATCAGCACACCCCGGCTGCGCAGCACAGCAAAATCCAGCCCGTACCCCAGTGTCACAATCACCTTATCAGGATACTTGCGGCACAGCCGGTCAAGGACACGACCTGAAATTGTTTATAGAACTTAATAGATATATCAATGAACGACTTAGAAGGTTTCTAACTCACGGAGATGGGCTGGCAGCAGATAGCAAAAGGCACCTTCCGATACATGGCTTTTAAACTTCGCAGTAGCTATCTTCGCCTTTGCCGGCTTTACATATACCTTGCCAAAGGATTCCCTAACAATCAGCCATACCCTTCCGCCAAGCACGAAAATCTCATCAACCGGATACTGCACCTCGCCTATCATTTGCTTGGAATTGACGTCGATAACCTTTACTACTTTGTTTGATGGAATATTAGAATGAACTTCACCTTTTTCTCCAAGATCCATCAATTTGGTTGTTGCACACCATTTCTCATAGATTTTTTCAATCCATTCGCTGTTCACAAGATGAGTCAGGATATCCTGCAGTTCTTCATCCGAGCAGAATCCTTCGAACAGATTTTGAAAATATCCATCGTTAAGCCCATTCGGACTGGCATAAAGCACAGAGAATACCTGCTGCACCACAACAGACGGATCGTGCGAATAATCAACCGGTTCGATATATCCTGTCATTGCAGTGTGAAACATCTCTTCAAGAAGCATCCGCTCATCCCCGGAACCATATAATGCAAAGACCCGGTTTCTTTGCATACGCCTGCTACCTCGCCCGATCCTCTGGAGGAGCGATGATATGCTCCATGGGACTTCTGCAAGTACGATAGCATCGATATCCCCGACATCAATCCCTATTTCGAGTGTCATAGTAGCCACACAAACACCGTAATGTGCGTCCTTCATGAACTTTTCTGATTCACCACGGATCGATCTGCTTAAACTACCGTGATGTACAACAACGCTGTTAGAACCCCACAGATCAATGCATTCTCTTGAAAACACCTCGACTGTTACTCTCTTATTACAAAATATAAGCAATTTTTTAATATTCTCACTTCTTACGCAGTCAAATAGTTCTTTAGCAGATTCAACAAGTGTATAGTCAATATCCCGCTTATCACGGTCAATGATGATCTCAAAATCTCCAAGATATCTACTTCCTACATCCTCCGGACATGCTACAGTGGCAGACAGTGCATATATATTGAAATATGTGTCTGAAACGCATTTTAACCTTTTCAAGAGAAGTCTGAGTTGATCCCCACGATATGTATTGTCAATGAGATGTATTTCGTCGAGTATGACCGCTTTTATCTTTTTAAAAGAATTGGGATGTCTGCAAATAAGGGAATCAAACGATTCCGGTGTGGTAATTAGAACATTTGGAGACTTATCAGGGTTAAATCGTGGTGTATCGCCAGTTTTTAGCCCTATCGAAACTCCAAGTTCATCCAATTGTCCCTTAAGTCGGTCGTACATATCATTAACCAGTGCCTTCGTCGGAGAAATGTAGAGGAATGCCATACCATCCGACTCTTCCTTCAAATTTCGCTCTATCAGCGGTGCAATCACGGCTTCGGTCTTTCCACTGGCGGTAGCTGAGACAATGATTGCGTTTTTCCCATCCAGGACCACAGGAATAGTTCGTGATTGAATAGGCAGAAGCCTGCCATATCTGCCAAAAAAAGTAATCCACGTACGTTTGAGATTTCGCCTATCAGAGTACATCCAGTAATTCTCCAATTGGCTTATCAGGATGAAAACGAGTGAGATCAAGAGCCTCTACCAGCCCCTTGACGAATCTGCGGGTGTTGTTCTTTGGTATGTACTCAAAAACACGTGGGTCTGCCTGGAAACCGTATGCCAGATCGTACAACGAGATAATCTTTTTTGAAATATTCTCAAAATATTGTGTACTAATTGGTCCGATTTCAAATTTCTCAACACTATTTAGCGGTTCTATGTTAAATAATTCATCGTCAGGGGTGAACGCAAATAGGGTTTTTAAGTTACACGGGACTTTCCATGTAAAAGGCAGCTTGAAATGACCGCAATATTGCAAATTGCTGTAATAGCCCCACCAGCCTTTGTAAAGGTAATGCTTATAATATTTTTCCGCGTTAGTCTCTATTAGTGATAGTTCATCATCGTTAGCTGCCAGAAAAAGTCCCTTAAAAAAATTCCAGCTTTTATTATTCTGGTATGATGAATGCCAGAATGAATCAACGCTTTCGGCTTCATCGAATAGGATCAACAACCCATTAAGTCCGAGAATGTTTTTTGCTGCCCAGCTTATCCCACTCAATATGTAACAATAAATATTTCCACATGTTGAATAATTATACATCCTGGGATGGTATGTCGGTTCTCCTTCGATCCACTCATAGATATGTTCGTCATCCTCTCCTGAGTGTATTTTTTCGATTATTATTCCCAGGTACTCATGTTCCTGTAGTGCATACCAATCAGGACTTGCTGCAATCTCTCGCAGAAAATGCCTGAAATCGCCGTTATGCGTTTTGAATGTAAACGAACGAATTATTGCCTCGTATATAGCCTTTGGTTTATGCAGAGGCAGTTCATTGGGATCAAGTTCAACCTTTGCGACTGCCCAATTGCTTTTAAGGACCGATGAGTATAAATAATCAAGAAGATGTGTCTTTCCGATCCCATATTCTCCGGAAATTATCAGGGATCCGCTGTTTTGGGTATTCAGCCACTCTTTAATCTGCCCGATCGCTTTATCTCGCCCGAACGTGAACTCGTCTACCTGTCCATGAGAAACTATACCTAATCTAAGTGCTTCTATGATCATTCTTGCCTCAAAACGTTCTTCTGGTAAGATTGGTTCTATTGGTTCTGTGATTCCAACAGTTTGAACCGGTGTGTCACCTGACAGAAATTCAAGCTCGTCCTGTCTGATCCATCGTAAAATGCCATCCTCAAACTCAACAAACATCTCAAATCCACCAAACCGTGTCTGCTGCACCCCTCCAATCCCGTACGTGGCATGCTTCACAAAGCACATCGTTTTGTCCAACGTCAGACCTCACTGCCCGGTTTTACGCAATTTATGCAGCGCCTTGATAAGATTTTTAACAAATTCTCTCTTGTATCCAATTTCGAGTTTTCGTTCATAGGCTGCTTTTGCAATATCAGCTATTGTCTCATCGAGTGCGCTTGTTTCGAATTTTGTACTGTATGCAACCTCATAGATCATAGCCAACTTTCTTCCGATATCTGCTAACAATTCTACAGGATCTGAAGATACTTCTTCAAGATATATCTTTACTCCTGTTGGATTTGTCTCGGCATTGAAAACCGAGGACAGTCTCTGCCGTAGAGCCTCGTAAGCCTGCGTTCTTCCTTCAAGAAAGTTCTCATCGGGAACCGCATAGAACCACATTGCATTTCTGAAGTTGGCATGTCCGCATTCATCTATCAACTCCCTCATATTGCTCAAAAGGGCTGCTTTTTGCTTTGTGGTCATGCTTGGAGTCTGTTCAGCCTCGTCCATAAGAACGACAATTCCTGCATAGTCCATATCCCGAACCCACTGGATAAGAGAGCGGATCATTTTAAATGCAGTGCTTTTATCTATCCTTTCAAATATCCTGAAATTTTTGAGTAGGTTCTTTGGTGGGTTCTCTCCTTTCAACCACTGGATGATCAACGTGAAATCATCGTTACGCTTCTCTGCCAGACTTAAAAAAGCCTCTTTAACTGCGTTTCTAAAGCTCGTGCTTTCGTAGGGACCAAGTGCCAACGCATAGGCATTGAGTTCATGTGATATAAGATCCCCAGACAGTTTGTTTGCCATTTCCTGGTACTTCCGGTTATACCACGACTTGATAACCGCCTCAATTCCCTTGTCATATCCTGATAGCAGTTCTTCCGGGGTCTGTGGGTAGATGAGATTTGCAGCAATGGTTTTGTATACTTGTTCTAATTTGTGAAATGGCGTCTGTTCCGGACTCAGAACTATGTATGAAGCAATATAATCATAATTCCACGCAACTTCCCTGATAGAGTATAAGAAATGGGTTTTACCACCACCATATACTCCAATCACCATCTTAAACGCCGAACCGCCGTCTTTTATGAAACTTCCAAGATAATCCTCATCGATTGTTTTGAGATAGCTGTCCAACCCGGCTGTGAAATATTGAAATCCATATTCCGGTGGATTTCCCTGTCCACCTACGATCTCTATAATTTTTCTTGCTGAAATTGAGTCTATGCCATCTTCATAGAGCCCATTCTGCATGATCACACTTCCCTGAACTTGATATGTGAAATATAGGTGCCATCTCCACGTTCATTGGATGGGATCCAGAGAAACCCGGATCTTCGTGTTGTATATGCTCTTGTAGCAGTAACAAGGCTCAGTACATGGTCCTCTATCGTCCGTTGCGTTAATCGATACAGGTCATAACTGAAGAAGACACGTCCATACTCTCTGTAACTGCTTTTAACCGGATTTATTTTAAAATTTTTATTTTGGGTCAACAGTGCATATTCCAGAATAATATCCGAAACCGGAATCGAATCTCCTATTTTTTTCTTGTGGCGATGAGCAGTTGCTTTATATGCTTCGAATAAGTGTAAGAGGAATGTTTCGTCATCAAAATTACGGCTGGTGATCTTCTTGTGACTTGCCTGAAGTTTTTTTGCCACCACTTCGGGAATTGGTTTACAGGCGTCCAATTGCTCTTGCTGCGGACCGTACCAGATTGTAACGTTGTTATTGTATAGTTTCACCTCCAGTGTGTAAAACAAAACCTTGAGTAACGGGTAGTTTCCACTTAATTCGAATTCTACCTGTTCCAGTGTGTCTTCCAGCCTCTGGCCAAAACTCCTGTTTGCTTGCTCCTCCCACCCAGGCATTTCTGATTTCACAGGACGAATGCGTTGTTCTACATCTTCTTCGATTAAATCTGTGAGTCTGGTCTGTTTCAATATCTTTTCAATTTTCATCAACTCTTGTTTCATCTTATAGATATTATTCGAAGGTTCGTTTTCCGTAAGTCTTTCGATGGTACGAATGGCTTTGCGCATGTTTCTAAGATTTCTTTCTTCTTCTGATATAGTTCGCAGAACGTCAACAACGGGCTCCAGAGTTTCTGTTTCACTCAACTCATTTGCATACATGTTTGTGTATTATGTTTGTATTATTCATAACATTGTTGATTTGAGTGTGTTACTTGCTATAACGTCAAAAAATAGTTGTTTTGATACTAATCAACAAAGTTATTGTCAATATTTTCATTCGACCGACTTTGTTTTCTTCTTATTAAGATAAAATATAGATCAATCCTCATAACATCTTAAACCAAAAACTAAAATGGTATAATCAAAGTATATACACTATTCACCGCAAAGAGCGCCGAATAATAATGAGCGATTGCTCACTCTTTCTTATTCGGAGGTGTAATATTTGTATGTGCTGTGTATCTTCACAAATCTTCTATTAAATTTACCAACTTATTTCTTGGCAGTCCCTTAACCTACCCGCACCATTTGCGATTCATAAGCACACCCGGCCAAAAGGTAAATTTATAACAGTTGAAGACAACTGTAAATTGTTATGAAATTAAAGGTCATTATAAAAGGCAGAAAAATTCATGATGTAGGTTACCGAGTGCTTTTAGTAAATAAGGCACTTTCTTTTGGATTAGATAATTTTAATACATTTAATACATTTATAGATGATGTTCAGGCAGTCATTGCAGTTATTGAGGGTAATGATGAAATAATAGAGGAATTTAAGGCTTTTATAAATACTACTGGACCGAAAGACGCTGACGTGGAAAGCATCAATATTGAAGAATATAAAAATGCTGTTCCACCAATTGAACGATGCATGCAGGCTTTCCAGACTGACCAATGCGACAAAGTTATCCAAATTCTATCAAAATGGCTGGATAAACAGGACAGTAAGCTGGAATTACTGAACTAAACGATTGTTACCATCAAAGCAGAAAGGAAATAAAACAGAATTCAAATCTCCCCAGTGTTCACCCCATTTTCACATCAACCCGCCCCATCTTCTCAGCCAATTTAGCCAGCACTTCCTTGCGCATTCCACCCACGAATTTAATACTCCCTACAACCA
>CBFFLL010000155.1:0-6417 GCA_965642175.1 Candidatus Methanoperedens nitratireducens | reverse complement strand
CCGAGCAATTGGGTGATGTTGCAGCAAAAGTCACCGGAGTTAGAAGTTTCGATGATGTATTGAAATCCCGGGTAGTGGAAGTCAGTTCAGCAGCCATGGATCTTGGGGTCAAAGTGGGCATGACTGCCTGTGATGCTCTGGATTTGATGTATTAAATATCAATCTTTGTGAACTGAAGCATGGTGCCTGTCCAAATATTTAGTATTTAAATCCCATAAAATCAATATAGAGAGATTCTGCTGGAATAAACCTGCACATATAGGGTATTGTATCAGGAATTGTTACATTAGTCCTTGTTATCCTGGCATATTTCCTTTTTGTATATCACCATGTAAAGGCTCATTTTAGTGTTTATAACATTATGCAATTTGAAGGTTTGACGATAATATATTATCTAAAATAATCTGATTTCTACCACAATTAGGCAATTAATAAATATGTAAAAAGTGCAAAAACGCTGTTTTTTCTACAATATCCCTATATGTGGGTTTTCTCAATTGTTCTATAGAGTATGGAAATATGTTGATTTGTAACTACAAACCCTACAGGCATGAATCGGCTGTAGTGAGTGAACTAAGCGAAGCAGAGAGAACGAACGAAAGACGATTGATGCACTAAACTGAAGGGGACGGGCCGAAGCATGAGGCCGGTTCCCGGGTCTCTAAACACTAATCTTCATCTTCTACAACATCATGCAGCAATCCGGTGATAAACACGTGCTCAGGGGCATTATTCTTCATGAGGGGGGAGGCAACGTCCAGAGGAAAAAATCTCTAAAACTCTAAAAAGTATTTATAACCATAAGGCTAATATTATTTTATGTTTAAGTTTCTCCATGCAGCAGATATTCATCTGGACAGCCCTCTGCACAAACTTGATCATTATGAAGGGGCACCGGTCGAAGAGATACGTCAAGCAACGCGGAGGGCATTTGAGAACTTAATTAATCTCGCTATCGCTGAAAAGGTTGCATTTGTACTACTTGCTGGTGACCTCTACGATGGCGACTGGAAGGATTACAACACGGGATTATATTTCTCCTCACAGATGAGCAAACTGCGTGAAGCCGGCATTCCCGTTTACATCATCGCGGGTAACCATGATGCTGCCAGCAAGATTACAAAAACACTCAAGCTTCCAGAAGGTGTAAAAATATTTTCAGCAGATACACCTGAAACAGTGCTGGTGGACAAGCTTGATGTGGCAATCCACGGTCAAAGCTTTGCTTCACCGTCGATAAAAAAAGATCTCTCATCAGGATATCCTTACGCTATCGAGGATTGCTTCAATATAGGAATGCTACACACCTGCGTGACAGGAAAGGAAGGACATGAGCCATACGCTCCCTGTACACTCGATGGTTTGCAATCGAGAGGCTATGATTACTGGGCACTGGGTCATGTTCACAAACATGAGGTACTGCTGGAAACACCACTGACCATTTTTCCTGGAAACATTCAGGGACGGCACATTCGCGAGACTGGACCTAAAGGATGTGTGCTCGTTACAGTGGATGAAAGAAGGCGACCCTATGCAAATTTCAAGCCACTTGACGTTATTCGCTGGTTTGAGATAGAAACAGACGTTTCAGCAGCTGAGACTGGATATGACGTGGTTGAGAAAATTGGTGAGCATCTCGAAAGACTTTTGGAAGAAAACCAGGAACTCCCGTTGGTTGTGCGGCTTAAAATTGTAGGAGACTCGAGGGCTCATAATGAACTTGCATCAGATGTGGAGCGGTGGACCAATGAATTCCGCTCGTCAGCCGGAGACATGAGTGGTGGAAAGATATGGATTGAAAAGGTAAAGCTCCACACGGAACCACCTATAGAGATGATGGAATCTATGAGCGAACCGATGGCTGAACTTATCCAATACCTTGATGAACTCCGGGCTGATCCGGAGCTCTTACGTACATTGACTGTGGATATTGAAAATCTCAGAAAAAAGCTTCCGGGGGAGCTTATAGAAGGTGATGATGCCGTCAGACTGGATGATGCTGATTGGTTGGCAGCTGTGCTTGAAGAGGTGCAACCCATGCTCATCCACCGTCTATTGAAGGAAGAGGGTTCAAAATGAAAATCCTTCAATTGAATCTACTTGCATTTGGGCATTTCACAGACACCCAGATCGACCTCAGTAAAGGTGAGGAAGGGTTCCACATCATATACGGTCCCAACGAGGCAGGCAAGAGTTCTGCTCTCAGGGCGCTTCAGCAGATGCTCTATGGCATTGATACTCGGTCTTCAGATAATTTTCTCCATCATCACAGCAAGATGCGAATCGGTGGAGTACTCAGACACAGCAATGGAAGTGAGCTTGATTTTATCCGCCGTAAAGGGAGGGTGAACACCATTCTGGCAGGAGATACCGAAGAAGTGCTGGAGGAATCCCTGCTTGAGACGTTTTTAGGTGGTGTCGATGCTGATACTTTCACCACCATGTTTGGTATTGACCATTCCAAGCTCGTGAAGGGGGGCGAGAAGATCCTCGAAGGTGGGGGGAACATTGGTCAGGCATTGTTTGCAGCAGGATCTGGAATCACAGACCTCCGAAAGGTCCAGAATGATCTTCGAGACGAGGCGGAAGAACTTTTTACCCCAACTGCAACAACGAAGAAAATCAATAAAGCTCTATCAGAGCTCAAACAGAAGAAAAAAGAGATTCGTGAAGCACAGCTTCCAGCCCAAGAGTGGCAACGGCATGAGCAGGAACTACGTAATGCAGAAAAGCGCATAGGTGAAGTGACAGTTGAGCTTGAAGGGAAGCGGGCAGAACACAAACGTCTCTGGAGGATTGGGGAGTCTTTGCCCTTAATTGGCAAGCGCAAAGGTCTTCTTGAGGAATATAAATCCTACGCGGATGCTGTTCTTCTCCCTGATAACTTTGGTAAACGCCGGGTTGATTTTGATACCAAACTGCGGATTGCAGAATATGAGAGAGATCAGGCGATAAAAGCAATTGAAGAAATTAAGAAGTCTATGGAAAGGATTGAAATATCTGAAGGTGTGCTTGAGAGTGCTGAGTTGATCGATGAATTGTATAAAGAGTTGGGTAGCCATCAGAAGGCGGTAAGTGACCGCATAAGGCTTCATACAGAAAGGGACATTCTCTGGAGCGAGGCAAAAGAGATCCTTTCTGAGCTCCGCGATGATCTTACACTGGATGAGGCTGAGAAGCTTCGGCTGAAGAAGATAGAGATCGTAGAGATTCGAGAACTTAGCACCATATATGGCAACCTATTGACCAAACGGGAGAGCTCACAGGAGAATGCGGCAAGGCTCTCCATTAAAATTGTCGGGATTGAGGAGGCGATGAAGTCTATAGGAGCACCACTTGCAGTTGATGACCTCAGAGAAGCCGTTGAGCGAGCCAAAAAATACGAAACCCTGGAAGATCATTATAATTCCGAGTCTGAAGAGATCCATATTGATCAGGATTCACTTAAAACCGCTCTTAAAAAACAAATGTTATGGCAGGGCACGCTTGAGGAGCTTGAAAAAATTTTCCTACCTCCAATTGAGACAATTGACACCTTCGAGAATCGCTTTGAAGAGCATCAGAGAAAGGTGTATGAATTTCAATCAAAAATTTACGAGTTAGAGGACACTCTTTTGGAGATTGAAGGACAGGTCACGGAACTACAACTGGAACAGGATGTTCCCACCGAAGATGATCTTGAGACGGCAAGACAACATCGTGAAGATGGATGGGGGCTCATTCGCTGTGCTTTGGATGGATGCAAAGAAACCGATGAAACATTGGAAAGTTTCGTTAAGTATTTTCAACCTGAAGATACCCTGACGGGCGCTTACGAACTCAGTGTTCAAAGGGCTGATGAACTTGCGGATCGGCTGAGACGAGAGGCAGATCGTGTGGCAAGAAAAGCAAAACTCATTGCAGATTCCGAGACAAAGAAGAACAAGTTAGCGTATTGGAAGAATCTATTTGGAGAGGCTAAAAAAGAAGTTGCAGAGATCCGAGATCTCTGGAATGGACTTTGGAAAGAAACCGGGATGTCCCCAGGATCACCGAAGGAGATGCGAGCCTGGACGCATGATCAGAGGGTCATTGTAGATAAGTTCTTAGAGCTTCGAGGACGGATAGCCAAAGCGGATAAATTGAACAAGAGCATTCAAATGCATCGCGGTAAGCTGAACCAATGCCTCAACTCCATCTCAGAGCCACCGGCTGAGGATGTGGAGACCTTAACTGATTTGATCAGGAGGAGCCAAAAGATTATTGAGGAGCAAGAAAAGCTCATAAACGAAATAAAACAGTCCATCAGGGATAAGAGAGGACTGGAAGAAGAATTAAATGAGGTCAAATCCCAGGTTGAACAGATTGAAGAGAAACTCTCTCAATGGCAGAAGCAATGGGCGGATGCGATCCAGCCACTTGGTCTTGAAGTGGATTCGCGCCCTGCACAGGCCAATGCTGTAATGGAGGACCTCGAGAGGCTTTTTGGCAAATTAAAAGAGGCTAAAGGTCTCCATAAACGTATAAAAGGTATTGAGAGTGATGCAGAAGACTTCACCAGCAGGGTGTTCAATCTTGCAGAACATGTGGCTCAGGATTTAAAAGAACTCCCTCTTGAACAGGCTGCTACGGAGCTCAACGCAAGACTGACCAGTTCAAAAACCGCTAGATCGGAACTTCAAACTTTGGAAAAACAGCAAAATCTGGAAGTGAATAAGTCCAGAGATGCAGATGGTAGCATATCCAAGATAAAGTCTGAACTGGACGGCATGTGCAAAGAGGCTGGTTGTTCAAGATATGAGGAACTCCCAGATGTAGAGGAACACTCATTAAAGCGCAGACAGATTGAGGTAAAAGTGAATGATCTGGATGAACAGTTACTCAGGCTGAGCGCCGGTGCTACTGTTGAAGATTTTGTTCAGGATTCCGGGGGGGTTGAACCTGATTGGATCGAGCCGCAGATGAGTAATCTGAGTGAAGAGATCAATGCGCTGGAAGAAGAAAAATCTCGCCTCAACCAAACCATCGGTGTAGAAATAACAGAGCTTAACATAATGGATGGAAGTGCAAAAGCCGTAGAGCTTGCCGAAGACGCTCAAACCATTCTGGCTAAGCTTGAGACTGACGTTGAACGGTATGTTCACCTCAGGCTTGCATCAACCGTTTTGGCTCAGGCAATTGAAAGATATCGTGAAAAACACCAGGGACCAATTCTCAAGAGAACGAACGAGCTTTTCGCACACCTGACACTCAACTCCTTTGAAGGAGTTAGGGCAGACTTTGACGATTATGACAATCCTGTACTTGTAGGGGTTAGGATGGGGAGTGAAGAGGTTAGAGTGGAAGGTATGAGCGATGGGACGACCGATCAGCTCTATCTTGCTCTTAGACTGGCAAGTCTGGAAACATATCTGAAGAATAATGAACCAATGCCGTTCATCGTGGATGACATCCTGATAAGGTTTGATGACAAGCGGGCAACGGCTGCCTTGCAGGTCCTTGCGGAGCTATCTACAAAGACACAGGTTATCTTCTTTACTCATCACCAACGCCTTGTGGAACTGGCAGAAACGAATATCGATTCTTCGATCCTGTTTAAACACTCTCTTTAGCAGATGATCCATTAACAAAATACTCCCATTTGACTATTTGGTTTAATCTTTCACGGTTGAAGCAGTAATATTTATTTTCATACCAGTATGAACTCAATTCTAACATTACTTTTCTGAAAGTTGGTCCTCATGACAACGCCAAAGACTTATACACAGCATCTATCGGATCCTCATAAAAAGATATCTGGAATTTGCTAAATAAATCCGGCGGCACTATTGACATTTTTGATGCTGCAGATATTGGAATTAGAACCTTTTTCGCTCCAGCATCCAGGCAAACCTGCAAGAGATCGGATAAGTTATCTATGTTACTAATAGAACCACCAATGGTTAATGTACCCAATATCGCAGTTTTTTCTTGTATTGGCTTTTCTAAAGCACCTGAACATAAACTCAGGAATGCTGCCAATGCAAGGTCATCAGACATGCCTACACCTGTCAAATCTTGCACATGCAAGTGATAATCCTTTTCTTTAGTTGATATGCCTTGACTAATCGATTTTGCGTTTGCTTTGAAATAATTGACAGCGGTTTGAATTGCTTCTTTAGCTTTACTATTTGAACCAAGACCGGATTTGTCATATTTTCCAGAACCCGAAACTGCCTGTAATTCCATCTTATATACACCGATCTTGCTGGAAGGAGATCCTAAGACCGCATAAACCTGGCCAGGTTTCCCCAATCCTTCAGGAATTAGCTTATTACCTCCACTTTCAGGAACAGTTACAAAATGTTCACTCAAATCTTCATTATCGATGTATGAAAAATTTACATCGAAAAATTCGATTCCACCGATTTTCTTTAATTGCTCTTTTACCCTTCTTCT
>CBFFLL010000154.1:0-6476 GCA_965642175.1 Candidatus Methanoperedens nitratireducens | reverse complement strand
ATTGCGGCCATCATGGCTTCTGTTGAGCCGCATGTTACAGTGATCTCGCTTTCAGGGTCAGCCTCAATATGATTATATTTGAGGACTTTTCGTGAGATCTCCTCACGCAGGTCTTTTGCGCCCCATGTGATTGAGTACTGGTTATAGTCACCCATGATCGCATCTGCCGCGGCGCGCTTGAGTTCTTCGGGGGCCGGGAAATCGGGAAATCCCTGCGCCAGGTTGATGGCATCGTGTTTTATCGATAAGCGCGTCATGTCGCGGATGACTGATTCTACAAAGTGATCAACTCTGTTGGATAACATAGCCCCATAAAAAGCATATGCCATATATTTAGGCTTCCATTTATCATGATTATCCCGTTAAGATCAGTTAGAAGTTTTGAATATAAGCTCATAAAAAAGAATTTAAACCGTTAATTTTATATTTGACTTATTCAATGGAGAGCAAAAGGTGACCGAAATGGCAGTAAAAGTAAAAACTGAAGATTGTACAGGCTGTGGAATATGCGTTGACGAATGCCCTGTAACAGCGATAGAACTGAAAAATGAGAAAGCGCACATCGATGAAGAAGAATGCACTGACTGCGGCACATGCGTTGATTCATGCCCAAGCAATGCTATCTCAATGGAATAAGCACACTGATAATTATAACAATGTAAGGTAGGATATGGCAAAAATCAGAGCGGGAGTACTTGGCGCAACCGGTAACGTAGGACAGAGATTCATAGAGATGTTAAGCAAACATCCATGGTTTGAGATAACATCACTTGCCGCCTCTGATAAGAGTGCAGGGAAGAGATACAGGGATGCTGCGAACTGGAGGCTTGAGAGCAAAGTCCCGGAAGGGGCATCTGACATGACAGTAGTACCTGTTGATCCAAAAAAAGTGGATGCAGATATCGTTTTTTCCGCCCTTCCGACAGACCTTGCAAAGACCGTTGAACCGGAATTCGCAAAAGCAGGTTTTGCTGTTGCAAGTAACGCCAGCGCCATGCGCATGATGAAAGATATCCCGCTTGTCATACCTGAAGTGAACCCTGAGCATCTGGGCCTTATCGATGTCCAGCAGGATAAACGCAAGTGGGACGGCTATGTGGTCACTAATCCCAACTGCACCACTATTATGATGGCAGTTACCCTGAAGCCTCTTATGAAGTTCGGTATCGAAAAGATATATCTTGCTTCCATGCAGGCTATTTCAGGTGCAGGTTACGACGGCGTGGCTTCAATGTCTATCCTTGATAACGTGATACCGTATATTGAAAAAGAAGAGGAGAAAGTTGAAATAGAGACAAAGAAGCTCCTCGGGGAATTTAACGGAAGCGAGATAATAGATGCGCCATTCAAAGTGAGCGCAAGCTGCAACCGCGTCATGGTCCTGGACGGGCACACTGAAGCGCTCTGGGTGGAAATGGCAGATGATCCATCAGTTGAAGAAGTCAAACAGGCATTCCTGGATTTTGACCCCGGACTATCAGAATTACCCACAGAACCCACGCCTGTTATCGAAGTCAAGGAAGAAAAAGACCGCCCTCAGCCCCGTCTGGACAGGAACATCGGAGGAGGGATGACAGTATCGGTAGGACGCATCCGCCCGGGCATACGGTATATCTGCATGGGGCATAATACGATAAGGGGCGCGGCAGGAGCAAGCGTGCTGAATGCCGAGCTTCTTAAGAAGATGGGAAGACTTTGAGATTCAGGAATATCAGATATTCCTGTTCATTTAGTTTTTCACTTTGACCGCACCTGTCCGGGCTCCGCGCATGCCGCACCGGGTCTGCGCGCGGGGCGGGGTTGGGATGGCGCCTAACTTGCTCGGATGGAATAATTGTGATATGGAAAAAAACTTGCAGGTAGTTTCAAGCGATAAAGAAAAAGAAAGCCAAAGATTTATTAACTTAATGATACAATTGTCTAATATATGATACAATTGTATCAAAAAATTACACAATTAACCGTTCTCCAACTGTTCATGAAAAACCCTTACGAACGGTACTATCTCAGGGAAGCCTCAAGAATACTGGGCATAAGCCCTATGACCGTCAAAAGAGCACTTGATCTTCTTGTCAAAGAAAGGCTGCTCATCAGGGAAGAATTCAAGAACCAGATACTATACAAAGGAAACATGGAAAGCTCTGCCTTCAAGCATTTAAAGGTCGCCTATAACCTTGCATGGCTTGAGGAAAAAGGCATCGTGGATCATTTGAAAGAAAATCTTGCCGGATTGAGTTCCCTTGTTCTTTATGGCAGTTTTGCAAAGGGAGAGAACGATGAAAAAAGCGACATTGACCTTCTTTTGATATCTGTTTCACCTAGAAAAAGATATCTCAGGCTTCAGGAATTGCTCGAAAAGGAGACATCTCAGACGATATTTAAGCCATCAGAATGGAGAGAGCAAGCTAAAAAGAACAAAGCTTTTTACCTGGATGTTATAACAGAGGGCATAGTTCTATTCGGGACAAGACCGGTGGTTGAATGAACCTTGAGGAATGTTTTGAAAAAAGGTTGTTAAGAAACGCCCCACGTGACAGGTTGAAGAGCGAAAAAGCAATAGAAATGGCGCAACGGGCGATCATGCAGGCAGAAAAACTCAAGGAGCACGGATTTTATGAGCAGGTCATACTTTATTCATATACAGCAATGTTCCAGGGTGCAAGATCGCTTCTGTTCAAAGATGGCTTTGTTGAGAAAAGCCATTACTGCGTGGTAGAATATCTGAAGCGCCACTATGTCCATAGTGGCAAGCTTGACCATAGCCACATTCACTGGCTTGATACTTACCGGATCGAGCGCCATGAAACCCTCTATGGGCTTGAGATGATGGACGTAAATGAAAAAGATGCAATTGCTGCTGTAAGCTCTGCGAAAGATTTTCTGGAAGCAATCAGGAGGCTGACAGTAGAATGAACTATCATCAATATTGAGTTATAACTTAAAAATCACTGCGATATGTTCTCCGCACCTGTCCTGGCTCCGCGCATGCCGCACGCACCGGGTCTGCATGAAGGGGGGGGCGGGATGCTAAGGGACGGCACAACACTGGCTCGGATAGAATAAGTATGAAAATAGATCACTCAGATTTTTATTTTTCTGGTGTAGATAATATTAATTAGATATGCATATTATAAAATAGATACAATTAAACAGTAGATGCAGAAGGTTTTTTAGATGCATCAATCAAAACCGATTCAAGATTAATTTCTTCCGCATGTTTGACTGCCTCAATTTTTTCTTTTAGAAATTCAATCATTTGTGATTTATTTTTATCAATTGGTTTATTAAAAAACTTCTTTTCTTCATCCTTAAACCACATAACCAAAAACATCCCCGATGTGGAACGATTTGCTTTTAGATATAATGGCAATTGTTTAGTAATACCATGTTCTAATTGTGTATTATGTGCCAATTTAAATTCAGCACATACATTTATCGGAATTCCAGTTTTTGTTGTAAAAGCAAAATTGAAATCAAGATTTCCAATCCCCTCATCAGTTTCTCTTGAAACATGTATACCTTTAATCCTACACCTATGTTCAAAAAAAACATGAAGAGTGGGCTGAATCTTAGGTTCCTTTTTAGGAATTGCAAGCATCTTAATTTTTTTTCCATCCATTTCTAGCTCACGCTCATCGTCCCAAAATGATTCTATCCACCTTCGATCCTCTATATAATGTTTCAATTCTTTAATAAAAAAAAAATACAACATTCAACAAATCAGTTTCCAATTTAATATCTTGACTCTTAGAATCTGGATTATAATAATATTTTTTCTCAAGATATCTTACAGCAAGTTCACTCATTCTCAAATCCGCCAAATCTTCATCATAACTCCTCCAGTCAACACATTTAAGCGAATCTAACAATGAATCTGCAAAATCAGGTTCTATCATTTTAGCAAGTGCTAAATGACCAAAAATCGTATCCACTTCAAAAGTAAGGGTAAACTTCGAATAACCCAAATATTATGAATATTGCAACGTGTCTAATGAACATGGTTCGCAAAATATAATTTTTCATAACATGGAAAGTTACCCTGGTTTTTGAGGTGCGAAATCGACATATATGAAAAGTCCCAAGAAATTGGATGTGGTGACCCTGCATTCTGCTTTCTGGCAACACATCAACTTTATTGGAAAAATTAATAATTCATGGGGTGATGATACTGTGAAAAAATGGGAAAAATCACAGTTTTTCGACACCACATATTATGAAGAGGATACAGTATTTCTTTCTTTTTCGGAGGAGACGTCTTTGTTCTGTTTCGGAACCGAAAATTTCGGTTTACCTTGTTCTCCTTTTAAGTGATTCAGTTCATCTCGCGTTTTTTGCAATTCTGCTTTTAATGTTTGAACTTCCTTATTCAATTCCTCGATGATGTGAAGAAGGATACGGATGGTTTGTGATTCATTTTTATCCGGAATTTCATCTGGATTGATTTTTAATGACTGTAATATCTGTGTTATTTCAGATGATTTCATGAAGGAACACTATACTAATTTCTTAGTATTTCTATATTTCTATTTGAATATGGCTATTGCTTGTTATTAATCAAAAAAATGATATAATATCAAAGATTCCGTAAAATATATTTTTTTATTTTAGCATTTAATTTGAAGAGGATACAAGATTTGTTTCTTAAGTATCTCTTTCCACATTTTCTATCCAATAAAAAGCTTCATTTATCTGCATTACGCCCCCCATCCCCATCCTTAATATCCCCACCCCCCCATTCAGTACCTCAACAATCCTCCACATCATCATCCACCTCCAGAAGTCAAAGCTCCTCGTCCTCCCCATCAAAGACAACGCAAAGGAGCCATCCTTCCAGGGCACCCTCATCCTCAAGCAAACCCCAAAAGGCGCGCGCGTTGGCAAATTCAGGATACGGCAAGGCGAAAAGGAAGACTTCAGGGCGCCAGAGGAACTCATCGACTCAAAGGAATTACGATCGGGTATGGTGGAAAGGCATATTATCTTACAAATTTATTGAATAACCTGAATGAACAGAGAAGGAAAAGAGCGAACAATTATAAAAGCGGAAATCCTCAGGCTGCGGTTATCATGAGGGACAGGACGCATTCAGAACAGGTGATACGATGGGCGGAATATGTAAAAAAGCATCCGCGCTCGGTCTGGATAAAAGAAGTGAAACCTCTGATAGACGCACAAATAATCATGGCAAACAGATTCTATGAGCGCCTTGCTAAAACTGAAGGCGGGATTGAAAAAATAAGAAAGTTGAGGGCATCAAAATAAAAAATATGCCTGATGAGATGCCACTTTGCGAGATTTACTGTTCCTATTCCCTTAACTCAGGCGGCAGCATATTCGGTATGCCATCGTCAATGGGATAATACTCTTTGCATTTCCCGCAGTAAAGCGTTCCTTTGAGTATTTCTTTTTCGTTCTCTTGTGTGACTTCGAGCACGAGGTCGCCCTTGCACATGGGGCAGCACAGTATATCCATGAGATCTCTTTTCATTAAGTTTACACCTTAATTCCTTTAATGCTTTTTTTGTATTCAACTTATCGGTTAAACCTGGACTTTGTTCAAGAATTTTTCCCGTTATGATCCTTCATATGTTCCATTTTATACGGTTATCATATGCCATAATATTCCAAAAACCCAAAGCAACAATCCTGCGACCATAAGAACCAGTATTATCTTCCATATCCACCGCCATTTTTCAGGATAACTGAATGCAGGAATTTCAATATTTCCATCGTTTGTTTTTAATGCCTCCTTTATCTTATTGACTTCATCAGGAGTGTCAACTTCGATTATGAAACTCCCCTGATATCCGCATTCTCTGCACAGGTACATTTGCGCGGTATGTATGCCGGGAAATATATGACCGCTGCTGATACCCGCGTATTCAACACTTCCGCCGCAATAAGGGCATATCTGAATACCCTGTATGGGTTTTATTTTGGCGTTTTTCATATGTTCCATAATCTACTTTAATCTTATTCTCTTATACTTCATTTGTTCTCTGACCGAATAGCCGGGTGATAGTTCACCAGGTTATCGATAAATATAAACCATACCACGTTATTAAGAAACCTGAGAGAGGAAGGGCGGCTGCCGGTGGCAATATTGCTGCTGAGGAAAGTCCCCTCACCATCTGGACCGCGGATGCACTCAAGTGCGTAGGGCGAGAGTCTTGGCTCTGGAACAGAAACGATACCGCTGCGCTTATAATGCGATGATTTCGAAAGAATGAGATCATGCGCGTGCGGATGGAACGGCGAATCCCCGCGGGTGCAAGCCGAAACAGGACACACAGGGCAGTCCAGACCTGTCCGAGTACGGCGCATAGCTGAATGCCGCATAAGCGCTACAGGGGCACTCGCTCCTTGCGCTAAACATAAAGGGGCTTACTCTCCTCACTCAAAATTTCATACAATGCCCTTTCCAAACGCTCATGAACGGCTGTTCATGCATGAAGCATGAAAAACTTTTTTTGTTC
>CBFFLL010000153.1:2066-6532 GCA_965642175.1 Candidatus Methanoperedens nitratireducens | reverse complement strand
CTGCAGTGTTCAGCAAAGAAAGGTAGGAAAAGTTTCCTACTTTTTGTTTTTTAGTATAAAAAAATTTTAAGTGCTCCGATCGGGATTTGAACCCGAGTCACTGGCTGTCTTTATTTCAGCGCATATCACGCTTAAAACTTGAAAGGCCAGAATGATTGGCCGACTACACTATCGGAGCTTCGGAGGCTTAATAGAACACGAGTGTATTTAATGGTTTGGTAGGATTCTGAAATTTTGAGCATGATCATTTTCCAGTCATATGCCGCCCATAGAAAAAGTATAATATTCATCTGAATTATTCTGGTACCTATAATGGTGAAGGATTCAATAGGCGTAATATTCGGAAAAACAGAATCGCTAACATTCAAGTTCGCGGTTTCAGACAGCACAGCGACAAAAAGAGCAGATTACGTCAAGGTCTGGCACGAAGTGGACGGCTGGACACTGGCTCAGGTGACAACTATCACGCGGTCAAGCGAGGGTTTCTCTATCGAGCAAGCAGTGGATGTGGCTGAAGGCTCATCAAAGGTCGGGGATATGGACCAGCAGATCATCGCCGAAGCGGCAGTTATAGGCGCAAGGGATAAACATGGAGCTCTTCGCGTACCGAAATCACCGTTCAGTCCTGGAGATAAGGTCTTCAAGGCGGATGAGATGCTTATAAAGCAAACTCTTGGACTTATGCGCGGGGATGTGTACATCGGACTGCTTGAGGGGCAGAACATAAAAGTCAATCTCGATGCTGATAACCTTGTTCAAAAGCACTGCAGCATACTTGCCAAGACAGGAGCTGGAAAGTCCTATACAAGCGGTGTGATACTGGAAGAGCTTCTGGAAAAGAACGTCCCCCTGCTGATAATAGACCCGCACGGGGAATACGGCACCCTGAAATTTCCCAATAAGGAGAAGCCGGCGATGTTCGAACGGTACGGCATATCACCAAAAGGCTACGAGGACATGGTGACCATATATACGCCTGCGAACAAAACACTTAATCCAAGTGCTGACTTTCTTTTCAGGTTAAACGGAATTAACCTTGGGGTAAAGGACCTCATGCAGTATTTTTCAGATGAACACTCGCAGAACCAGACAGGTATACTCTTTGAGGCAGTATCGAAACTCAAGACAGAAAAAACAAAATATACTATTGAAGATATCATATTAGAGGTAGGGGAGAATAAGAGCAAGATAAAATGGAACGTGATCAGCAAGCTTGAAGCGCTTCTGGAAACAGGCATATTATCTGATAAAGCCACGACCATTTCAGAACTTGTCCAGGATGGCAGAGCATCAATAATAGATATGAAAGGCGTAAACCCTGACCTTCAGGCATTAATAGTCGCAAAGCTTTGCAGCGACCTGTTTGAAGCGCGAAAGCTCAATACAGTGCCTCCGTGCATGCTGGTTCTTGAGGAAGCGCATAATTTCTGTCCTGAAAAAGGATTCGGGGGAACGGTAAGTTCCGATATTCTCCGTACCATTGCATCAGAGGGGAGGAAATTCGGCCTCGGGCTCATGGTAGTCTCACAGCGCCCTGCCCGCGTGGATAAGAACATCCTTTCGCAGTGCAATACCCAGATAATAATGAAAGTGACAAATCCCAACGACCTTCAGGCTATCAGCAAAGGTCTTGAGGGTATAAGCTCAGAGGTTGTGGAAGATATCAAGCGGCTCTCTCCAGGGGTCGCCATGATCGTCAGCACTTACATAGAACGGCCTGTACTTGTGGACATCAGGGTCCGAAAAAGCAAGCACGGAGGGGCAAGCGTTCCCGTGGTAAAGCCGCCAATTTCGCCAAAGATAAATATCGAAGTTCCCGAAGGCATAGACACTGCAAAGGAAATTATCGGCGAACAAAAGGCGATCGAGGGAAAGGGTAAATCGGCAGGAGAATTACCCGAAAAAATGGCCGGGAAGTTACCTGAAAAAATACCACTAAAAATACCAGAAAAAACAACTGAGAAGTTGCCAGGAAAATTAACGGAAAATAAACCCAAAACACGAATTGGTGAATTGTTATACGGAAGGGAAACTCCCGAAGAAGAAGAAAAAGAAGAAGAAGAACCAGATAAAAAGGGACAAAAGAAAGAGCCTGCAAAGAAAAAAAAGCATAAGGATGATAAAAGCTGGTATGCTAAAATGTTCGGATCGAGGAAGAAATGACGACCCTGATAGAAAAGGCGCATGCTGGATTGATAACAAATGAAATAAAGCGTGTTGCCGCCATAGAGGGGACAGGGGCTGATGAAATAAGGAAATGCCTTGCGCTCGGACATATTGTTATACCGAAAAGCGTTAACAGCAAATCCATACCTGTGGGCATCGGCAAATTGATGCGCACAAAGATAAACGCTAACATCGGCACTTCAAGGGATTATGTTGACATCGATGCAGAGGTCAAAAAGGCGATAATCGCGGAAAAATATGGCGCCGATACTATTATGGACCTCTCAACAGGAGGCGACCTCGACCTTGTGCGCAGAAAGATCATTGAAGCTGTCAATATCCCTGTTGGTTCTGTTCCAATATACCAGGCGGCGGGTAAGGGTATCGAAGCAATGACTTCTGATGATATGTTCAACGCGGTGCGAAAACATGCAGTTGACGGCATTGATTTCGTAACCATCCATGCCGGTGTGAACCATGAATCATTCAAACGTCTTAAAAACAGTGACCGGATACTTGATGTTGTGAGCCGCGGCGGCGCATTGACCCTTTCATGGATGAAGAATAATTACGAGGAGAATCCCTATTTTGGGGAATACGATTACCTTCTTGAGATCGCACGTGAGTTTGAATTGACGATCAGCTTAGGCGACGGCATGCGTCCCGGGTGCATCAACGACGCCTCAGACAGGGCAAAATTTGAGGAATTCATCCAGCTTGGGGAACTTGTAAAACGGGCTCGAGCCGCTGGAGTGCAGACGCTTGTTGAGGGACCTGGACACGTTCCCATAGATGAGATCGGACTTTCCGTAACAGCGATGAAACACCTCACTGAAAATGCACCGCTATATCTTCTCGGTCCGCTTGTGACAGATATCGCACCAGGGTATGACCATATCACAGCAGCGATAGGGGGTTCGGTTGCTGGAATGCATGGTGCTGATTTCCTGTGTATGACAACACCTGCTGAACACCTGGCGCTTCCTGATGAAGATGATATCAGGGAGGGTACGATCGTCACGAGGATCGCAGCTCATGCTGCAGACCTGACAAAGGAAGGGGTAAGGGAGAAGGCCAGGGCGGCTGATCGCGAGATGGCGCTTGCGCGAAGGGAGCTTGACTGGAATAAGCAGTTCGGGCTTGCAATTGACAGCGAAAAAGCAAAGAAGATCCATGCAAGAAGCAAGAACGCAGAGACATGCAGCATGTGCGGTGAGCTTTGCTCTATAAAGATGATGAAGGATGTGATGGGGAAGAAGTCAATTACCCCCGATTAGAAATCGGATGCATGAATGCTCCCGATAGAGGTTTATAACTATGTTCCATCTCAATTCCAATAATGGCTTTGACTTCATCACATGCTATAATAGGCTGATTGACAGCAGCCCTCGCAGCAATATTGATCGCTGCTATGTGGTCAGCGTTGCCAGAGAAGCCACACTGAACACATCTGAAAGTATCTCTGTTAGGTCTATTCCTTTTTTCGTTATGTCCACATTCGGGACAGATATGAGAAGTTCCTCTCGGATCAACAAGAATAACAGGAATACCAGCAAGGTTAGCCTTATACTCTATGAAACTTCTCAACTGATAGAACGCCCAAGAATGAAAGCGGCTTCTCTGAGTCCTTCTTACCGTTACAGACTTACGAATCCCTGTCGAGCCTCATTTGTTCGTCCTGTGCAGTATGATCAAAACTGCAACCGCTAAAATTAACATTAAAGCCGGGATCAAGCCTTCAAGGAACCTGTACTGTTGGGCTTGGAAAGGAGGTGCGATCAGATTTTCCGAAGGCTTTTCAGAAAGGATTTTTAACCCCATTGCAAGATTATCACCAAATGAAAAAACATTGATTTAGTCCTTTCATGTATAGCTTTCATTTTGCTTAGATGTTATTTATTAAGCGTTGTGTTATATTTAAATATAAGTTTATGGTATCCAATAACTATTTTAATGGTATAAATCATGGAAGAACGAATTATCGCCCCAACCTCGGAGAAAGACGAAATAGAAGAGATCCCTATCCGTCCTGCCAGCCTGAATGAATTTATTGGGCAGACACCTCTCAAGGAAGCCCTTAATATATTTATAGAAGCATCAAAAAAAAGGGACGAACCGCTTGACCATATACTTTTTTCAGGCCCTCCCGGACTCGGGAAGACCACGCTAGCTCATATAATTGCACGTGAGATGGGCACAGACATCAAAGCTACATCCGGACCCGTGCTTGAGCGCCCGGGCGACCTTGCCGCAATGCTCACAGTTCTCAAAAGGGGAGATGTTCTCTTTATCGATGAGAT
>CBFFLL010000153.1:0-2031 GCA_965642175.1 Candidatus Methanoperedens nitratireducens | reverse complement strand
CAATGGAGGACTTCGAGATAGATGTCATGATCGGTGAGGGACCGAGTGCGCGGTCTATAAAACTGAACCTTGAGCATTTCACACTAATCGGCGCGACTACCAAGGTCGGGCTACTGGGCTCACCGTTCAGGGACAGGTTCGGATTCACGGCGCGCCTTAATCTGTATGAAGTTGATGAACTTGTAAAGGTCGTGAAGAGAAGCGCGTCCATCCTCGGAATCCCTGTAACTCCTGATGGGGCGCTTGAAATAGCGAAACGCAGTCGCGGGACGCCGCGAATTTCTAACCGCTTGCTGAGGCGGGTGCGTGATTACGCAAGCGTGAGGGCAAGAGGGGAGATAACGCAGGAAGTGGCTGACAGGGCGCTTAGCATGCTTGGCATCGACAGGCTTGGACTTGATGACCTTGACAGGCGCATTTTAAGAGTGATCGCAGAGGATTTCAGGGGCGGTCCTGTGGGAGTCAAGACGATCGCGATCTCAGTGGGTGAGGAGACAAGGACAATAGAAGAGGTCTACGAGCCGTACCTTATCCAGATCGGGTTTATTAAAAGGACGCCGCAGGGACGGGAGACCACTATGGCGGCAGGGGAACACCTTGCTCTGTAAAGGATCCATTTGAAAAAAACTAGCAACGAACTCTATGCAGATGATCCCTTTATGACACTCCAGCAGAGTTCCTGAGTGATCTCATCACCGTTTGCATATACTATAATGCCCATTATGGTTGTTTTGCCAATCATAGAGATATTGAATCATAATCAGTTTATATGAATTCAATTTTTTTTATAATTAGTATGATTAGAATATTCTTGAACAACCTTTATTGAGGTTTGGAATGATATCTCAGAGGACATTCTTGACACCAAGAAAGCTAAACCTGCTGCAACAAGACCTAACGAGGTATTGTCTTTTCCAAAATACACTCCAACCAACACAAGTAGTATGTTATGCAATCCACCTACCAGATGCTGTAAATTTTGTAATGTTCTTGAATTCTCAAATAGTCTTCCAGATAATCTTGCATGCATTCCTCAGTTTCTCCTTTTGATATTTCTATTAGTACCCATATATATATGGCATCTGTAGTTAATATAATTTATGCCAACAGGCGTTTATATCTGCCTTTAAAATGGCATCTCCCAAAAGCACATAAATCTCAAGCGCATTTTAAATAACGTGATAATAATAGGTATTGACCCTGGACTTGCAACAGTAGGTTTTGGAGTGATAAGAAAAGAAAAAGACAGGATAATGCCCGTGAGCTACGGGTGCATAAGAACATCCCCTGAAAAACAGAACCCACAGCGCTTGCTTGAGATATATAACGAATTAAACATCCTTTTCGAGAAATACGCACCTTCTGAAGTTGCTGTCGAGAAGCTTTTTTTCACAAAAAATGTAACATCAGCTATGGGTGTAAGCGAAGCTCGCGGGGTTATATTCCTTGCCGCGCAGCAGAGGAATATACCAGTCATTGAATACACGCCGAAACAGGTAAAACAGGCTATAACCGGCTCAGGAAACGCCGACAAGAAACAGATGCAGGATATGATAAAAAGAATCCTGGGTCTCGATGAGATCCCGAGACCCGACGATGCCGCTGACGGACTTTCGATCGCTTTATGCCATATTAATTTCAGGAAGTAGATTTACTTTGACAATCCATGAGCAGATTTAGAATTATTCTGATATACACAGTTTATGTTTGAATTCTTGCATTCCATATTAACCACACCAGTTGTTTTTCATTATGACCATTCTGATTCATATCACAATAATATGAATCCAAATCGACATCATTATAATTATCTTATTAACTATATATAGGTTGTCATTTATTAAAATTTTAATCGAATAATATACCTTTCGAGAAAATCAGTACTCAATCCCTAAAATAATTTAAAGTAAAGATATAAATCATTAAAAGCAATAATTGGAATAGAAATTATTTAAGTCAAATAACTTATGAATATCACGGGATGTCAGTATGATTTCACATATTTCAGGAGATATAGCCTACTGCGGCGAT
>CBFFLL010000152.1:0-6653 GCA_965642175.1 Candidatus Methanoperedens nitratireducens | reverse complement strand
GTCAAATGGCAGTTCAGTGATGCGGGGAAAACGTTCATCGATACCTGCTTTCTTTCCAGCAACAAGCAAAGCCCCCTCTGTGGGGTCACCAATTATGCGCCAGCCGCCATCGTGTTCAAGATAAGAGTTATTGCACATTATGCCGATCTTCAAAAGTTCTGCCAGATGCGCATCCTGCGACGGCTGGATCGCCGCGCTGTCCCTGATGAATTCACCCTCCGGGATGTAGCCGCTGCCCGTAACCTCGATGTTCATGTCCGTATATACCCTTATTACTGTCATCTCGCCTCTGGTGATCGTACCTGTTTTATCAGAACATATCACGGTGGCGCAGCCGAGGGTTTCCACAGCCGGAAGCCTTCTTATTATTGCGTTGTGCTTTGCCATTCTCTGTGTACCCATAGCAAGGGTGGCTGTGACTATGAAAGGCAAAGCCTCTGGTATACCTGCTACTGCAAGGGCAGCGGCAATAACCAGCATATCGAACATCTCATGCCCGCGCAGCGTCCCAGTGATAAAAATGATCACGCAAGCAATGAGGACGATCCTTGCAAGCTGGGTTGCGAGGTTTGCGAACTTTATCTTGAGCGGAGCGTCTTCTTCTTCTATCTGGATCATCTGCGCGATGCTGCCTATCTGCGTATTCTTACCTGTTCCAACAACCACTGCTATGCCGTTGCCCCTTACAGCAGTTGTCCCCATGAAAAGCATGTTCTTCTGTTCAGCCACAGGTGTATCCTCACTTAACGCACCAGCGCTCTTCGATACCGGATGGGACTCACCGGTCAGGGAAGATTCAGTGGTTTCAAGATTTATCGCTTCCACAAGCCTGGCATCTGCCGGTATCCTGTCCCCTGCTTCGATGTGGATGATATCCCCGGGCACAAGCTCCCTTGTATGTATCTTTTTCATCACTTTGTCGCGAAGCGCTCTTGCTTCATAGGCGACCATTTTTTTCAGGGCTTCCATGGCGCGCTCTGCCCTGTATTCCTGAATAAAACCAAGCACTGAGATGAACAGGATAATAAATAGTATCACATACGCATTCGTTGTTTCTCCGGTAAATGCTGAAACTATTGCAGCGGCAATGAGTACGAGGATCAGATAATTCTTGAATTGCGAGAGGAAAATCCCGATAGGAGATATTCTTTTCGCTTCAGGCAGTTCATTAAAACCGGATGCAGATTGACGCTTTTTTACTTCATCTGACATCAAGCCCTGTCTTCCTGAGCCAAGACGCTGGAAAACCATCTCAACACTATAAACGTACCATTTCTCATTTGACCCCGGATCACTCATAAAATCTTATATGAAATGACTTCATAATATACTTAACTTTCACGCCCATTAGAATTAATGTAATAAGCAGGATAACAATGCCTTCTGAAATGACCTCAACTTTAATATTTTTCCTTATTTCAATACCAATTATCATCAAATCCAGCGATATTTTCACCGAAGGAGCTTCAAAACTGGCAAAGACGTTTGGGGTCTCTGATTTTATTATCGGGATGACTATTGTAGCGCTTGGAACATCGCTGCCAGAACTGGCATCAGACTCCTATGCTTCTTATATCGACCACGGTCAAATTGTTGTTGGGGATATCATAGGAAGCAATATCACCAACATCGCCCTGATCCTGGGTCTGACATGCGTTATTAAACCGCTTGTGATAAAACACACTGAAATATACAGCGGCTGGATACATCTTTTGATATTGACGCTTGCATCAGCGTTCATACTTGTATCAGGAGGGATAGGAAGGATCGGGGGAATATTGTTCATCTTCGCGTATATTCTTTATCTTAAAAACTCAATTGAAAAATATCGTGAACTGGGTGTAGAGACTATAGAAAAAAATGATTTGAAAAAAAATATATTAGAAGTGCTCATTGGATTGACCGGAATACTCATAGGAGCGCATATTCTCGTAAATTCCATAATAGGTTTATCTTTGGCTTTTGGGATATCGGAATATCTTATTGCGCTTGTTCTCATGGCGATCGGGACATCACTGCCTGAGCTATTTGTTTCTATATCTGCGGCGCGGAAAGGATATATGACCATGGCTCTTGGGAACATCATTGGAAGCAATGTTGCTAACATCCTGTGGGTACTTGGGGTTTCGGCTGTAATCAGGCCAATTATCATAGCTCCTGAACTCATTTTCATTCAATTGATGATCATGCTCTTACTTTCTGTTCTGCTAATTATTTTTAAAAGATCTGGATATGTCATCAACAGGAGAGAAGGGGCTGTTTTTCTGGGGATATATGTCGTTTTTGTTCTTGTGAGCATAGCTTTTGGGAATGAACTTAATATTACATGAGACCAATGGAAATCATAGGTTCATTTCATAATATTTGCCGCATCCTTTACAGCGCCCAGTTTTCCCATTATAGTCACATAATCCCCATCCTGTAATATTGTTTCAGGGTGTGCAATGATCGAATCGTTTTTTCTTCGTATCATCACTATCAAGCTGTCTTCAGGCAGGTGAATGTCCTTGATAGCTTTTCCAAATATCTTCTTATTACTCACACGGATCTCAACTATATCCCCTTCCCCGCTGACCTCACAAACGGAAAATAGAACTGGATGTCCAACTATGCCATCAAGCATCACCGCAGTTGCTATTGTCGGGCTGATCGACCTGATGCCCAGATCTCTGAAAGCCTGAAGGTTCTCAGGTTTGTTAACTCGAGCGACGAGTTTCTCCTCAGTAAATCCAAAATTAGTCTTCGCGATCTGGCATACAAGCATATTCGCATTGTCCTGGTCTGTAGTCGCTACGAGGTATTTTGAATGTTCTATTCCTGCCTTTTTTAGAACTGCAACGTCCTGCGCATCTCCTTGAACTGCTCTTATTCCAAGTTTAACAGCTTTTTTACAATTCTCCTCACTATTATCTATTATTACAACGTTCTCTCCGCGTTTCAGAAAGCGTTCTGCCAGCGCCCTTCCAACCGTGCCTCCGCCTATGATCAATATCTCCATGGGAACCACTCCGGTCTTATTTGCAATAAATCTTGCTGATAACCCGGTAGCAAGTACGGTGATAACAATTGTCATGAACATAAGCCCAAGAAGACTGGTCGATTCCGAGATTAAACCCTGATCGTTAAGCCTCAATGTAAAATATACTGCCATGGACGCAGGGACAACGCCTCTTGGCCCCATTGCTGCGATAAAGATCTTTTCACCTCGATTAAGATCAGATGTCTTAGTCGAGATATAAACAGCCAGTGGTCTTATTAGCAGCATCAATAGAAAAACCAGGATGACCCCTTTTATTCCGATCGCTCTGATATATTCGAAATCAATGAAGGTTGATAATAAAATAAAAATAATTGAAAGTAATACTAAGGAAATATCTTCCTTAAAATCCTTTATTACCTTTTTATGTGGAATGTCAGATGACCCGATAAATATCCCTAGAATAGCCATTGCCAGTATTCCCGACTGGTTCCCGATATTCTCAGCGCTCACAAATGCTGCAAGCAGAACCGATATAGTTAGAAGTCTGGCATATTGTTCAGTAATTAAAGGTATCTTGCGCAGAACCAGTATCAGGATAATACCGCTCAGTATCCCGAAGAATGCTCCATCAAGCAGCCTTATCAGGAGAAATTCCACAGCATTGATACCTGTCAGTGAAGACACGATCCACTCAAAGACCAGCGCGGCAAGTATTACACTGACGCCGTCATTCAATACGGATTCAGCCTGAAGGACACTTGCAACCCGATTATTGACCCTGATCTGCCTTATGATGGGTGTGATGACACTGGGACCGGTCGCTGATACAAGCGCTCCGAAAAGCAATGCAATATTAAAAGGTATATTCAGGATGTAATAAGCTGCGGCAGCTGATAAGAGCGCGGTTATTAAAACTCCTGTAGTGACAAGATTCAATATGCCTCTCTGGAATTTGCGTATCTGCCTTATATCAATATCCAGACCGCCGTCGAACACGATGATCGCAACTGAAAAACTCACAAGCAATTCGATACCGTTCCCAAAACTACCAGCCTGGATTATTCCTGTAACTTCAGGACCTAATATGACACCTGCAATTAATAAAAAAACAATACTGGGGATTTTCAGGAGCTTCCCGAGCATGTGTGAGAAGATGCCGATGATCAATACAACCACAAATGCCGTTAATAGATATGTAGTACTCACCGTGATCTCCTTTTATTTTGACGACAAACAGATTTCAATAAATTATCGGTTAGATTATTCCTGCTATTTTATATAGCTGCCTGATATTTCAAAATTTATAGTTTTTCACCAAACATATGTAATGGTCACCTTAAAAAGAAATATATATACGCCGGTTAAATTATACGTGGGGCTAAAGATTGTACCAGAAACTAATATCCGCAGTGGACGGCTCCTTGCATTCGGAACTCGCATCAGGTTATGCCATTGCCATAGCAGCCTCCTGCAAATGTGAACTTGTTGTGCTTGCAGTTGACAACGGGGAAGTTGAGCGCGAGGTGTTATCAAATGCAGTAGACCGCGTATGCCAGCATGCAAGAAAAGAGGGCATACATGTAAGGGGTGTTATCAGAGAAGGCGTGGCTGTTAAAAACATACTTGATACTGTTAAGTCAGAAAATGCCGACCTGCTGGTCGTGGCAACACGCCGCGGCGATAGCAGGTTGTTTGTTCGAAGTATCTCACAACAACTCATGCTTAAGGCGCCGTGCTCCATGATCATGGTAAAACCGGCAGGGCTGGCAAGGAAAGGAAAAAATATGCTACTGCCGATAGCTCACAGGGAAATGGCTACAGATGAAAGAATATCGCTTTGCGTGAGTCTTGCAAAATTCTACAACTACAATGTTGAAATACTGCATGTGGTGGAACGACAGCAATGGTACGACCTGCCCTGGGTAAAGCTGTACACGATGCGCCACCATGCTGAAGAAAACATGATGCCAGTTGCAAAAAAGCTGGTTGAGCAGGGCATCGATGCGAATGTTCGCGCCGTGGTAGCAATGAGCAGCTCCAGCGCCATACTCAAGGAAGCTGCAATAGGAAAACACAGTTTGGTTCTCCTGGGCGCAAGCAAGAGAGGGATTTTAAAACAGGTGGTTTCTGGCAACCCGATAGAAGAGATGCTCTCCAAACTGCTCTGTGATGTGCTTGTCTGGAGGGCGAAGCAGTGAATATCCAGGCACTCACAAAAGAAGAAGTGCTCTTTAAACTTAACACCGGGGAAGAAGGGCTGACAGAGCCGGAAGCCAAAAAACGGCTTTCGGACTTCGGGGAAAATGTGCTTACAGAGAGGAAAAAAACACCCCTTGTGTTGCAGTTTTCCTCCCACCTTCTAAATTGGTTTGCGATCCTTCTCTGGATAGCCGCAATACTTGCCATTTTTGCAGGCATGGTATCGGGGGATGTAAGCATGAAAAACCTCGGATTTGCCATAATTGCTGTGATATTCATAAACGCCATATTCACATTCTGGCAGGAATACCGTGCTGAAAAAGCATCAGAAGCCCTGAAAAAAATAATGCCGCACATGGCAGTGGTAATCAGGGAGAACAGGGAGGAACAGATCCCTGCAAAAAAAATCGTACCGGGTGACATAATTGTTGTCCATGAAGGCGACCGTGTATCCGCTGATGCGCGCGTGATCAAGGCTTTTGACCTTGAAGTTGATAATTCGCTTCTTACGGGGGAATCTGAGCCGCAGGTAAGAAAAGATGTAACGGAAACTGGGAATGACGAACCTGTAAATCTCCTTTATTCAGGTTCGACCGTTGTAAAAGGAAACGGCATTGCGGTTGTTTTTGCAACCGGTATGGCAACAGAGTTCGGCAAGATCGCACACCTCACTCAGGAAGTTGGAGAAGCGCCCACACCCCTCCAGCGGGAACTCAAGTTCGTAATCCGCGTAATAACCATTATTTCCATGGGACTCGGTATCGGATTTTTCGTAGCAGGAGAACTTATCGGAAGGAGTTTCTGGGAGAATTTCCTGTTTGCCATTGGTATCATAGTGGCAAATGTCCCTGAAGGATTGCTCCCGACCGTAACCCTTTCCCTGTCCATTGCAAGCCAGAGAATGGCAAAAAAGAATGCCCTTGTAAAAAGACTGTCCTCGGTTGAAACCCTTGGCAGCGCAACTGTGATATGTACGGATAAAACCGGAACCATCACGCAGAACAGGATGAGCCTTGAGGATATCTACATACCTTCCGGGAGTTTTAAGATCACAGAAGCTAAACCGGATGAGTTATTCCTTGCAGCGATCCTGTGCAACAATGCAAAAATGAACGGCAGTGAAGTAACCGGGGAACCTACAGAAACTGCTCTTCTTCTCGGTGCGTCCCCAATAATGGGCAGTGCACGAAACGAATGGGAGCGTGTGGATGAAATAGCATTCACATCAGAGCGCAAGATGATGAGTACAGTTAACAGGAAAGAAAACAGGCTCGTACTGTACTCAAAAGGCGCGCCTGAGGTAATACTTGCAAAATGTACCCGGATCTTAACAGATGGAAGTGTAAAAACCCTTGCCGTGGATGACAAACAGAGGATAGAAGCACAGGTATCCGACTATGCAGGCAAAGGTATGCGTGTAATGGCATTTGCAGAAAAACCTCTTGGGAATACATACAGTCGTGAGAATCTTGAA
>CBFFLL010000151.1:2889-6715 GCA_965642175.1 Candidatus Methanoperedens nitratireducens | reverse complement strand
AATATGATTAAAAATGGGATAAATATTTAGATTTTAATCATTATTTCTCATCAATGTTCATAAATTTCAGAAAATATTCATAAACATGAACATCCTCGAAGGAACACCAATTATTTATGGACTCATGAAATAATCAAAGTATCTGATGATACTTTTTCGGCTTCCTAGGCGGCCATCTCTACATCCAGTTTTTCAACGAATAGGAAACTGACCCTGAATCAAATGATTCATAGATAAATATGAAAAAATACGATTTTTCATACAAAGTATAAAATCGTGTCATGATCTGCTGGCCGAATCAATAAGCCAAAATCGATAAATTGATTTCATTAGCTTTTATTTCTTAAACGTGCTTGGAAGGATAAGGAGGGCTCAGAAGACGCGGTGCTTTGACCTCATGAATAAAAAAGTCCCGTGCATCTGGACGCTTCAACAGATAAGCTACACAATAAGCTCTATGTTCATCGGTTCATATGAACAGAGGGAGCGGACATACCAGAGCAGGCTCTGCCGGGGCTATAACGCGGATGGGCATGTGTATGTAGGTAGTAAGAACCTTTGATCTCTTACGTTTCTGTCCTCGCTCTCACAGCAGTGGGTCATAATTGCAGCACAGATGGGTTTGAACCTAAGTTTTTATACAATAGAAGTGTTAATTTAATATGCCAGAAGAGAACATCTATAGATGGCAGGAGGTGGGTTATGCCGGATAGAAAATACCTGATAGAATCCAGAAGATATATTGGTGAAGAGGGAAAAATCACATTCGATAAGTGGGTAACAAATGCAAAAATAGTTGAGATAAAACACGAGGAACTGTATTTAGTGTTTTTCCCGATTGAGGGAGAACATGCAGGAAAGAAACACTATATACCCTTCTCTAATATTCACATAGTCAGAGAAGTGTAAATCCCACAACTTGGAACTGAAAAGGAGGAAATTCAATTAAAATACATTATCTTCAAGGAATTTCTTGATGCATGGCCCAGTACAAACGTTCGTGTCACCAGGTGCCATAACGAATTTTGTTGATAATCCCTGGGAAGGAAGACGGATTTTAATACCATCAGAGAGTTCGTATATTGTAACTTGATATGAGGTTCAAACACATTATTAGCGCTATAGATTCTCATACGGCTGGCGAGCCGACTCGCATCGTCATAGATGGATTTCCTCAAGTCAAAGGGAATACAATGACAGAGCGTGTGGAATATCTCAGCGAGAAAATGGATTGGCTTAGAAAATCTCTCATGCGTGAGCCCAGAGGACACCGTGATATGTTTGGTGCAATACTCTTGCCCCCCATCGATCCCACTGCCGATGTTGCGGTTATATTCATGGATGGGGGCCGGTATTACAATATGTGTGGGCACGCCTCCATCGGAATCTGCGCGATGCTGGTGGAAACGGGTCGGGTTGATGTGATGCCATTGCATACTGTTGTCCGGCTAGAGACTCCTATGGGAATAGTGGAAGGAACAGTGACCACAAAACTTGATAGCAAAGTTGATGAGGTTAGCCTCGTTGGTGTGCCTTCTTTTGCATGGGTCTTAGATAAGAAGATAGAAGTGCCAGATCAAGGAGAGGTAATGGTCAATGTAGGATTCGGTGGTAACTTTTTCGTGATGGTAGATTCTGCTCAGCTTGGCTTTGAGAATATACATACGCAATACATGAATGAACTTATAAAATCCGGAATTGCTATTCGGAAGGCGGCAAATGAACAAATATTCGTGAAGCATCCAACTAAAGAGAAAATCAATACAATTGATTTTTGCATGATCACAGCTCCACCATCCTGTCCCCACGCTGATGCCCGCAACATCGTCGTTATAGGTAAGGATCAGGCTGACCGTTCGCCATGTGGCACCGGCACTTGCGCCAGAATGGCGGTGTTACACCGCAAAGGGCTACTCCCCATCAATCAGATATTCCGCCATGAAAGTACTATACATTCGGTTTTCAAGGGCGAAATCGTTGCAGAAACCTTTGTTGGAGATTTACCGGCCATCGTTCCAAAAATCAGTTGCCGGCCTTTTCTGACCGGATTTCATCAATTTGTAATCGATTATGATGACCCTTTCGGAGAAGGATTTGTAATTTAAGCTTGATGGAGTATAGCTATGTAAGCTATCACCAAGGACAAAGTAGCGCATTTCGGGCAGAGTTTCTAGGCTGACCGGTGATACGATAGCAGTGTAATCTTGGAAAAATCTAATATCTTGTAATTGTAACTATAAAACAGCATTATTAAAAGAAATGGGGGTCAATAAACCATGCTGGAACAAAGAAATCAATGGATAAGGAAGAGATTTGGTAATATAGGTAATACTTTAATAGGAAAAATCGATAATACAAAAGATATCATATGGCCGGATCTCATTAAGGAATGTGAAATTCGGGGAAATAAACTAAAATTTCAAAGGATCAAGAATATCGAAAAATCAGCGCAACGCATCGCTGAAATATACAGAAATGGTCTGGATGAGATAATTGGAAACAGTGAATATGAGTGGCACCTTGTTCCTGATGAAATAATAAAAAAAGTTCGAACAGGTGATTGGAATTTCTATGGTTGCTACTTTAATGGGACACTCATATTAGCTGAATCATTTCATATTATACGAGGACAAAGAGCAATACAATTAGTATGGGCAGTTGTTGACCCTATTTATAGAGGTAAAGGGACCTGGGAACCATGGCATGAATATTTGGATTCGTTAATTGAAATGAGCGGTGCCCAAATGGGATTTTGTTTTGTAGTTACCACGCATAAATTATCACAGATTGCCCTGGAAAAAATTGGATATAGACCTATGGGATTTTTTATTGGTGGAGAGTTCATGGGGGGAAGCGACGGTTATTATTATCGACAAAATGTTATATATTATGGCAAGCTCTTTGGTGATGGGAAGAAACATATTCAAAAGTTCGATACTATGGAACTTACAGAAAAAGCGGAGAAATTGGTAGGAATAGTTAAAGAATTATGGGAGTGTAACGAATTTTGTTGAAACTTTCTATATGAAATAATCTTACGTACACCATTTCAAATATAAAATGGTAAGTGAATCAAGCACTATTATCGGTATCTCTTTTGAAGTCATACCAATCACATGGCATTGAATGAACATATATCTCTTTTTCAGGTGTGCTCGCATTGATGTAATCCCTGCCTCTAATTTCTTTTCCGCACAGTGCACATTTCATGTTAGTCCTTCTTTTTTCTCGGTAAAGGTCACTCGTCCAATATGTAGTTCACTGATTCAATGTCATGATTATTTCTGCATACACTTCCTTTCTACTTCATGAAGTTAGCCTGAAAAATGTCGTATTTTTAAAAATTATACGCAGTTCTGACGAGTATTTTGCCAGAAAACATTATCTAGAGGCAATATTCTATACTTTCGCTCATACATCGTATAAACGCTTCCATAAATACGATATGAGAGGTTATTTTGATGATTTAATATAAAACGATTGGCAGGATTGGAAATATGGGACAAAATGCAGCCGAAAGACTTTCAAGGGCTGACGCCGCTTTTTTATGGACACATCACACCATACGGCGAGTTCCAATTAGATATGAATAAACGAATAAATATTGAAGGGACAATCTAAATCACGAAGTGGCCCCAGGATGCAGCGGCGCTGGTACTACCCATACTCCTAGGTTTTTTCAAGAATGTCTTCTAACATATCATCTATATTCAGAAGGTATCTTGCTCTCTCCACATCTATCTCTCCAACCTTCTGCCATAAAGGCCAGTCACGGACAATTAATTCTATTGGAAACAACTTCATGAAACCAGGAACAGGCCCCAAT
>CBFFLL010000151.1:0-2879 GCA_965642175.1 Candidatus Methanoperedens nitratireducens | reverse complement strand
TAAGTTATACTTTCTTCTTTGATATTAGAATAGGCATGATGTTTATTTCCTTTATCAACCGGGCCATTGACAAACGACTTTTCACGATGAATTTCCTGAACGCTATCGTAATCCATACTCAGTAATCACCTCATTTAATAGTTAACCTTCATACTACTTAAGTCTTACCTTATTAATAATTATAATTATTAATCATTATATACGTGTATTTATACCTAGGGGGCCCAGTACCAACGTTACTGTCACCAGCCGCCACATAAATTTTTATTCAATAATAATTCGCTCCAGCATGTTTAACAACAATCTTCTGTATGGATTGACATGACCATAAAAAAGTGGCATATGCCCACGAAAATCTCCCGGTTGCATTTTATTCAATCTATCTATGAACTCGTTTTTCGTCAAAATCTGCAGGCCCAAATCTTGATCCGGTTATCGGTAGCAAGCTGCACCTTTGACATATATGTGGCGGTCAGTGACAGCAACGTTGGTACTGGGCCTATAAGGCCGGTAGCATCAGTTGAAAGTTGATTAGTTCCGCCGAGTTGGCTATGAGCTGCGGTTCATAGATGAAAATGAAAAAGCATCAGTAAAGGACTTTTTCATACAAGATCTTCCGGAGAGATTCCCGCAGGACTTACTTTACAATGGCACAGCATATCGTTTTATCTCAAAACCACATATATCCCTAAATTATATTCAGTTTTCATGCCGTTCCTTGACCAGCAAGGTATGCCCCACAGCCACTGCAGAGCCATATAGGTACAAGATGCCTGGGATGGATTTCTTCTATCTTTGACTACTTCTTGATAGCTTATCGGTTTTGAGGGTGTATTCAATACAGGCCTGCAATCTTTTCTTATTTATTTCTAATTGCATTCTTGATCTTCTGCTTAAGATCAGGTATGTCATTTACAACCACAGCCCATACAACATCTACGTCAACACCAAAATAATTATGGACTAATATATTTCTCATTCCAATAATTTTTGACCAGGGGACTTCAGGATATTTTTCTCTAAAACTTTCAGGAAGAGTACTTGCAGCTTCTCCTATAATCTGGAGATGATGAACAATCCATGTTTGAATTAGCTCATCGTGCTCGAAGGCTTCATGCCCACGTGAAGCGTATTTTTCAATATTTTCGATGGCTTCCAGTATATCCAACAATCTTTCATTGTAATCTCTCATAGAGGTAAAGCCTCTTTCAATACACGATCTCGAATACGTGGACGAAGCCCCTTTTCAGTTACTACATCAACTTTTTGAGCCAATAAATTCTGCAAATCCATTAGCAAACCCCCCAGATCAAAGAGACTTCGTCCAGATTCCATATCTACAAGAAAATCAATGTCGCTGTCTTCCCTTGCCTCGCCACGTGCCAAAGAACCGAAAATGCGAATATTCCTGGCGCCATACTTCGAAGCTATACGCAATATGTCTTTACGTTTATTCTTTAGTAATGTGATAGAGTCAATCATGGTTTCCAATACTCTATGGGGTTGTTACGAAATAATTTATTGCATAGTCAAAAAATTAAACAAGTGGTAATAGTAGAGCTTTGCAGAATCGGTTATTCAGCATCAAAACCTGCATTTCAGTACTTTGGTGGGATTTTCCCTTACCATTTTATACTTGAAATGGTAAGTAATACCGCGATCTCCCATGTAACAATCAAAGGTTTTAAGGAAAAATTTAGAGCAAACCACAAATGGTAAGTCACTCATGCTCTATAACAAAATCTGTCCGGAGATTCAGGATATAATTCACTAATCCAGTGCTTTAATTATTTCTGCATACAATTCGGTTGAACATCTCCAGCCCATACGTATCATTTCGTTGAGACTTCCAAAAACTTCCTCTTTTGTGAGCAGTTTCATTTTCATCATTCTGAGAAGCAGATAGATCGTTCCATGGTGTTCTATCCCTTCTATTTCTGCCATACCTCTTGCTTCTTCATCATCAAGTAGCGCTATACCATCTAACTCAACAGCCAGCGCAAGAACATCGGCATCTGCCTCATGAATTTTGGGGTTTTGTAGCAGAGTACTTATGTATTGTTTATTAGCAGGAATTCTTAATTTTATAATCTTGCTCTTGATTATTTTCTCGATTACAAACGCTTCTTGTCTGCCAATGTTCTTTCCAACCTCAACCACTTCTATACACACGGATTTTGTTGTGTATTTATCTTCAGGAAGATATTTTATTTTATCAATTATATTTATTTTTCCAAGATAAATCAGAGGGGTGGCATCAAAAACAAGAGGTTTCATCTGAGTGCCTTTTCAATATCCGAGTGTATGAACTTCTCAGACTTGATCCAGACAATACCTTTTTCACGTACAAGATCAGCAAAATCCCATACAGAGCATCCTGCCATTTCTGATGCCTTTAGAAATGTCACTTTTCCTTCTTTGAGAGATTCCAATGCTCGCTGTTCTTTCCAGTGCTGTAATCCCTCGGAAAGCAATTTTCTTATAGAGGCTGATTTTTCAAGGGACTCTTCTTTCATGAAAGTCTTAAGTTCTTTAAAAATATCCTCAGGAATTCTGGCTGATACACTAATCTCTGTCATGTAATGCTTTGTATGCAATGCATACATAAAACCTTTTCGTTGGAAATTGTCTCGACCATAGAGAATAAATACCACAATCATTTTAATATTATAGTATGTTGGTTTTTCTCTTTTAAAAACAGTCTATGCTTCTCGATTTTATAATATCCATGAGGGTGCGATATAGGACACGAACGCTATGCTGTTAAGGTGTTTGTACCTTAAAAATTACGATTTAGAATGTTCGTTCTTGCATGTTGTCCGACTCCCCCCATTAAAGGACATTTCAATATCTTTTTCGCCTGTTTTTACCTTGATTCA
>CBFFLL010000150.1:0-6811 GCA_965642175.1 Candidatus Methanoperedens nitratireducens | reverse complement strand
GTATGGAGCAAGGTGCATAGGTGGAAATAAGATCCACCTGGAGTTCGACGGCAACGGAGTTTTTTTTGATTTTGGAACGAATTATAAGAAAATAGGGGATTTCTAGGAGGAATTCCTGAGCCCGAGACCGTCAAGAGGCATTCATGACCTGTTTTTCATGGGCATCATCCCGGATATCAACTGCTACAGGAATGACCTGATACCCCAAGATTTAGATCGATCCTGCGCACAAAAAGTAAAAGTCGATGCAGTGTTCCTGTACCACGCGCATATGGATCACGCCGGGAATGTTGGTTTACTGGACGTGAATATCCCGATCGTGTCATCCTCGATGACCATATCAACTCTTAGATTGGTCGATGCATTTTTGAGGACAGGCTCTTCTTTGACCACGGCGCCATCGCTTAAATTCAATTTTGCGCGTAAAAACTCAAACAGTTCAGGGTTATTTTCTGATATCATGTTAGTTATCTGTATATAGTGATAAATATTTAAAGTTATCAGTGATAATATATTCCATCAAAATAGTAAATAAGTATATAATTAGTTTACTTATTTGACATGCGGGGTTAATTTCAAGATAGCGATACTTGAATATATTAAGAGTGGAATGTAGAACATAATACTGGAGAAAAGACATGGGTTGGAGTAACTTTATAATAATTCCCTCTTTGAATATTGCAATAGAGGTCAGCAGGGATTTACATGATCTGGAAGATTATGAGGAAAAAGCGTTTGATTATCTCACCTCTGAAGAGTTTGATAAGGGGATAGATATTGAAAACAGGAAAATAAAGGATTTAACCGTTCGTGACCTTACAACTCTTTTTACGGCATATGACAATACGAATTCTCTCAAAGGTCTGGATTATAATAAATTACTCGTGGTCTGGTTAAAAAGCAGGGGAATAGATTACGAAATAAAATCTGAGTATGATATTGACAAGGAAAATCTCGAAAAAGAGGGGTATAAAATAATATGGCGATAACATTCACGAATGAAGACCTGGTATATCTTGATAAAGAGCAGGATACACAATTACGTTCCATCAGACAGGCGATCGATGCTTTGAAAGTGAAAGGCGATACGCTATTTTGTAAAAAATGCGGTCACATGATGCAATATTTTACAGTGGGAGATGCAAAGCTTTTCCAATGTGTCTTCTGCGGGAATAGGGTTGCAGAGATGATCAAATTGGGAATAATATGATAACTAATGACGAAAGAATCGAAGTTTTAAGTAAGATTGAAAAAATTATGGCACATACTAAAACTGAAAGTGGTGCTGTAAATGTTAATGAGATGGCAATAGCAAATAGGCTTGTTAAAGAACTTATGGATAAATATGAAATATCCATTGATGAAATTAAAGCTACTTCAGATAAATCAACACTAATAATACAGATTGAATCTGAAATGATAGATCAAAAAGGCATAAGACATTGGGTTATAAGTCTTTCTTCAATTGTGGCTTCATTTTATGAATGCCGTGTAATGAGAGTTGGTACAAAACTATTCTTTGTCGGATTCGAAATGGATGCAAAAGTTTCGTCAAAAATGTTTGGTCATCTATATTCACAAATACATTATGGTGCAATCAAAGCAACGGAGATTCCTACCCAGATTTCCAGAAAAACTCGTGTGATAGATTTCTGTGTTGGCGCAATAGGTGCTCTAAGTAATAGATTGGACGAGATCAAAGAGGAAAGAAAGTATCAGGAAAGTAAGAATGCGCTGGTAATCGTGAAAGAAGATATTGTTGTAGAACAAATGAATAAGATGTACCCCGGATCAGTATCAATTAATAACAAAACAACATATCATCCATCAGAAGATTATAATAATGGTGTACAATTTGGACAAAAAATGGAAATACATAAATCTATAGCCCATGGTTAAAAAAACATATTACGAAATATTAGAAGTCGATACGAAAGCATCCCGGGAAGAAATAAAGTCCGCTTACCGCAGACTGGTTAAGCTATATCATCCCGACAAAAACAAGTTATCAGAAGCCGAAGAAATATTTAAAGGAATTGCAGAGGCTTATTCAGTACTATCAGACCCGGGCAAACGGAAACAATATGACAGAGACAATGAACCAAGAAATGTTCTGTTAAAAAAGAAACACGAAATGATGTGGCAAATAATAAGAGAGCAAAAACAAAGAGAAGCCAGAACAAACCAGATGCTATGGGAATTCCAGGAACAAGAACGTATCAAATATAAAGAAAGAGAAAAAGAAGCTATGAATATTATGTACGTATGAATATATATTGTGAATTACCAACAACGCCATCCATAGGCACTGATGTACAAAATAAGATAAGCTATATCGGCTAATGAGTAATATCTAATAATACGCCCCAATAGTCCTCTGGAACGGGTCTTCTACAGCATTGGTCAGCACCTTGGAGTTGTTTTTATTCTCTTCATCAAATTCGACCTGAATTCCACATCTGGATACAAATATCTTGGATCTTTGACGAACTTCATCTTGCCCAGATCGAGCAATGAGGCAGTGGCTTCTGCCGTATTTTTGAAGAAGCTAAGGAACAGAACCTGCCAGAGCCTGCAATCGAAGAAATCGTGATGCGTGTCCGCTTTATCGTCTATCTGGCCGAATACATGACGACTGAAGTTTCAATGAGCGCGACAGAACATGTAAGCGAACAAGTAGCCGAACAAGTACGACGTTTGCTCTCTGCTTGCAACATTGACCATTAGGTGGGCGTGAGGCAATGAAATGAAATAGATACCAATAACATTTGGCAAGGTTCGGTGACCGATAATCAGCCTCAGAAAGGCGAGCTGTTTTACCGCGTTGATGGGATTTCGCAAAATCATCACATGGCTTGTGATGTTTTGGAAGAATGAATGCCTGTTTTATGAAATCGAGGTCGTCTCAAAATACATGCTCTATCTGCCACCAGAGACTGAACCAGGTAGGAACAGAAAAGGTGTCCAGTTACCGACCCAGTTACCGACCCAGTCTGATGATCAGGTTCAAAGGTTGTTGTTAGCAATCAAAGATGGAGAAAAACCCAGCAGCAGCAAGCAGAAATACCGACTCACGGATAAAGGAAGGGTTGCGCTGAACACCGGGCAGGAGAAAAGATCAGTATAACATAAAAAGGTACAACATATATTCCAATACGCCAAAGACATCACAATGACGCCATATAGACGCCAAAGGCGCCAAAATAAATACTAACAGATGATAAATATGACAGAAGTTGAAGTCCTAAAATCCACCTGGATCAAGAAGGGTGCTACTCTTAGTGATAAGTCCGCTCGAAAAGAATTCGGGCTTACACAGGAAGAAATTATTGAGGGTATCAGGGGTGGCAAGTTACACTATCATGAAAATAATGTATTTGGGAATCCATTTTTGAGGCTGATCCGTAGTGAAGTGGAAGCATTTGTAGATGAAAAGCATGGTGGCAAATACCTTAAGATAAAAAAAATCAAGAAAGAGCTGGCACAGACCAATAAGGAATTGAAAATGTTGAAAATTCAAGTCGCTACACTGGAATTGAAAAAATCTTCGCTAAAGCCTCCGCAAAAGAGGCTTGCAGGTCAGGATCATCGTCCAGTTCAACATCAAGGTGGTGGCGAATGGCGTGCTCCACCTCTGCCGCTTTGGTCTTGGTGCGGTTGTGTTTGCCGACCTGTTTTTGAAAGTCTTCATCGAGGATGGAGATTGGTTTTATTTTCACCTCTATCCCTTTTGACTCAAGATAAGCATCAGTTATGGCACGCAGCTTGGGAGGGATGCCTTTCATGCTCAGACGCCCGTCGCGGAAGTGTTTTCCTGCCAGCACATTGATCTCGGTGAGGGCCTGGTAGTCGGCCATGTAGTCGAGGGCTTGCCGGGCGGGGAAGACCACGTTCAGGCATTTGGTCAGCTTCTTGAATGCCAGCATGTAGTCGAAACGAAGGTCTTCGTCATAGAATACATCGAAGAATGCATCGTGATCATTAAGGTCCGTAAGCCCTTGCTTTTTGAGCAGTTCCATGACGGCTGCATGGCCGGCTTTGAGTTCTCGCAATTCTTCCTCGGGGAAGCTCAGGGCATCGATCACTTCCTTTTGTTCGCGCTCGTCGTAGCTGTCGATGGCTTTTTTCAGGTAATGGCCTACTCCCACATAATCAACCACGAATCCTTTGTCCTTGGACTCACCACCCACACGATTCACGCGGGCGATGGCCTGGAGTAGATTGTGCGCGATTATGACCTTGTCGAGATACATCACCTGTTCCACAGGCGCATCGAATCCGGTAATGAGCATATTGTTCACGATCAATATCCCCATGTTGCCTTTGACACCTTCATCTTCACTTTCAAAAGACAATTTGAAGCTCTTGATACTGGTCTCGTGCTTTGAGGTGTTTGAATAAGCCTTGAGGTGTGGCAGGTCATTGTTGTTGCCAGAGATGATGACATCAGTCGTCAGCTTCTTGAGTCTTTCAAGGTCAAGCTTTTTCGGGTTTGCCTGTTCCAGATCGGCAATGGCAGTTGCCAGTGCGGCATCGATATATTTTTTGTAGCGCTGTGCTGCTTCGCGGGAAGTGGCCACCACTTGCGCCTTGTAGCCATTGGGGAACACATGCGCCAGGTAGTGTCCTATCATGTCTTTGGCCTTGGCCTTAATGGTAGGCTCGGCTTCCAGATAGGCATCGCGGGAGCCGTAACCCAGAATGTCCAGGCGCTGTCTGAGATTGTAGTCGCTGAACACATCCGCAAACGCCGTGTCCATGCCCTGCTGGTCGGGAACTTCGGCGTTATGGGTGCGGCCTTCGTAAACTATCTCCAGCGTCACGCCGTCCTCGATAGACTGGCGCATGGTGTATTTATCAATATAGTCGCCGAAGACCCGCTCGGTCTTATCTATAGGGGTGCCGGTGTAACCGATACGGGCGGCGTTGGGGAGACCTTTATCGAAGTTGGCACCAAGCTGTTTATACTGAGAACGGTGTGCCTCGTCAGTCATCACAAGAATGTGTGGGCTTGAGTTCAGTTCAGGGAAGGTCTCTGTCAAATCGGCTTCACGGAACTTGTGGATCATTGCCATGACAAGATTCGAAGAGTCCGAACGCAGCAGTTCTTTGAGTTTCTTGATGCTGTCGGCCACCTTGACGGTAAAGCCAATGCTCTGGCTGGTTTCGGATAGCTGCTGTTCAAGTTGGGTGCGGTCGGTCACAAAGACCACTTTCCAATTTGAAAGCTGGGCATGATGATACATCTCGCGCACCATGAACATCATGGTCAGCGATTTGCCTGATCCTTGAGTGTGCCAGATGATGCCGCTGCGTTCGCGCGGGCTTTTGCCCGTTAAGAGACGCTTGACCGCAAGCTTGACAGCGCGGAACTGCTGATAACGCCCCACGATCTTGATAGTCTCGCCCTTATCGTTGGTCGAAAACAACGTGAAGGTGCGGATGAGGTCAAGCAGGTTGTCGCGGTCCAGCATCCCGGCGACCAGGCGCTGTTGATCGTTCGGACTGCTGCTGCCGTGCTCCAGATCGTCCACTGTGCGGGGATAGGGGTCAGCCCAGCGGTAGAAGTGTTTCTCGCTATGAGTGGTGATAGTGCCGAACTTTGCCTCGTTACGGCAGGTGGCGATCACGATCTGGTTGTAAAAGAAAAGTGGTGCACTGCCTTCACCTTTGGCCCCGCGTTGTTCGCTATAACGGAGTATCTGGTCGATGGCTTCAGGGATGGCGTCTTTGACCCTGGGCGACTTGCATTCGATTACCGCCACCGGGAGACCATTCAGAAACAGCACAATATCCAGCATGATGTGGTGCTCGGTTCCGAGGATGCGCACCTTGAACTGGCACACCGCGATAAAACGGTTGTTGTCCCGGTGTGTAAAGTCCACAAAACGCACGGTCGGGCTTTTTTCACCGGTCTTGCGGTTCTCGCTGACGCTGGTGTTTTCCAGCAACAGGGTAAAAGCGTGGCGGTTGTTCGAAATCAGGTTGCTGCCCGGGAAGCTGGCGGTGATTTGTTTTATGACTTCCTCCACCTGATCATCTTCCAGCCAGGGGTTGATGACCTTGAGCTGCTCGCGCAAGACCGAAAGCATCACTATCTCTGTGAAGCTCTGGCGGTGGCTGTCGGTGGGGTGCTGTTTGGCATCGAGGTCGATGATTTCCCACTTTAAGCCCGCAAGCTGATCGAGCAGGGGTTTTTCGACGTGATTGCGCTCATCGAGTTTGATGTGAGGGGGTGTTTTGTCCTGGGTCATGATTTCTTTCCCTTCTTTGGCCCCGGTTTGGGTAGCTGTTTTATGGCCTTTTCGAAATCCGCTTCCACTAATGATGGAAGGTTGATCTGCATGGTGCGGTGTTTTTCGTATTCGAGCTGGGCTTTGGTGAGTGCCTGCTCGTGTGAAATATTTCCTGCATGCGTAAGTAGCTCACGACCACTCAATTTCAAGAAATCGTCAAGTTTGGCGCTCCAGTCACTCATATACATAGGCTTACGTCCCATGGCCTGGATTTCAGCAAATTCCAGATAGGCCATGACAATTCGGTTGAGCATGTCGAGTTCTTCGGAGTTCAGGTAGTTCTTGGCGATGCCCACTTCGCTTTTGCTGATTGTGTTGCCTGTCCAGTTGGTGAGACCCATGTTCTCTTTTGCCGAGTCGGCGCGTTGGTATATGATTTCTGCTGCAGTCTGGCCGTGCGCTGCCCAGTGCATTTTGTTCTGTACGGTAGCGAAAAAGAGCTGGGAGGTCTGAGTTTGTGGATCGTAGTCAATGCTGGTGGCGTAGATGTCCAGTACCTTGCGCCAGAAGACTTT
>CBFFLL010000149.1:0-6877 GCA_965642175.1 Candidatus Methanoperedens nitratireducens | reverse complement strand
ATATATACGCCTGGTGCGGGAATTCATATATCTCGCGGTTATAATCGATGTATTCAGCAGGAAGTGTATTGGATGGAAATTGGGTAGGGATATTGATGCAAAACTCGCTCTGTCAGCTCTGGATATGGCTTTAGCGGATCGCAAGGATATGGGTATTTCTGACCTCATCCATCATTCTGACCAGGGAGTTCAATATGCCTCATGGGATTACGTTAATAGACTTAAAGAATACGGTATCAATATCAGCATGAGCAGAAGGGGAAATCCCTATGACAATGCATTTGCTGAGAGTTTTATTAAGACTCTGAAATACGAGGAAGTATATCTCTGGGAATATGAAACATTCGACGAAGCCCACATGAATATAAAGAAATTTCTGGAAGTGGTGTATAATAAAAAACGGGTTCATTCATCTATCGGGTATGTAACTCCTGAAGAATTTGAAAAGTCAGAGGAAGTTTTAAATGGGAGAGTTTCTTAACTGGTTGTACACAAAATGGGGTTCAGTCCAGTTATTGCCGTTATTTTCAAACTTCACCATAACCAGGGATAATCTCACCCGTTCTCTTATAAGTACGCAATCCATGAGGCATTTTTTCAGTAAACTCCTTTCCACGCAGCGCTTTCAGTAAAATACTTATCTCCCTGCTTTCCAAAAGTTCCTGGGGTATTACAAAATCGTACTCTTCATCCGCGACCTTAATGAAATCAAGACCGTTCAGTTCAGCAACAGTACGAATACCGACCCCTGCTTCAGCTTTTCCCAATTTTACTGCTGCTGCAACTGCGCTATGCGTTTTTGCTTCTGTGTGATAACCATCTATGCTGCTGGTGAGATCCTCAAACGATATTCCTTTTACCGCAGCTATCTCTTTGAGTTTCAAGTCCACCAGGACCCGTGTTCCTGAACCTGAGTTCCTGTTGATGAACCTGACATTGAGAATATCCTCAAATCCCTTAATACCGCTGTCCTTTCTTACGATCAGGCCCTGTTCCCTCAGATAGCCTTTGACAAGCACAGCATTCTTAATACCAAACCTCTCAAGGAATGGCAGATTATATTCTCCAGATTCGTCCAGAAGATGCACCCCTGCAATATCCGCACTCCCGCTGCGAATTGCGCTTAAACCCCCGGATGAACCGGTATTGATAACCCTCATGTTAAGTCCGGCGACATCTGCAAGCACATCAAGCCCCAGGCAGTGGCTCCCCACGAAAAGCAGTTCTGGAGTCTCAACTTCTCCAAACAGTGTGACCTCTACACCCTCTCCTACCTCTATCATTTCAATATCAGATGGTATCTCGATAAAACCGTCTGCCTCGGAAAGCGTGGTTATTGCGCCTGAGCCTTTGTCTACAGGATACGCCAATCCCCTGACAAGCCCCACAGGAAGAAGCTGGCTTCGCCCATCAGTCCGGATTCGGGATGCAAGTTTTGCCTGCACTTTCAAACGTTCCTTCTTTTTCCCTGTGGCTTTCCTGATCACCGGGGCGATAAATTCATTGAAAATCGTAAGCGATGAAGCAGGATATCCCGGAAGACCAAAAATTGGTTTTTCGAAAACCTTACCTATTATAGCGGGTTTTCCTGGTTTGATGTCTATCCCATGGGCAAGGAGGGTGCCGTTATCACCTATAATCCTGTACATCATGTCGCCAGTTCCTGCTGATGTGCTGCCTGATGTAAGTATTATATCGCACACTTCTGCCGCTTTTTTAAGAGCTTTTTCCAGTTCTTTTCTTTCGTCTTTTATTATACCGAAGTACATCGGTTCCCCGCCGCATTCTTTTACCGCAGAACCTATAGAAAAGGAATTAATATCATATATCTGCCCTGGCTGGAGTTCATCCCCTGGTCGCACAAGTTCATTCCCTGTGGAGATCAATCCCACTTTAAGCCATTTTACCTTCACGGTCCGCCTGCCAGAGGCAGCGATCAGTCCAATTTCTCTTGGTCCAAGAGATGTCCCCCTCTTAAGCAGTCTCTCACCAGCCATGATATCTGCTCCGGCATGCATTACATTTTCGTTGATTGAGACGGGACGCAGTATCAACACCTCCTTACCGATTCTTGTGTATTCTACCATCACAACCGCATCAGCGCCCCCAGGCATTACTGCGCCTGTGGCTATTTCGGCAGCTTCTCCATCATCTATTTTAATATCGGGATTTATTCCAGGAAGGATAGAGCCTGCAAGCTTCAAAGCTATGGGTCTATCCTCACGCGCCTTAAATGTGTCAGATGCGCGAACTGCAAAACCGTCCATGGAAGCCCTGTCAAAAGGGGGTACGTCAACATGAGAGAAAATATCGTCTGCAAGGATAAGAGCAGACGCATCCATGATGTTCACCTCAGAAATGCCAGCTTTGATATCAAGGCTTTCAATTATTCTCTTTGCATGGTTGATAGTAACAAGTTTTCTGAACTCTTTTTGCACACCTTTTTATCATGAGGTTTTAAGTTATATCATTTTTCCCTTCTTTTAAATTACACCAAGATTATATCGATAGATTTATTTATACAAAGCTACAATAATCATGTGGTGAGGTATGAAACATATTAAAGATATTCATATAGTGTTTATTGTGATCATTTTATCAGCTTTTTCCGGGTGTATGGATACCAACAGTGAAACTCCTGCAGCCACATCAACATCAACTGTAACAGTTCAGGAGACTGTTGCTATTAGTACACCAACGATCACACCTACTGACACTGCAAGAACTCCATTAAGTTACAAGGTTTATGTGGATGAATATTATGGATTCAGAAAAGTGATCGAAACCACATATAAAAAAGAGGTTGAGTACCAGAATCTTACACTAACGATCTATTCCGGAGATACGGTTGAATGGGTGAATGATAACGATTATAAAATTACCCTTGTAAGCGATCAGGGACTTTGGACACCTGGTGAAATAAGGGCGATACTTATGAACAGGGGGTTCAATTATACCTTTACTACTGCTGGCACCTACACATTCCGCATCAAAGAGGAACCGCGCGTTTTGCCCCAGACCATCATCGTTAAACAATAAGATTAAATAATAGTGATGAATCGTTAAGATTAAATCGAAACATTTAAGTCTATTAAGTGGGAAATTGTTATCCGTGCAAAACAGTTTTAATATTGAATAACACTCACAAGATTACATTGCCAAACCCGGCAATGTACAGGAAAGCCAAAGTTAGGAGGTCGGTTATATACACAAGGAAGAATTGATTCAGCTACACACCCTTATGGTGCAGATGAAAAAGTTTTTTGAAGTGAACGGTGTTGGTGAATTCGCCCAGTACCAGAACCTTCAGATAAGCCCTATACATGTGCACCGCAGCAAAGCTGAACACAAACATGCCATCTTCGTGCTAGGCAAAGAGATCGCGACCGTAATGGCACATGATGAGTTCTCAGGGCCAGGGAGAACATCGGTAAGGATGCAGGAACTTGCATACCGTACCATCAGTGAAATGATAAAATAAATAAATAAAAACGTTTTCTTTTTTCTTCCGCCTCGAAACATTTCGAAGCATATATTAAGTAATAATCTTAAGACATGATTTACTTGTTGGGCCCGTGCTTGAATGTTTTTGGGTTCATCAATGTGAGGGATTACAATGGAACTTAATGGAGTAGAGATAGAAGATACATTTGCGGAAGCATTTCCGATAAAAATAGCAAGAGTACTGATCACAGGCGCGACTAAGAAATGGGCTCTTGTCGCAGCCCACGAAGCAACTGGCTTTGGAACATCTGTTATTATGTGTCCTGCTGAGGCGGGTGTGGAGAAAGTGGTCACTGGAAATGAGACTCCCGATGGAAGACCTGGGGCATATATCCAGATATGCACTTTCGGTTATAAGTCACTTGAAGAGCAGCTCTTAAAACGCCTTGGTCAGTGCGTGCTGACCGCGCCCACAGCCGCGATGTGGAACGGTTTGCCAAAGGCGGAGAAGCAGTTCGATACAGGGTTCAAGCTGAAATTCTTTGGTGATGGTTTTGAGTCAGAAGCAAATATCGGCGGGCGAAAAGCGTATAAGATACCAATGATGCAGGGCGATTTTGTCGCGGAGCACAGTATCGGGGCGCAGGACGCAGTAGCAGGCGGAAACTTTTTCATTATGGCAGATAACCAGATGGCTGCTCTGGCAGCGGCTGAGAACGCGGTAGATGCGATTGCTCTTGAGGATGGGACTATTACGCCTTTTCCGGGAGGTATAGTTGCAAGCGGTTCAAAGATGGGATTTACGAATTACAAATTCATGAAAGCAAGCACGAATGAAAAATTCTGCCCATCGATAAAGACAAAGATCAAGGATACGAAAGTGCCTGAGGACGTTAATGCCATCTTTGAGATAGTGATAAATGGGCTAAGCGTTGAAGATATTAACAGGTCAATGAAAGCAGGGATACATGCTGCTGTAACAGTACCAGGTGTCAAGAAAATAACTGCGGGGAACTACGGCGGAACGCTTGGGCCGTTCAAGTTCCATCTTAAGGATATGTTATAAATGGGTTATTAACCCCTTTTTTTTTAAATGACGAATGCCGGGAAAAATAAGGAGCGGGTACACTGGCTGCATGGTTGGCGCAGCCATAGGCGACGCTCTGGGCAAGCAGAACGAAGAGCTAAGCAGGAAAGATATCCTTAATAAAGGCTATATTAAAGATTACGGCAAAGCATCGGAGGGATGCCCCGGTGAAAAACTTAGCGCGGGACAATACACCGATGATACAGAACAGATGATGCTCCTGGCTCAGTCTTTGATAGAATGCAGCGGGTTCGATGCGGCCGATTTTGCAACAAAGATAGCGCGCTGGGGCGCCGATGCACTTGCAGACCCTTTGAGGAAAAACCTTGTCGGACCTTCAAGCTCATCTGCTATTGCTAAATTAAATTCAGGCGTAAGCTGGAAAGAATCAGGAAGCACAATACCCTCCTGCGGCTCAGCCATGAGGGCGGCGCCCATCGGGTTGTTTTATAATGACATAGATGAAATCGAAGCTAACGCAGCTCTGTCCTCCGTTCCCACTCATAACAGCAGCGGGGCGATCGCGGGCACGGTAGCAGTAGCGGTCGGGGTGAGGTGCGCCATAGATGGGATGGCATGCAGGGATGTTATCAGAGAAGTGTGCGCCAGGGCATCGAAATATGATACTGACCTGGCAAAAAAGATCGAACTCTCGTTCTTGATAAAGGATGATGCGCCCGATAAAGTGTTCACAGAACTCGGGACATCGTACATAGTATTTGACACCGTCCCTTCAGCGTTCTATTGTTTTTCGCGGCATTTTGATGCTCCCCGGAATGCGATAATCGAAGCGGTGAATGCGGGTGGAGATACTGATTCCATCGCCTGTATCACAGGCGCTCTTGCAGGGGCGCGGCACGGCATCGATGCTTTTCCTGAGAGGTGGATAAAGGGGCTTGAGAACTTAGAATTTATTGAACATATTGCCGGGATGTTATATGAAAAGAGTATGAGCAGATAAATTCTCTTTGTTTTCTTTGCGCACTTTGAGGTGACATTCTATATTACCCCCAACTTGCCAGCAAACAGTAACATTAACAAAGAAGGCTAAATCGTTGTAATATTAATTTGGAATCGATATACTAGTACTGAACATAAGTTTGACCAGGCTAAAGATGTCTTTGCAAAGCTCCTGAATTTACGTCCCGATGACGTTGAGGTAATGGCTCTGCATGCTAATGTTTTCATTGTTGAAGGAAAGCTTCTCGAAGCAGAGAGGGGGCTTAATCAGGTATTAGTTTTGAATCCTCACTATCCCTTGGCGTTGTATTTTCTTGTCGTGGTCTAACATGAGAAACGGGAGTTTGAAAAGGCTATTCACATGTATGAGACGGCTTTAAAGCATTTTTCCAAGGATAAGAAAGAGGAGATAGAAGATGTTTATAAGAACATGGGATGCTCTCTTTGGGAGATCAGGAGGCGAGAGGAGGCGCTTCAAGCATGGAGAATATGTTTGAAATACAGCCCTAAAAAGAAGTATGCAAAAGAGAACATCGAGAAATGCACAAACGAATACGTTTGATTAATGACAGCTTAGACTGATTAGTTTCGCCCCGCTTACCTCGGATTTATATGTTCCAAAGTTCTACCGATGAACATGGACGGACAGACCAGGATGAAAGAACTCAGGCATGACCGCCATACAGTGCCGCTGCTGACTGACCATATGGTGTTTGCCCCGAAATACAAGGGTAAGATACTGACCGGAGATGTCGCAATGATAACAGAAGGTATTCTTTGTAAGACATGCAAAGAACTGGGCATCGAGATAATCGAAATCGCGGTCAATCCCGATCATGTGCATGTTTTCTTTAAATACCCTCCTAAGTATTCGCTCAGTTTCATTGCAAAGAGACTGAAAGGAAGGACGAGCAGGATTCTGAGGAAAGAATTCCCGCACCTCAGGGAATGGTGTGGTGAGCATATGTGGGCGCCGAGCTGCTTCCATGGAAGCGCTGGGAATGGCTGGGATGTGGTCAGCAAATACATTGAAACTCAGGATATACATCAGGCTAATAACGCTAGCTACAGGCCTCGTACTTAAGTCCGGGGTTATGGTGAATTATAGTTACGTTTATACCCAAACAATTTATCCCATTCGTTGATTTCAATGCCCGCCATATAGATAGAACCTCATGCTCTCGAAAGGCGACAGAATTCAAGATAATTTCTATAAAGCAAAAAATCAGGTGCATATAAAGTGATACTGTCGGATAAGTCCCAAACTCCATACAATTTTTAATACTGTTTTAGTCCCCACAACCAAACTCCTTTTTCAATAATCGCTATGTATCGAAGCATTTATATCCTATTGAAGCTTATATTACATAAAAATACTAAATAAAG
>CBFFLL010000148.1:6398-6928 GCA_965642175.1 Candidatus Methanoperedens nitratireducens | reverse complement strand
AGGGATTTCAGGAATTGCGATATCTTATACACGAACTCCTTTGCTTCTTCTTCGGATGAGGGATAATCCAGATCGAGCATTGGGATCTTTTTTCCCCGGATAAGGAAGTTAACAAGTTCATTTGTCCTTGCGCACCCCATGCAACCGAACGAGACGACCGGGTCACGCACGTTGATCGCAGCTTCGGCTTTCGATATAAGGGGTCCGAATAGGGACATCCGTCCTCTCACTCCCGATGGCACCTCCACTGCTGCGTACTTAAGCCCGATCTTTGGGTCCTCTGGAGTCATGTTAAGAGGAGGGGAATCAAGTCCGGGTGTATTTACTTTTTTTGATATCTCCTGCATCAATGTAAGCGGTTCATGCCCGAACCTTTCGACAAGGTCAGAAAGGATGAGACTGTTCGTTGGATATATAAAAACCTTCATTATGATACCTCTGCTTTCTCTATTATCTCTTTAAGCTTTTCCACATCGAGTTTTTTCTTTATCTGCTTTTTTTGGGGAATTTCACCTCTATCCAGCGCCCTT
>CBFFLL010000148.1:0-6388 GCA_965642175.1 Candidatus Methanoperedens nitratireducens | reverse complement strand
TCTTCGGTCTCAAGCATATGGAATCCCGGTCTTGCCCCGCCCCGTCTTGTGGCTCTGCATCTGTGAGGTTCACCGGGGGCAAAACCCCTTTCTTTTATGAATATACCGTAAGGGTCCATTTTACGCGTCTCAGAGAGGAGCTTATCCACTTCAGCACGTTCGCCGCTTACCATAACGCCAAAACAGGTTTCTTTTATCATTACATCTGCATTGGATTCATAAAGTTTAATAACGACATCACTTGGAAGCACTTTAGAAGAATTAATGACTACCATTTTTGTTATTTTATCCATTATGAAACCTCTCTTATGTAAACAATATCCCCGGCTTTTATCCCTTTTAGCCTCTCGGGATGTATTACCTTTCCTATGATGTTAGTACATTCGAATTTCTCACCTGTTGGACCGTACTTCGTATCGTCGATAAGCTTCACTCCTATCATTCCATAACGTTTAGCAGCCTGATTGGTAACTGCTATCTCCCCTGCTTTGACTTCTTTAGTTGGGACGTTCTCAGGGTTTATCTCTTTATAGGCTTCAGCCTCTTTTTCTGACCTGAAGAGGTATGTATTCTCATAAGTATAGAATACCGGAAGAGGACCAAGAGGCAGGTCTTTAAGGCGCAGTGAATGCCTGAAAAAGTCAAGAGTTATTGGAGCAAGGTCATCATAGAATTGGACATCGATTATTTTATCGGATCTTACGCCAAGTCCTGCTGCCAAACCTTCTTTTATTATTCCGATTGTTGTTTTGGGATCCTGCTCAACTATGATGGCATCGTCGCCAGTATATCCATGTTTCTCAATTTTCAAACCCCGCGCATCCAGCAATTTTTCAGCCTGTGCAAAGCCCATTCCAAGGATCATGACTCGTTCAGGATCGGAAATGACCGCAAGCCTGCTACCAGCCTGTGCTATCCTGATAAGCTCAATACCTTCGGTAACATGCCCGACCACGGTGTGTACTGCGCTTGATGTCCTGTCCCCTTTGTAAATATAGATACGTCCGTTCCCCACGCCATCAGTGCGGACCGCAACTGCACCTCCAGAACGTGCTTCCCAGTGTTCATATGGACAGCCTTCACCTTTGAGAGCATTATCTGATATGAATGAGTTGGAGAAGGTCTGGACATTAAATGTTTTATTCCTGATTAGAGCAAGGAAATGTTCCGCACCTTCGGGAGCTTCGTCAACAAGATCAACCTTAAAATATGTGAATATCCTCATCCCGTCTTCGAGTTTTGTTGAGAGGTCATAGGTGGATATCTTGTTGAGCAGGGTTTCCCACTTTATAACAGGTTCTATCTTTAAAATTGTATCTCCCTGTTTAAGTTCTTGTAAATTACCTTTACCGCTTATGATCTTTCCAATAACTGCTTCCCTGGGGCTTCCGTAATCCGAAAAATGTTTATCTTTTGAAAACATCAGGTAAGTGTTTTTCGCATCATAGCCTCCTGTACCAAAAAAAACATCGTAACGATTGAATTTTTTCTCAACCCTTTCAGGAACAATATCGGTTTCAACAGGCCCGAAAGCAATTGAATTAGCGGTCTCCCAGTGGGCTTTTATATTAATGAGATCATCCTTGAACCCTGTCCATATACCATGTTCCCCGGCAAGTTCTATCTTTAACTCACCTTTTGTCGTAAGGATCTTGTATTCCGAGGTGGCCTCTTCCTTTTTCGTACCTGCTTTTAAAATCCCAACTGTTGTTCCGGGAAGATAGAACGCTTTTGAGAGTTCAATAGCATCTTTTAGCACGACTCCGTCATTAACTTCTAACTTTTTCCCATTAACTTCTATCCGGATCACATAACACCTTTAAGGTTATTTCAATTCCTTGACTATTCCTTCCAGGGTTTCTTCCCGCTCTTTCTCTGAAAGTTTGGATAAAACAACGTCTGTCTCACCAATATCAACTATCTTTCCAAGTCTCATCAATGCAGCCCTGTCGCACACCTGGGCTACGAAGTCCATGTCATGTGAGACTATGATAAATGTCTCCCCAAGTTCTTTCCTGGCATTCAGGATGGATTTTGCGACTTCGATCTTTGTCACCGGGTCCATGGTCCCTGTCGGTTCGTCAAAAACAAGTATTCTCGGTTCTTTGATGAGAACCTGTGCCATCGCTACCCTGTGTCGTTCTCCTTCGCTCAGTTCATCGGGCATCTTGGCAAGGATCTCTGCTGCTTTTTTCTCAGTGAATCCTGCGGTCATCAATGTATGGACAGCCTTTCGCTCGCCAAGTTCCATAGGCAGGTCAAGCCCTATGGACTCTGTCAGGTTATTGATAACATTCCTGTGAGGGTAAAGGCTGTATTCCTGATGGAGTATGCCAATATATTTGGTTGCCCTTCCTTTCTTGTCAGGGCCGAGCTGTTTGAGGTCTATCCATTCATCCCCTATCCTTACATCAATAGTGCCTGAAGTGGGAACTAGCAGTCCTGAAATGATCTTGGATGTTGTGGTCTTTCCCGCGCCGCTCACGCCGATCAGGCCGAATATTTCTCCCTCGTTCACATCAAAACTTATATCATTGACAGCCCTGACTATGCCCCTGTCAAGTGAGAAATATGTCATCTTCAGTCCTCGCGCACGTATCACTGGCTTACCTATCTCCACTTCTTCCTGCTCCCCTAATTCTCCCACTTCTTTCATGAAAGTAGCGGCTACTTTGTGCGGATCGCCTATCATGACTATCTTCCCTTCATCAAGCCAGAGCGCCCGGTGCGAAAGCTCTTCTATGACCTTTGGCCAGTGGGAAGTAATAATGAGTGACATCTTGAAATTACGAGTTGCATTCAGTATGGTCTCATGAATGACCTCAGCTGTCTTGGGGTCAAGCGTCCCTGTGGGTTCGTCTGCCAGTAAAAGTATAGGGTTTTTCACAAGCTGTCTGGCAAGAACAACTCGCTGTTTCTCGCCGCCTGAGAGTTCTCTTGCTATATGCATCATTCTGTTTGAAAGGTTGACCTGGTCAAGCAGGTCTGCTGCTTTGTTAATAGCGTTTGGTCCCATTTCGCCGATTTCCTGAAGCGCGTTCATGACATTCACGATCACCCTTTCATCTCCGTAAAGGGCAAACGTCCTCTGGAGCATTATGGCTATCCTTCTTGTTATGTCCCTCCTTAATGGGTCATGGATATCAACTTTCACAAAATCAGCTTCGAATTTCTCGAAATTTGAATTGCATTTCGGACAACCAGTGCCCACTTTGCTAGGTTTGTCGATCAATCCGCATTTGCTGCATCGGGCAAGATGGTATATTACGCTTCCTGATACATCTTCAAAAGTTTCCACACCTCTTAGCACATGCATGAGAATGGATTTACCTGCACTGCTTTTTCCCAGTATCCCAATAATTTCTCCCTCATCAATTTTCAGGTTTATGTCTTTGAGTACATCTACTCCATCAAAGCCGACACGAAGATCTTTAATTTCGATAAATAGCGTCATGTTATATTCTCCAGGGGTTAGTTATGTGAACTCATTAATCCGCATTATGATATATTTTTGCATTTTGTTCCGGCCATCATTTCTGATGGTATGCATATGGTTTGTTTTATCTGCGGCGTTTTAAATTAGACAAGGCAGTACATAAATATAACGATAATACATTACAGTATAAACAAAATAACACTGGAATTATTTGTACATGAAAGGAACAATAATTCTATTAAAGGAATGATAATTCCAATAAATAAACAATAATCCTTTATATTCCAGCTATCAATAAAGGGCTTGAGGTATAATTTTGGAAATTATTGGCGGACCGGCTTCACAGTTGCTTGCAGGAAGAGTATCTGAAATTTTAAAAAATAACCTGCTAGTAAGCGAATTCAAGAAATTCCCTGATGGTGAACTGTATACCCGTGTCCTGGACAAATTTTCAAGCGATAATGTCACAATAATACAGAGCACTGTAACAGATTCAGATTTTGTTTCACTACTGCAGCTTATTGACGCATGCTGCGATGCAGCCAGGATCGATGTCGTCATTCCCTATATGGGTTATGCGCGGCAGGATAAGCAGTTTAAACCAGGGGAGCCGGTAAGCTCACGCGCAATCGCAAGAGCGATAAAAGCAGATACTATTTACACTATCAATATACACGATGAAAGTGTCATGGATCATTTTGACGCGAAAGCGGTAAATCTTGATGCCACGCCCGTCATTGGAAAATATATTAAGAACCTGAAGCTAAAAGATCCACTTATAATTTCACCGGACGACGGCGCGATCGGTCTTGCTCAAAACGCTTCAAAAGATATGGGGATCGATTATGATTTCCTTGAAAAGACGCGGTTCAGCAGTGAGACCGTATCAATAAAACCCAAGAATTTGGCAGTGAAGGGCAGGGATGTTATAATACTGGATGATATTATTTCGACCGGGGGAACGATGGCCCAGACCATTACATTACTACGAAGCCAGGGGGCGCATGATGTTTACACTGCCTGCGTGCATCCTGTACTTTCCAATAATGCGGTTTTGAAGTTATTCAAGGCAGGAGTGAAGGCGATAATTGCTACTGATACAATAGATAAAGGGGTTAGCGTAGTAAGCACGGCTCCAGTGATCGCTGAAGCTATCAGAAATAGATGAACTTAGTTAAAAAATCCTGATCATAACCCGGTGCTCTCGGTTATTCAGTTTTACTGTATATTTTTATTGTTTCATTACGCAGGGTGGCGAATATCTCTACCTTCTCGTTATATCCCGAAACAGGTATAATTCCGATATCTCCTATCTCATGCACAGGACCAGGCATGTTTCCAGATTTGTTGATATACCCGCTACCACGTGAAGAATAATAAGTAAGGTATTCAATGTCAGTATCTTTTTCAAGGGATATTATCATGACCTCAAGCCTTTCCATGTCCAGCCTTGTAACTGAGACCCCCACATTTGCCTGCATCCCAGGCGGCTTGATTCCTGCCCCCCAGTCCTGTATTATGAATGTAAGGACGATACTGAGGATCAAAAGCAATATCCATGCATAAATGAGATTCTTCTCGCTATTTCCGCCAAAAGCAAGTTCTGTACTGCGCTTTCTTATTCTATGACTTGCTTCTTTTGCAGTAGTTTTCTTAATAGTTTTGTTCACACCGACATCAAAATAAAAAAAAATATTTCCTTTTTGCAGGTAACCTGCAAAAAGGGCTGCTCTATTTGTTATGTTTCACGGTTGTATATGACTTTCTGTGAGCCGTCCTTATACGTTGCTGTGACTATCAGTTTCTTTAACGCAGTATTGTTTGTATCGATAGATGTTGAGGCCCCTACATCTGCACTTGGCATATTCATATAGTTCAGATTGTAATTGGCACCGTCGTATTCATAGTATGATATATTTATCAGATTTATCGGTGCCGCATTTGGCGGGTCTATCGAGGTAACTATCACATTGACATTATTGGTGCTGCGGGTGATGTCAAGACCAATGGTCGTAGGTGCTGTGGGCGCCTTTACTCCCGCGCTCCATGATGATACAATGGCTGCCATTACAACTGTAATAGCCACCATCAGAATAACTGCTATCACCGGAGAAACGCCCCTGTCATCATTAAATAGCTTTCTGTCTTTACCCGATGTAAAATTATTCATTTTCATGATATTATCTCCTTTTTGCAGTTCCTCTTCAAAAGAAGAGGAAGTTTTATGTTTCTCTTGAATATAAAACTTTCTTTGATGCGTCCTTATACGTTGCAGTTACGATAATTTGCTGTAAACTGGCGCTACCCGTCATGAAGGATTTGGAATCTCCAACAATTGCATCAATCATTATCGCGTACTGGGTACCAGGTGTTCCTGAATAATTATAATATGATATATTTATCTCTTTTATCGGAGCCGCACTTGCAGGATCTATTGCCGTAACAACTATGTCAATAGTATCATTATTCCTGGCAATGTCCAGACCAACTGTCGTGGGCGTTGTCGGTGCCTTTACGCCTGCACTCCATGATGATACAATAGCTGCCATTACAACAGTAATTGCTACCATCAGAATTACAGCTATTACCGGGGATACACCCCTGTCATCCTTCAATACTCTTCGAACTTTATTCGATTTGCTTTTTTTCATGTTCATAATTATATCCTCTTTAGAGTCTCCTTTTGATTACTTATTATTATAATGATAAGGACATATATAGTTATTGGTGGGGTAAGCCAAAATTAGACGTTTTTAATAAAAATCATTTATGATTGTAAAATACTCAGTAGCAAAAATTTATTAATATGGTACACCATTCACTATGATAATAATAATAATAATGATATTTAAAAAACTTCAATATGTATTATATAATGTGATATATGAAAACAGGTCTATTACAAAATAACGAAGGTATTTCACCCGTACTCGGGTTTATTCTCATGCTTGC
>CBFFLL010000147.1:0-6931 GCA_965642175.1 Candidatus Methanoperedens nitratireducens | reverse complement strand
AAGCGACATCATGTGGGCTGACGGCGAAGGGATGGCGCAGATCATGAACCTGCTAGGTGTCGAGCCTGTGTGGCAGAGCAACGGCAGGGTAAAGGGTTTTAAGGTGATCCCCCTAAACGAGCTTGGCAGACCCAGGATCGATGTTACGATCAGGGTCTCTGGTATCACCAGGGATAATTTTCCGAACTGCATAGAACTCATTGATGAGGCAATACAGGCTGTCGCCTCACTGGATGAACCTGTGGAGATGAACTACCCGCGCAAGCACTCGCTTGAGATGGTCGAGAACGGCAGTGAATGGCGGGATGCCACGCTCAGGGTCTTTTCAAGCAAACCCGGAACGTACGGCAGCGGCGTGAACCTTGCCGTGTATGCCAGTGCGTGGAAGGAAGAGAAGGACCTTGCTGAGGTATTCCTGTACTGGAACGGCTATGCCTATGGCAAAGACGTGAACGGTAAGGAGGCGCACCGGCAGCTAGCGAACAGCCTGAAAACGGTTGATGCGACCTTCAATAAGGTTGTAAGCGATGAGTACGACCTCTGCGGCTGCTGCTGCTATTTCGGCACCCATGGCGGGATGACGGCAGCAGCACGGCATCTCTCTGGAAATGAGGTGAAAACCTATTACGGTGATACCAGGGAACCTGAACATGTTGAGGTCAGGGACCTGGCAGATGAGATCAGGCGTATAGCCAGAACAAAGCTCCTGAACCCGAAATGGATCGAGGGGATGAAGCAGCACGGCTACAAAGGAGCCGCCGATATCTCAAAGCGGATCGGTCGGGTCTACGGATGGGAAGCATCTACCAGGGAGGTGGATGACTGGGTATTCGATGACATTACAAAGACCTTTGTACTTAATGATGAGATGCGGCAGTTCTTCGAGGAGAATAATCCATATGCGCTTGAGGAAATAGCGCGCCGGCTCTTAGAAGCTGAATCGCGGGGACTGTGGAATGCTGACCCGGAGGTGCTTGATGCACTCAAGCACGCCTACCTTGAGATCGAGGGCTGGATGGAAGATCTGGCTGGCGATGGAGAGTTTCAGGGCGGTGCTGTGGATATCATGGGAATGGAAGAAGTCCCTGACTGGAACAGGAAAATGAAGGAGATCAGAAAGAAGATCAAGGTAGATCGATGAAAACGACACTGTTTGCTGCCGTTATGATAATGCTGCTCACCCTGCCGCTTAGCGCAGCGCAGGATAATGTCAGCGGGGATATGGCACTGGAAGATATGGTCACCTTTGCAGTACAGGTGCCCTACGGTGCTAGCGATAATGGTCTTGCAGTGCAGGGCAGTAACCTCTCAGCCTACGTATTTATGGAGAGCTTTCAGCATGGGGATATGAATATCACCACACATCTGGACTTTCCGGATGGTTTTAAGGTGCGCGATGCCGCCACGCAGTCCTTTACGCTTCATACCGAATATGAGGATTGGTACCGGTTTGTTGATTTCTATATTCCACCTGATATGCCTTGCGGGATCTACAATATAACAGCTAAGGCCACCATTGATTTCCAGGGCCAGCTCAATGTTATTGAGCGCAGGGTCAGCCTGAGGGTGGCATCCAGGGACGAGGTGGCCGGGATGATCGCCATAACCGATGTGGTAATGCCCTCGGATGAGGATGGGATCGGGGATCCCAGGCGCCCGGAAAATACCATTGTGCTGCAGGAAACCTCTTTGCTGATCAGGCGGCTGTCAAAGATGGCAGGCGTAAGCGGTGGAGATGAAGAGATCGGGTTGAGCTATATGGGGGTGACGGTGGAGAACAGCGGCGGTGAGACCGTGCCGCTCATCATCTCATATGAGATACTGGATACCGGGCGTCAGGTTGAGGGATTTAAACCGACCCTGATGGGTATGTCAAGCAAGACATTCAGTTATGCTAATATCCTCCTGCCCCCGAAGTCCACAGAGGTCGTGGCTCTGCCTATCTATGCGAGCAGGTCAGCGCTTGGCGGCGAGTATCAGATACATGTCAGGGCAGCTATCACAGGCAGCGACTGGGAGGCTACCGCCCGGGATGAGACGATCACTGCCATATCCAGGAAATGGACTCCGGTAATTACCAGCCTGTTTGCCTTTTTCCTGACCATTACTGCCATCGGATTGTTCATGTTGCGCTCAACCCGGATCATGAACAGTTTTAAGACCCGTCATCTTGTAATGATATCCCTCTTTGGCACCGCCTCCTTTGCAGCGGTAAATATCCCCATGACCTTCCTGTGGGAGATATCCCAGGCAGTCCTGGGGCCGTTCAGCTTCCTGTTAACCGGGATATTCTACGAGGTGGTGCTGTACATGCTCATTGTCTCGGCCGTGGTACTCATGCCAAGACCCGGAGTGGTAAGCCTGCTGATCATGGTACGCTTCCTGCTCAACGGCGTGGTTCTCGGCCATTTTAACCCCATATTCCTGTTATCATATTCAGTCAATGCGGTTGCGCTGGAGGTCATGCTATACGCAGCAGGGATAACCAGGGGTGGGGTCATCAGCAGGTTCAGGCTGGGCCTGGCATGTGGAACTGCTGATGCACTGTCCCAGTATATTTCCTTCAACCTGTGGATGGTCCTGTACAGGTTGTTCTACAGCGACTGGTATATAAGGGCCAATATACTCATTGACGGTTTTCTCTACACATTTATCGGCGCATGGCTTGGAATGAATCTGGGTGCCAGGCTCAAGAAGGTGGTTGAATGATCAAAATTGAAGACTTGTGGTATACCTATGCCGGAAGAGATGTGCCCACGCTCAAAGGGATTAACCTTGAAATAGCTGATGGGGAGTTTGTGCTGCTGGCAGGTCCGACCGGCTGCGGCAAGAGTACCCTGCTCAAGACCTTAAACGGTATCATCCCCCATGAATCGGGCGGCAGGCTGTCAGGCAGTGTGCACATCAACGGGATCAATACTGCCAATTCCTGCATGATGGAGCTTGCACAGATCACAGGACTGGTCTTCCAGAACCCTGATGACCAGATATTCTCGACCGTTGTTGAGGATGAGATCGCGTTCGGACCTGAGAACCTCTGTATGTCAAAGGATGAGATCGATCTAAGAGTGCGGGACTCCCTGGCTATGGTGGGCATGTCAGAGCACAGGTTTGCGCCAACAGCAACCCTGTCAGGAGGACAGAAGCAGCGGATATGTATTGCAAGCATGCTTGCAATGATGCCGCGGGTGATGACACTGGATGAGCCCATCAGCCAGCTGGACCCTGCCGGCGCTTCGGAAGTCATGCACATTATTAAGGAACTGAACAGGAGGCTCAATCTGACCATTGTCCTGGTGGAGCACCGGCTCCATGAGATCGCACCTTTGGCTGACCGCATCATTCTGATGGACTGCGGAAAGATCGTACTCGATGAACCCGTTTCAACTGCATTCAAGCATATTGATCTATTCCACCTGCTTGGACTCAGGGTACCTGAGACTGTGGAACTGTGCTACAGATACGGTCTGGACGAGCAGCCGCTGATAGTGGAAGACGCCCTGGAAATACTTAAACGAAACAGGGTAAAGAGAACTGATGCCAGTATTAACCGCACCGGTAATATTGGCAACAATGACGGTGGTGCCGCTGGCAAACCCACCGTCACCGGAGATCCGGTAATCTCAATCAGGAACATGTGGTTTGGTTACAGGAAAGATACGATGGTGCTGAAGAACATCAATCTTGACATCCAAAGGGGTGAGCGGGTGGCATTGATGGGCAGCAACGGCTCTGGCAAATCCACCCTGCTTATGCACATGCCGGCAATGTTGAAGCCAGATAAGGGCAAAATCGAGGTATTCGGTCAGGCTACAGGGTCCATAAATCCATATTCCCTTGCAGGCAGGGTGGGGCTGGTTTTCCAGAATCCTGATCTTATGCTCTTCTGCGACAGTGTGTACGAGGAGGCGGTTTTTGGTCCCGCCAACCTGGGTCTGAAGGATATTGAGCTAAGAGCCAGCCGTTCCCTTGAGGCTATGCAGATCCTGGATCTGCGCAGCGATACTCCCCAGGCACTCAGCAGGGGTCAGAGGCTTCGAACGGCTGTTGCTTCAGTACTGTCTATGGAGCCTGAACTTATACTTCTTGACGAGCCTACCACAGGGCAGGACAGAATACATATCGAACATATGATGAAGTACTTCACAAATAACGGCAGTACCCTGGTCTTCTGTACCCATGATGTCGAGACTGCCATGCAGTATGCCACACGGATCATTGTGTTAAGCGACGGCTGCGTAATAGCAGACGGCAGTGCCAGGGAGATCTTTATGGATGAGGAGATACTTAAACGGGCGTCCCTGAAACAGCCGGTGAGTATGGAAATTGCTCACGGTCTCGGTATTAAAGCTCTTTTGATCGATGAACTCCCGGAGGCACTATGTTAGACGCACGGACTATTGCAGAACCCTCGCCCGGGGATACAGTGATCCATCGAATGGATCCCAGGGCCAAGATCATACTGCTGCTGTCGGCTGCTTTTATTGTGGTGGCGCTGGATAACCAGAAGACGATGCTGCTGCTGTTCCTCACTGTGCTGGCCGGATATGTCCCTGCAAAGCTGCCGGCAATAAAATTAAAAACCCTGGCTGTATTATTATTACTAGTGATATGGGGTACCATGTATTCCCAGGCACTGTTCTACTCCCAGGTCCCAAGGACTGTCATTTTTACTATAATCAGACCTGATCTTCCTGTTCTCGGATGGCTTACCTACGGAGGACTGTATGTGTATAAGGAGGGATTCCATTATGGAGCTGTTCAGGGGCTGCGCTCAGCTACTGTACTCTCACTGGGACTGTTGATGTGCTGGACAACAGACCCGAGGGACATGTTAAACGGTCTGGTGAGACTCAAAGTACCTTACAGCGTAGCTTTTATGGTGGTCACTGCTGTGAGATTCCTGCCGATCATCATAGCAGAGGTGGCAACTGTGGTAACTGTCCAGCGACTAAGAGGATTCAAGCCAACCAGGTTCGGATCCGGCATGATCAGGACAGCCCTGAGCATTCTGACACCGACCCTTGCCAGCTGTGTGAGGCGGGCAGGTGTGCTTGCGGTATCCATTGAAAGCAGGGCTTTCCGCGCTCACCCGACCCGCACGTACCTTAAAGAACTGCAGTATTCCAATTTAGACAGGGCAGTCATCCTGATGGTAGTTTCCGGTGCCATAGCCATCGTAGCTGCTAAGATCCTGTTCTACCTGTATACCAGTGAAATCTATTATTCCTCAGAGTTCAGAGAAATTTATGCATTAGCAAGGGGATACCTATGATCGAGATTAGCGGATTGACCAAGTACTTCAACAGCCTGTGTGCAGTAGACCATATAAATCTTAATGTGGGGAACGAGATATTCGGCCTCCTGGGTCCCAATGGTGCCGGTAAAAGCACTACAGTAAAGATACTCACTACGCTGCTTAAGCCGAGCGGAGGCACTGCCCGTGTCTGCGGGTATGATGTTGTGAAGGATGCAAAGAAGGTGCGGGGGACCATCAGTTACGTGCCGCAGGATATGGCTGTTGATATAAAACTGACCGGGCGCGAGAATGTGATGCTGTATGCCAAACTCTACGGTGTGCCGGACCGGAACATGCGGGTGGATGATGTGCTCGAACTGCTGGGGCTCACCGGGCGTGCGGGCGATCTTGTGCGGACATACTCAGGCGGGATGCGCAGGCGGCTGGAACTGGCACAGGCACTGGTTCACGAGCCTGAGGTGCTGTTTTTGGATGAGCCGACCCTGGGGCTGGACGTGGCTGCCAGGAAGAAGATATGGGAGCATATATCAGCATTGAAGAAACGGGGTATGGCGATCTTTATGACGACCCATTATATGGAGGAAGCAGATGAATACTGCGACAGGGTGGCGATTATCGACAGGGGATGTATCGTTGCTGTGGATTCACCAAGGAATCTGAAACTGGGTCTGGGAGCGGACGCATCCCTGAACGATGTTTTTCTTGAGAATATCAAAACTCCGGAAGAGCAGACCGGATTTGATGGACATAAGTTCAGGAGCATGCTGCGGAGGCGGGGATGAAGCAGATACTATATTATTTTGAGCGGGATATTAAAAAATGGAGTCGCAGCCGGATCAATGTGGTGGCATCTCTTGTTACGCCTGCGGCATGGCTGGTGCTGGTAGGGCTTACCCTGCCCACGACAACTGACAATTATCTTGAGTTCCTGACACCGAGCATACTGGTTATGACGATGCTGTTCTCTTCGCTGCAGGGAGGGGCTCTTTTGATATTTGATAAGGTTCTCGGGTTTTTGAACAAGTTCCTTGCCATGCCTGCACCACGAGAGAGCATCCTTTTGGGCAAGATACTGTTTATCAGCACCAGGGGACTGCTTCAGGCTACTGTGATCCTCCTAATCGCAGCACTGCTGGGGGTGAGGATACACAGTCCGCTTAACATTGTCCTGGTATATCTCACATTATTCCTGTTCGGAGTACTGTTTTCAGCTATTTCCACGACTCTTGCCCTGCATATCAGCGACCACGACGGTTATGCGGCTGTGAACAGCATGATCAGTATGCCGCTGTTCTTTGCAAGCAATGCGCTCATGCCGTATGATAAAATGCCTGAGTGGCTGAGGATGCTGGCAATGGTGAATCCGTTGAGCTATGCGATAGACAGCGTACGGGAATTGTTTATGGGGGGTATGCCTGTGACAGGGATGGCGGGGCTGGCTGTGGCGGCTGGGGTGATGCTGGTTATCGGGACGGTGCAGTTTAGAAGGACGGGGGTGTGAATATTGTTGATCAACTCTGCGCTGATTTAAGGTTGCATCTGCATGAATCAGCTGATATGACTATTTAATCAGATCGCCCTCTTCAAGTTGTTTTCTTACTTCAATGGGCACAACCGCAACCTTATACATCCTGCCCTTTATTCCTGCCTTTCCGGTAAAAAGAAGAGCAT
>CBFFLL010000146.1:0-6942 GCA_965642175.1 Candidatus Methanoperedens nitratireducens | reverse complement strand
GGACTAAAACAGTATTAAAAATTGTATGGAGTTTGGGACTTATCCGACAGTATCAGGTAAGTATCAAAATTACGGAGATCTTCTCAAGAACTCAGTAGAGAGTTATCCGCTGCGGGATAAGATTGTGCTGGTCATGAAGGACATGGTGTGGGTTGAGCAAGCTTTGGTTATGGGTGCTAAAAAGCATGGGCATCAGTAGCAGCATATTTTCAAATCAGTGAGCATAGCCGACAGTATCATAGTAAAACTTATATATTACAATAGTAAATTAATGACAAGACAACAAATCGTTGTCAGGGTATGAAAATATGGTGAAAACAAAAAGTAAGAGCAGTAAGACCATAATAAGAACAAGAAGTTTTGTTCTAAGAGGGAAGAATGGTAAAGAGATTGGAATATTCACAGGTAGCCAGCCACGGCAGGCAGCGTTGAAAGCAGCTAACCGCAGTAAAGGGACAAAATCAAATCCTGCCGAAATAAGATTAAGGGAAAGAGGAACAAAGAAAGTCCATCTATTTAAAGGATGGAAAGCACTCGTCTCTGCTCCTAAAAATAAACCATCATGGATGCCTGATAAAATTAATAAGCCCAACGTAAAGAAGGCAGGCGTTGAAAAACTAAAGAAACTTTGAATTACCAGATACCAAACCCTTTCAATTAAATTTTGAATGGGTTATTTCTTTTTTACTTTTTCTTCATAAGGAACTTTAGTAAATCCGTGCTAAGTCCAGATATTCTTTCCATTTTTTTCAAAATATCAGCCTCAGATAAACCCTCTGATTTGAGTTCTTTAATCATGTCAATATATTCTTGCTTTATCTCATAATATTCGTTAATATCCTTTCTATGACCCCATACATCACCTTCCAATAGTGAGATACCTTGCATTTCCAAGAACATCTTTGTGGAATCTGATATAGTCCGGATATATGAACTCGGTATGTGTATGGCTTTAACTTCAGGACATTTTTGTACCAGAGCAAAAATATCTTTATTTGAAGGTCTGAAAGTAAGATGAGTTATCTTTTCAGCTTTACTGAGCGAATCGATTTCGTTTTTTGAACTGACTATCCTGATTTTCATTTTATTCTCCCATATAATTTTAGACTGTTCTACACTGTATAACTCTACTATATACTATAAAAATTAATTCTAAAGTTTCTCAACGTCACATCCTTCTGCAATTCCATTGCGTATTTCATACTTTCAAAAGAATATGTTTGATTACTTCCTTTTACGGTAGAAAATGTGAGTCATCTTTGATAGCAGCTAAACATTCGTCCACAGATAAGCCTGTATAAATTTCTAACCATTGCCCTGTATGTCTCATATACGAGAGATTGAAAAGGTCATTCCCAACAGATTCCATGCGAGCAAACTTCGTTTCTAAAAATGGTGATATGGCATTCGGACTAAGGGAGCGATACTTTGAATGGAAGTGAAAATAGTTACGATACCAGTTTGCGTAAATGTCCACTATGTAGATGAAATCTTCATCGTTAGGCGTGGTCTTGATGTATTTTGGCTTTAGAAATGAATCAACAAGTTCCTTTGCTTTCATTTCTACCTCTATCTTAACATTTTCTGGGACTTTATGTTTGGAAGGTTTTTGTGGAGGAAAGAACCACCCTTTCTGTCTTTTTTTCATGGACGGTTAGTATATTTATGTTACTTATGTCTCTCATGTCACGTCACCATATCATATTACTTTCACTCACAACTAAAAATAAAATTTTTTAAGCAGAATAAGAAAAGATGTTATTTCTTTATTACTTTCCCAATTGCACGATAAATGAGGGACATAAGTAACCATAAAATAGCTATCTGAAGCACAGCTATAATCCCCCATAGTAACATTCCTAAATAGAAGGAATATAGTATAATGATTATTGATAGAATCCATAAAAACGGATTATTCATGGGATTATTAGCTCCAGCATGAATAAGTCTTAAAAGAATTACAACCAGAAATATCACAATTATGCCCCATAGCAATTGTCCCATAAAGAAAGAATATACTAATATAATAATAGAAAAAGCCACTGATATTAAGCTCCCTCTTGTTAATGATTTATTAATGTTTGTCATAGTATCATCATGAGTTTTATTAATATTTTAAATCACCGCTCCGAAGCATTGAGTATTATTGGATTATAAATAACAGCATGTATACTACTACGAAATCAACAGATTGCACTTATGACAGGATTATCATAACCAATCCTGTAAGGACTGATTATACGGGAGGATCAGGCGTATTCAGGTTTGATGCAGAATTTAACCGGGGACTATAATAGCACAATAGCAGTTTCTGATCATTATCCGGTTTATGCAGGGTTCTGGAACAACATGGATACTGATTGATTGTGTTCGTTTCTATGCACCTCAGAACCCCAATAAACTCCAATCAAAACCGACATAATTCAAAACAAGATAAATTACCGTAATCACTATTATAATTGTAACTAAATAATAAAAAATCATGCCCGGCAAAATCGCTGAAGGTTTATATAATTCATCGTGCGGAGATGGAGAAAACAAAGCTTCGTAAATCATTTCCAATAATTTTGAAATACCTGTCATATTTTTAGCTCGTTAGAATGATGTGTAAGTATTAGTACTCATCAACGGTCAAGGATGTATCATCAAATGAACAAAAACAATATATCTGGAAAAGCGAGACAATTATCTTTGCGGTGCTGTGCTTGGGCTTGTGGCAGGTATGGGAATGAATATAACTTGGCTAAATGCTCTGATTATTTGGGAGTATTTGAAGTGATCGGCGCAGTGAGATAATCTCTTTCTCTTGTTCCCAAGTATTGATAGAAAAACTGCATCCATCGGCTCAAGCATGGGCGTAACCGTGCAATATGACGCATGTTCCCTCGCTTTATTCATCAGACTGTCAAATGCAATCTTATCCTCGCCACTCAATTTCGAAAAATGGAGCATCTGCGCCGATGCATCCGCCACCACCACCGCCAACACCAAATTCTCAGATCACCGCTTGCCCATCACAGATTAAAGATTGTAGCTTGATATTGAAATAGTTGAAAAGGTAACGGATGCAGGCTCCATATCGATCCACTCCATCATGATTGAGGTTTTTCTCATATTATGCTCCCTTCGAATATTATTATAAAAGGGCATCGTACGAAGCGCAGCGGAATGCGGTGAGTACGCTCCAAACTTTTTTCAGCTATTTCTTCCTTCAAACCATTCCTTGAAATTGCTCTGTTTTAACACGTCAATGGTGGCTATCTTTGCCTTTAATTCTTTATCTGATTTTTCTTAACTTTTGGTTGATTTCATTAAGATCAAAAGCTTCGGGGTCAAAGCTGCCGCCCACCCATTCCAGCATGTCATGATGCTCCTGATGGTTGGGATGCTGAATTGCATCCACAAAACCGTAATAGCCATGGATTCCGACGCAATCCTCAGGAGGGCAGGCACGTTTGCCTTTAAGGCAGATGGGGTAATGCTTATCCGGCTCCAATGGCAGAATCTTTTCAACCAGGATTTTGTGATACCAGTTATCTCCAAAATCGTATATATAGGCAAACTTAGTTCCCTCTCCAGAAATCACTTGACCTAATTTCATGGTTTTATCGTTCTTCATTTTAAACGCATAATCCTGACTCGGTTCGCCGTAATGCATATTATCGATAATGAACTCGTGGAGATGGTAATCACTCCAGCCCATTACCACCTGCAAAATCTTGTGAAGCCTGTATAATGCAGTGGCGCTTGTAACCTGTATCCTTCTCCAGATTGGCGGTTTACTATCCTCCAGCGTTACCTTCATCTGATAAGCATAAATGTCCGCGGGCTGTTTTACTTTGATCATATCATGTTTCTCCCTATGACAGATAATTAGCCTTTAATCATTAAAACTTAACTCCGCAATTTTGTAGGGAATATATTCAGTTCAAACGCTATATACTAAACGAATGGATATGGATAGAAAATTATTTAAAGCAAGTGAAAGACCTAAGATTGATAAAATGAAAATCAAATCTTTAGGATATAAAGTAACAGATGAGGAAAGCGGTATTGTCTTTCAATTGATTCCGAAAACGGAAGAAGCAACTCAGGAGCTTGTTGAGAAATTCTTTGGCAGTTTTCAAGTCTTGAAAGTGGAAACTCCAAAAGTTGAGCTTTTGAGAAAGGAAAAGAAACCACCCAAAAAACCAAAGTATGTGAGACTAAAACCTGAGAAAATAACAAAGTTAGTGAAACCTAAACCTGAGAAAAAAGGCATACCGAATCCATTGGAAAGGCAGACTAAGGAGATAACTGACCTTCCAGAAGAGTTCGTCATTGCTGACATAAGCGACCTGTTTGAGAAAGAAGGCTATGACAGAAAAAAGATTAAAGAAAATGCTTATCACGATATCGATAACCTTATTGAAAAGAACAAAATAATATACTTAGAAGGGACAAAACCAAAGAAATATAAAATAGTATCACGAGATACAAACGATTTGGGATAAGAGTATCCCATTCTCTATTTTTGGATAAAAAACTAAATTGTCTGATTTCTGAATTAAGCTCAAAAGAGTCTGCATCAATTATTAGTACATGTACCAAGACGTGCGACCAGAAAGTTCCTATATTAGTCTCATGATCGGAACTAAAAAATATAATTTACATTGTGATAAATAAATTTATATTTATTGAAATTAAGGGACATTGATGTCATATTTTACGCTTATTGGAAATATCAGATGCTTTGAATGCGGTGAAAATGTGCCTTTCGAGATATTTGAAGACCATATGATTCGGTTTCATGGATATATCAAGTGTTCACTATGTAACCAAGTTTTCAGTCTTCAAAGGTTAGAGGAACATAAAAACCGATACCATCAGCCTAAAGAATATAATACTAGTAATATATTTAAATGCGTCGAATGTAATACTGAAGTATCACTTTTGGAATATGGAAAACATCTTCTCCTAAAACATGATTTCACTGAATGTGGTATTTGTGGAATATTATGCTCTCAAAAAAAGTTTGAAAAACACATGAGGGAATTCCATAGACGGGTAAAATGTGATGTTTGCAAAGATTATTGCGAGAATTTAGAGACACATCTTCTTGAAAAACATGAGAAAACAATATGCACAGAATGTGAATTATTGATAAGTGCAGAGTCTATCTTATACCATCTAAAAGAAATTCATGGATATGTAATATGTGAAATCTGCAGAACACCAGTAAAGCCCAGTGTTCTAGAAGATCATATGCACGACGATCATGATATGTCAATATGTCCTGCATGTTCAAGCTTCTATTCTAATCAGGTTCTTGAACTGCATTTACTGGAAAGCCACAATAAGAAGATCTGTCCTAAATGCGCTGTTTTAATAGAAAGTGAGAGTTTAATTGAGCATATGAAAACAACTCATTTTCATGTTGAATGTGAAATATGTGGCGTTTTGAAATCGCTTGTTATGATGGACTTCCATTTAAAAGAAGTTCATGCATTTCAGCAGTGCCCGAAATGTGGGGTAGTAATGGAAGGAAGGAAGCTTAATAAGCATATGAAGAACTTTCATAAGTAATAACTAATGTGCAGTCTTGTTCAAAGTACTCCCCTGCTTTTTCATAATGTTAATGGTGTGCCTCGAAACATAAGAGAGAAAGCCAAAATACGGACACCTGAAGAAAACACTGGAAAAACGCTAACTGGCGGAGTATCCTTCAAGAAGGGGTATGATGAATTCTGAGGTGACAAATGAATTTAAGAGGTAATCAGACCATCTCACATATAATGAAATATTTACTACTGTTAAGTCTTATTTTATTGATCATTATAACCGGTTGTGTTAATACTCAACCAAAAAAAGAAACTTTAGTTCAAGAGGAACTTGATAAAGTTGGAATACGAACTTCCGGTTTTAATAAACAGTTATCTTTGAATTTGCCAGAAACTTTATTAGATGCAAATTGGGGCTTAAAAAAGATCGTTTGTGAAGAAGGAGGGTATGATTTAGCTAAATATGCAAATCAAGCGGTTAATATCTATTCGTATCGTTCAAATAGATACTACGAAAATGAACAATTAAATGTTTGGGTTATTACTAACGAAAATGAAGTTATTTGTGTGTATTTGACAGTTAGTGAGTCCAGTGGACTAGTCCCTGGTGTTTTTTCTGTTAATGATCCAAATGTTAAAGTAAAATAATTCCTGCTCAAGCTCCTGAATTTCTACCTCGGTCAGAGAACAAGTTGCACAGGCATGTCATGCTGGTCAAAGAACGGCATAAAAATTGCGTACATTTTTTTCAAATACGCCTGCTTAAGAAAGACAGCCCAGCCCACCTCATGAAAATAATAAGCGCGCCGAAAAATCTTTAAATGATGATTGAATTAAATATAAAATGTCGAGGGAGGGATTTTGACCCCGGAATATATTGTTATATTGGCGCTATCTAACCTGTTTTCCAGTGGAAATGATACGGTTGAAATGCAGCATCTACCTATAGATACTTAAGCAAATAGACAAACATGCTGCTCCCGATATCCATATCAAGATTACTACGTTATTGCATACTCATACAAAACTTGAAGTATCAGACGATACAAAAGAAGGTTAAGGAGTTATCTTGTTTCCCAATAAAAAAGTTCAATCATTAATAGGTTCCAGAGTTCAGGTTGAGATGAAAGGAGATAAACACACCCTTGAAGGTAAGCTTGAAAGCGCCGACGATAATATGAACCTGCATCTTATAGACACTATTGAGCTTGCAGGCGGAGTGAAATTGCGCTCTCTGGGGTCTGTGGTATTGAGAGGCAATAATATAATTCTGCTATTTCCCATAAGGGAATAGACTGAAAGATGTTCACAGCGCTAATTATATGTACAGTATGGGCGAATGGTGAATACATAAAATTAATCTTTTGATGTCGATTAATCATTTTGCATTGGTGTTCGGTTA
>CBFFLL010000145.1:0-7046 GCA_965642175.1 Candidatus Methanoperedens nitratireducens | reverse complement strand
CTGTCTGTATCTTTGCACCGGTTGCGCGTGCAAGTTTTTCCATGTCGCTTTTCTTTACGCGCCTTGCTGCGTATATGCCTGCTTTTGCAAGATAATGCTGTGCAATGTCATCTATTCCTTTCTCAACAAAGTCTACATTTGCACCGCTATTGATCACTTTGCTGACCATGTCATGCAACATCTGTTCTTCCTGGTCAAGGAATAACTGGAGCTGGTCAGGTGTTTTTATTGAGATCTCGGATTTCACTTCTGTCTTTTTGAGCTCAAGAGCTTCGGAAAGCAGAAGGATTCTGGCATTATGGACCTTCTTTGGCATGTTGGTATGAACTCTTTCTTTATCGATTACCATGCCTTCGATAAGCTCTGATGCTTCTACACTGCCACCCACTTTCTTTTCAATTTTGATATCTTCAATATCTGCTGTATATTTGCCATTCTCTTTATCAACCACCGCTAATATGGCATTTACCGCAAGGTTGGAGAAAACATCCTTGGACGCTTCAGATCCTTTTCCGGTAATCGCAGTCACAGCGATCTTCAATAATAAATCCTTATCTTCAAAGGTCACTGGTTTTGCAAGGGTTTTAAGGATCTCTTTTGCTTTTGCCGATGCAAGCCTGTATCCGCTGGCGATGACCGTGGGATGCACACCCTGCTCCAGGAGTTCTTCAGCATTCTTCAGGAATTCACCTGCAAGCACTGCTGCCGTTGTTGTGCCATCTCCGACCTCATCATCCTGGGTCTTTGCAACTTCCACGATCATCTTAGCTGCCGGATGCTGGATGTCCATTGTCTGGAGAATGGTGGCGCCATCATTTGTGATTACGATATCCCCCAGCGCGTCCACGAGCATTTTATCCATACCCTGTGGTCCTAGAGTTGTCCTGACCGCTGCAGCGACTGCCTTTGCAGCTATGATATTGTTATGCTGCGCTTCTCTTCCTTTTGTTCTTTGACTGCCTTCTCTTAGAATATAGATTGGCTGTCCTGCTAATTGTCCTGCCATAACTAACCTCCATCAAAATTATATTTCAATCAAATCTATACGAGCAAAACTCCTACATGTTATTAAGTCTATAAGGTATTAATAATTAGCGGAAATGAAGTATAAAGCACACACACATTTATGTTATGTGATATAGAATTTTCAACTGGGGGCTTATATGAAATTTTGTTACGAGATTGTCGGAAAAGTCCCAAAATTGAAACATTGAATGAAATTTAACTCAGTAAATCGCTATGTTCTGCCATATTGAAATTTTTTGTCTGATTGAAATACCTCAAAATATCGACTTTTCCGACGCTCTCGTTACATATACACGAAATACTTGGAAGGAATATATACTGTTCAAGGGGATCTGCTATGAGGCTGAAAGGGAAGTTTGCAGTCGTTACCGGAGCGGGGACGGGGATTGGTCAGGCACTAGCCGCATTTTTTGCGGCAGAAGGTGCCTCTGTCACGGTCAACTGCCATGAACGAAAGGCACAGGAGACAGTGGATAGAATCAAGAAAATTGGTGGAATGTATATCGTAGTACAGGCTGATGTCTCAAAAGCGGATGATGTTGATCGACTTATCGGTAGAACTATTGAAAAATTCGGGAGGCTTGACATACTCGTAAACAATGCGGGAATCTACAGATCACATCTTGCCCATGAGACGAGCGAGGAAGAATGGGACGCGGTAATCGATGTAAATCTGAAGGGGGCTTTTCTCTGCTCAAAGCGTGCCATACCCGCGATGCTAGAAAACGAAAATGATGTAATAAAGGGCAGGATTATCGACATAGCCTCTATCGCCGGTATCGTGGGCTTCGCGGCGAGTCCCGCCTATTGCGCATCAAAAGGAGGATTGATCCTCCTCACAAAAGAGATGGCGCTGGATTATGCGCCCCATATCAATATCAATGCTATTTGCCCCGGAGTGATCGAGACCCCTATGACCTCGGAGCTTCTCAGAGACCAGGATGCAAGAAAGGAACTCATGTCTGCGACTCCGACAGGAAGAGCAGGAAGACCTGAGGAAATCGCAGGTGCAGCAGTGTTTCTTGCCTCTCCTGATGCAGATTTCATCACTGGGGTATCGCTTGTCGTAGATGGAGGATGGACGATAAAATAATCGCTTTCTTTTGATTTATCTAAATCTTTTTCGATGGAAGCAACGTGACCTTGAAATCCCTCAGCCTCAAGAAGCTGATAATCTTAATGGAATAGCTGTTGAAAATAGCTTCATGCAGTTGTTAAACAATCTCATGATCCTGGAGCATATACAGTATAATTTCTCCATGGTTAAAAAGAAGGCGATATATCTGCGGGAACTGTTTATAGATTTCTTTTATAGCAACATTTTCGCTGAAAAAATCCTCAAAATCCCTGGCTTTACCTATCATTAACACATCTCTCCACCCTTCCTTTCTCTTACATTTATTTGCCTTCACCACATAACCAGCAGTTTCAATTATTTCCAGATATGTTGATAGATTGTTATTTTTTATTCTTATCTTTGTTTTACCATTGATGAAGCCAATCTCTTTCATTTACTCCTCACTTACCCCATTCAAGGGTTACGATCACGATTCTGCATGTCCCGCTCGATCTCGATCGTGACATGGTCTCCGACCTTTGTGCCGGGTACAGAAATCACAAATCTCTGGATGCTTAAAAGGGATTCAAGCCCGGGAGGGAACCAAATCCATAGTTATTCCGCACACAGTTTTACCTGTATTTGGCATTTCTATATCATTTAAGCCATGGGGTTTCCATGAGCCCAAAAATGATGATCACCCGGTTTACTCTCCATTTTAATTTGGGCACATACTCTATACCATAATTTTATCGTAAATTTACTCAACCTTTACTGGTGTCTTCTTCTTAATTTCTGTCTTTGGCATCTTTATCTCAAGAACTCCATTATTATATGAAGCCTTGGAATTGTCAGAATCTACTGGAGATGGTAGAGATATTGCACGAAAATAGCTTCCGCTTCTTCTCTCTTTATATACATAACCTTTCTCTTGTTTTTCTTCTTCATGTCTCGTCTCAGCTGAGATCTCAAGCTTATCTTCAGTGATATTGATTTTGATATCTTCTTTCTCCAGACCAGGCATTTCTGCCGTAGCTATAATTTCTTTATCTGTCTCAACCATATCGACAAATGGTCTCCTGATGTTAGCAAAAGGTCTTTCATATTTTTCAATTGCTCTTTCGCCTGGTGGTAGCAACAGCCTGCCTGGTGCTGGTACGCCCCATAGTTCTTCAAACATTCTGTTCATAGTCTCTTGAAATCTTCTAAATTCGTCACTTATCATCTTTCTAACCTCCACTTATTTTTGCTCAAGGCTCTTTTTAGCCCCATTAGTATATGGTTTTTAATCATACAAGTAGCTTATGGTATCATCATTCTGCGACAGCTATTTATTCGTAGAACTCTAAATTCACTTATTTGGGAGGTAAAGTTTTGAAAAAGAAAGTCAAGTTACTCAAGGACGTGATGACTAAGAGGGTGGTAACCATCCCATCAACGCTCTCAATCAGGGAGATTTCTAAGATCATGGCCCGGGAAGAGGTATCCGGAGTTGCTGTAATAGGTCCGGAGAGAGGGGTAATGGGAATAGTCTCCGAGTGTGATGTGCTGCGTCACTTTGGTAAACAGAACTGGGAGCTTCTAACAGCCGAGGAGATAATGACCCCTTATGTGGAGTTTATCAGGCCGGAGACGACTCTTGAGAAGGCCGCAGATGTAATGCAGAAGAAACATATCCACAGGCTACTGGTAATGGACAGGGATTTAAGCGAACCTCAGACGCCTGTTGGCATAATTAGCGCCAGCGATATTGTTAGAGAGATCGGGAGGGATAATTCTTAGCAACTTTTGATGGTTCCAATCCTTGGTATTACCAAATCATTTACTCGGTCCGCACTACCCATCCACGCACTTTCGGCCATAGGTTCAGATGTGCTTCCCTGCTCACCGAAAGACCAATATGAGATGAAGGGATGACGATTTCTTCATAACTCTTCCCTGAATAAACATCTTTTAGCGCTTTACCTGCTGCTAAAGGAAAAATACGGTCATATTTAGCCAGTATGTTAATCAGACTTCCCCCGAAGTTTCCGACGGCTGTTCTGGTCGCAGATACAATAACTACATTATTCATTGTTTTCACCTTTTTATTATATTACTAACCCCCCATCCACACAAAGTACTGCTCCATTAACAAAGTTTGCCTCGTCTGAAGCAAGATACAAATATGCATTCGCAACATCTTTTGGTTCGCCAAGTCTGCGCAATGGAGTTTTTTCTTTCATCATTTCAAGGATTTTAAAAGGCACGCTTGAGGTCATCGGAGTCTGTATGAATCCAGGCGCTACTGCATTAACACGAATCCCTTTTCCCCCCAATTCCTTAGCCAGGGTCTTTGTCATACCGATAAGACCGGCTTTAGTTGCAGCATAATTGACCTGCCCAACATTGCCATTTAATCCAACAATAGAGGATGTGTTAATGATCACGCCATTCCCCTGTTTTATCATAACCTCAACCACTGCCTGAGTACAATTAAAAACTCCTTTGAGGTTTATATCAATGACCCTATCCCACTGTTCTTCTGTCATCTTAAATATAAGTGCATCCTGGACAATGCCTGCATTATTTATCAAAACATCTATTTTACCATATTTTTCCATAGTAGTTTTAACCATCTGTTTTGATTGTTCTCTATTGGTTACATCCAATTTTACGAAAAATCCCTCCCCATTTTTCTTGATCTCAACAACTGTCTCCTCCCCAGCCTTTTCATTCACATCGGCGACAACTACTTTAGCTCCTTCTCTTTCAAACAGGAGTGCAGTTTCTTTACCAATACCGCTTCCCGCTCCTGTAATAATTACGACCTTGTTTTCAAGTCTCATTTTTTGTTCACCTTTGATTTGCGCTTCTTTCTCTTTTGTTCAACCGTCTTTTCTTTGGCTAATTCAGGCAACTCTTCGTTTCCAGATTCAGTCTTTTCGTCTCCTTTTCCATCGAGAAGAGACCTGGGCTTCAACCACGCTGCGATCTTTGGGCAGACCTCTTTCTGGGATTTTGAGCCCACAAAGATGCCGATGTGCCCGGTCGGGAAAACAAGCATCTGTTTATCCTCACTTGATACGGCATCGTTAAGGGGAATGCTCGCAGCGTTGGGAACCAGGTGATCCGTTTCGGCCATGACGTTAAGAAGGGGCATTGTGATATTTTTCAAATTGATCTTCTTTCCATCGAGTATCATCTCGTTCTTGATGAGGAGGTTCTTCTGGTAGCAGTCTTTCATGAACTGCCTGAAGGTTTCACCTGCCTGGTCGGGACTGTCGAATATCCATTTTTCCATTCTGAGGAAATTCTTGACAGTTTCTTCATTTTGAAGCTCGCCTTCTTTATCTCCAGGTTTACATTCGATCCGCTCGAATAGACCTACATACTTGTCGATCATAAGCCTGAAGGGGTCTGTGAGCAGGAATCCTGAATTCAGGAAATCTCCAGGCACTATTCCATAGTAGTCCACGATTTTATCCACGTCTAAGCTTTTTGCCCAGAGATGAAGAAGTCCTTTATCAGTATCGAAGTTCACAGGAGTCACTAGCGTAACCAGGTTTTTCACCTTTTCAGGATGCATTGCGGCATACATCACAGAAAAAGTTCCGCCCTGACATACTCCGAGCAGGGTGATCTTATCCAATCCAGACCGCTCTCTTATCTTATCAACAGCATTATTTATATAACCGTTCACATAATCATCAAGTGTGAGATATCTGTCTGCACCTGATGGATATCCCCAGTCAATGACATAAACATCAAAACCTTCTTCCAAAAGCTTCTTTATAACACTCTTATCAGGTTGGAGATCCAGAATGTAGTATCGGTTCACGAGTGCATACACTATGAGTATTGGAACCAGATGTGGTTTTTCCACTATTGGGATATAATGGATAAGTTTCATCTTATCTTCACTAAATATTAACTCAGAAGGCGTTGTTCCAACCGAAAATTCGGGTGGTTTCAGGAATAATTCCATTCCACATTTGAACTTCTCAAAATCTTCAATTAAATTAAGTATGTTCATGTCATATCCTTACAACCCTATTTTTTCTCATTTAGTTCTTTGATCTGGATGGTCAGTTCCTTTACTGTTTTCTTGAGAGAATATAACTCTTTATTGATCTCGTCGATTTCCGTTTTTGTGGGGAGATTTATGGGTTTCAGATAATTCTCGTCAAGCATTTCCCTGTTGTATTTTTGAAAATCCATTAAATGTGAATTCAGTTTCCCCATATCTGACGCAAAGTGATCTGATTTCGAGAATTCCTTGAAGGTCTCGCTATACGTCTCTATCCAGATCCTGTAAAAATCTTTACATTTCTCATGACTGATTTCCCATTCCATATCCTTTGCAGTCTTTTCCTGCACTTTGCGCATTGCTTCCATGAATACACTCTGTAAATTGGAACGGGTCTCCATCCCTGCTGCATAAAGGTTAACAAATGTAGAGAAAACCTTCGTCATTTTCTCAGATTTCTCACGTGCGGACCCACAGCAGGCATCTCGACGAGTTTGCCCATATGGCTTCGTAGGTCTTTAACCACTGGTTATTAAATTCCTGTGTGGATTCAAAATTTGATTTTTCCATACTTAAACCATCTGATTCGCTCATGTTCTATCCTTCCCCGGATACGCTGACGCTGAACGAACACCCGATTTCATCCATATCTTTGACATATTGATAAATGTGTCCGCGTAGATTTTAGCCATGATCTTTAGTGGCTCCATGACCTCCTTCATAGGTCCTCCTATTGTGGGCATGTCCTCGAAAAAGCTATCAAAAGCCTTTTCATACATCTTTATCCAGAGATTATAAAATTCTTTAGACGCCTCTGGATCAGAGGTTTGTTTGGACATCTCCTTGGCCTTTTCGGACATTTTTTCAAGTGCATCTATCCAGGACTTGTACATGCTCAGATAAATATTGGTGCTCTCTACGAAATGCTCAAACATTTCCCTGGAAGGTTCCATG
>CBFFLL010000144.1:0-7050 GCA_965642175.1 Candidatus Methanoperedens nitratireducens | reverse complement strand
TCATACAGTATCTATGAGCCAATTGGCTCATGATTAGTTGACCCCAACGTCTAAATATTTCAATATACTTAATTTATTCTCCACTATATTAAAGTTTCAACATTTTATCTATTTGCGGCGCACGAGCAGCATCCGATCGAATCAAGAAAAAGATTGTTTCTAACATGCGAGAGTTCTTATTTGTTCTGCGTGAAGGCATCCGTTCAGGTAGATCGTGGGTCCGAAAAAGGACGAAAGTTCCACATCGTCAAGCCAGAATGTGCCGTAGCCCTCCCAGATATTTACATATACATAGAGATAGCTGGTATTGATGCCAGTCCTGAAAGTGAACTTCTTCTGCGTCCAGTCGTATGTGCCCTTGCCGAACGCCAGGTTGGTCCGGGTTATCCATTTCCGGTTCCTGTCAAGCCCCACAACCCTCACAACAGTCGCGTTCTTGCCTCCTGCACCCTCTGCTTTTAGCCAGGCTGAGAGGGTGTAGTAGGAAAGGGGTTCTGCTGTTATCAGGTCTTACGTCGGATATCCGCTCCTGCTGTTGGTTGTTCAGGGGATGCTTACTTTTATCGAGTTCGCGCCGGTTCTGGAGATGGTATCCAGGACTGGTGTGCTGCCGTTATTGGTTACAAGGCTCCAGAAAATGGGTGTGCCTGCGATCTCTTCAAAGCTGGGGTTGGGGATGAGGCAGGAGAAGAAGAAGGTTGTGATGGAAGTCATGAAAACATGGAGCTTTATGGAAGGACGAGAAGATAATATATCCATAAACTACATAGGTGTAAATATGAACACAATGACTGAAGCAGAAATCCAGACACAGGTTTTTATTGAAACCCTGAGAAGAGTGGATACGGAGATTGAATCCGCGATAGAAACTCTTGAAATCATGAGTGACACTGAAACATTGAAAGCAATAGAAGAAGGATTACAGGATATTAAGAATGGCAGAGTTATTAAATTTGAAGATTTCTTAAAAAAACATGGGTATGAAATATAATCTTATTCTATCAAATAAATTTGATAAAGAGTTCTCTCAACTCGATAGAAAATTGCAGGATAGAGTTGTCGAAGGGTTGAAAGAGATAAAAGAAAATCCATATGAAGGTAAGCCGCTAAAAGGCAAACTTAAGGAAATGTTTTCATGGCGAGTGGGTAAATACCGGATATTATATCAGATACAGGGAGATAAACTTCTAATTATTGTGATAAATGTTGAGCATAGAAAGCATGTTTATAAATGATGTTCGAAAACAACTCACTGCCAATCTTTAACCAGAGTTCGTTGTTAAAATAATAGGATGATGCAAGTGCGTCACCATGCCGTCCGGGTTCTGCGTGAGTACGCCATTCAGGTAGGTCGTGGGTCCGAAAAAGGGGGAAAGTTCCACATCGTCCATCCAGAATGTGCCGTAGCCGTCCCAGATATTGGCATATACATAGAGATAGCTGGTATTGATGCCTGTCCTGAAGGTGAGCTTCTTCTGGGTCCAGTCGTATGTGCCCCTGGCGAACGCCAGGTTGGTCTGGGTTATCCATTTCCTGTTGCTGTCAAGCTCGACGACTCTCACGGCAGGCGCGTTCGTGCCTCCTGAGCCCTCTGCTTTTAGCCAGGCTGAGAGGGTTTAGTATGCAAGCAGCTCAGCTTCCATCAGGTCTGACTTTGGATATCCGCTCCTGTTGTTGGTTGTTCCGGGGATGCTGATCTTTATCGAGCGCGCGCCGCTGTTGGAGATGGTGTCCCATACTGGCGTGCTGCCGTTACTGGTTACAAAGCTCCAGTTAAGGGGGGTGGCTGCGCCGGATTCAAAGCCGCTGTTGGCAATGAGGTTTGGCGGGCTGGTGAGAACTTCCCTGAAGGAGAAGCCGCCCTGGGAGGTGAGCATGGGCAGCATGGTGTCGTTTATTGAAATTCCTTCGATAGTGCCGTTCTCTCCCAGGCTGAGTTTAAGACCGTCACCGCTTGAGATCACAGGGGGTGATGGTGTTGGGGAAGGTGTTGGCGCAGGGGTTGGTTCAGGATCTGATTGATCATGGCATGATATACAATAATGACCGCCAGTTGGAGTTGATGTTAGTGCAGGGGTATCCACTGCGATCTTCTGGAGTTCAATATTATCCACCCGGAAAGTCCCGTATCCCTTCGTGAAGCCCGCATGAACATAAACGTATGCTGTTGCGTTACCAGTTCTTAGGGGAATATTCTTCAGGATCCAGGTCTTTGTACCACTTGCAGATACAAGCGAAGTCTCACGAAGCCATTTGCCGCTGGTGTCAAGCTCAACAAGACGCACTTCCGGCGCTTTTGAGGTACGTATAGATCTTTTTTGAGCTTTTCAATATTACTGATGTTTATTTTTACTCTTTGAGATTTATATGTACCTTAATATAATTAACTGAGTGTTATGAATGATATTGAAAGGGAATCTAAACCTGCTTCGATTGCTTTTGATTCAATGTTTTCATAACCTTTTAACCAGTAAACGCATATATTTGTATCAAGGAGATAATTCATAGTTTAATTTCTCTTCCGCCAAATCCGGTTCTAAAGGAATGAATATCATTGATGATCTCATCTGCGCTTCTATTATCTTCCCATATCCCACAAAGACCACTTGATTTCTTCTCGATTGTTTTTTTTAAATTTACAGTAACGAGAGTTTCCTTAAGCGTTTGCAAGATTTTTATAACCATTGGAAGCGCTTCTTCAGGCATTCCTTTTATTTCATTTAATATTAATGTTTCATAATTGCTTTTTGTTTGCATTATATTTTGATATAAACTCCTATGTTTTTAAACTTAATTGCACAAAACTATGAAATGTTATGCTGCGGATGTTTCATTATAAACTCAAATTCCACTCCGTCAATAACGACTTCTCTAAATTGTCTCGCGATCGATTCAAGACGAGATAAAATAATAGATATGTGGCAGTTTTTCTCTGAAATCATTTCAGCCTTATTGCCCAGTTTATACTATCAAAACCTTTATCAAAAGTGTAAATTTTCTTTATTCCGAGTTCTTCCATTACTGCTACTGTTGAAGCATCTGTAATGGATAATCCGGGATATTTTTTAAATATGGTTGATGCCCGTGCAAAAGTTATCTCATCTATATTTATGTTCTCGATCCTTTCATGGTTTTCAAAAAGATTCAATGTTAATTTTTCAACTTGGCACCAATCCATACCACGCTGTCTATAAACAGGATCACACCGCCAGATCATGTTCTTCAAGAGCGTTAGTTTCTATAGTTTCAATAGGACTCTCCAGCCATTTTTTTAATTTCATTTCATAATTCTCCTTTTCTTCTATCCTGTGGAGAATCTCACCCTCATTTTTTGCTAAAATTTCATATATTGTGTCCATTAATCTTCGCTGCGATACGTGTAAACCCCTTTTAGAAAGACGACTCTGCATTATTCTGATAGCTTCAAATTCGACATTATTTATTTCAGAGTTCATGTATTTCATATCTATTCACTTTGAATATAAGTCCTTTGTTTCGAATCTTGGGTAATATTATAAAAAGTAAAATCAATCTCATTCACCCTCGCCCTTTGCGTCACCGTTCCGTCCGGGTTCTGCATGAGGGCGCCGTTCAAGGAGATCGTGGGTCCGAAGAACGGCTCAAGCGCCACATCGTCCATCCAGAACCTCCCGCAGCGGTCCCAGATGCTGGCATATACATAGAGATAGCTCGATTGATGCCTGTCCTGAAGGTTAGTTTCTTCTCTGTCCAGTCGTATGTGCCCTTGCTGAACACCAGGTTGGTCTGGTTTATCCAATTCTTGTTATTATCAAAGTATCGTATGAAAGGTGGTTCTATTTAGTTCAAAGATATGTCATAATGTCATATTGGAAAGCATCTTTTTTCAACATATTTTGCTCAATCAGCTTACGGTACTGTTTTTTGCTAAATGTCAGAATTATGCAATTCTCAAGAGCAGGGGGGAGCAAAAGATTGGCTACTTCGACTATTTCAAACCCTCTTAAACTGATACCGGCTTCTTTTATGTGATCCTTCAGCCATTTCTCAATTACATCATGCGAAATTTCGCTCGGAAAGGCGTGTATATACACCCAGACTTCGGCATGATTATCATTTACTTCAAATTTTTCCAGTGTTGCATGAAAAGACATATCTATTTCATTCACTATCTTTTCATCAACATACTCTTTCAGGTCATCATCTGACCACTGCCCCATCTCGCCTTTTACTTTTATTAAGTGGGTGGCTATTGGCATATGAATACCTTCTTGATGTTGTTTGTCACAAACTCTTCATTTCTTGACATGACAATTCCTGCCATAAGAACGTCCTGGAGTTCTATTGGCTCTCCTGAATTCATCAGCACTGCCTGAATTTCACCTGCCTTCTCAGCAGCAGGTTTATCAAACTCAAGTATATCGATAGATTTCAATAATGAATTGATATCTGAGATACTTTCCTTTCGTTTTACAGAACGCTTTGCTCCATAATAAAGTTCGAAAAGGTTTGTGGTAGTTGTTCTCGGATTTGAATAATAGTCGGCTACTTCCGCTGCTTCCTTATTTCTAAGGTTTGTCAGTGTTTTGTGTGCCATGCTATAAAAGTGTGTTCTTAAGTGTATTTATATCTTATCATATCCTGATATTGATCGAAGCAGAGGGATAGCCATGAGTCATGATGAAGACTATGTGACTATGTAAGTATGGACTATTATTATTATTATTTGCAGCAGGTGATTTCATGTTAAACCCCGCCAGCGGCGGCGCATCCGATGGGGTCTGGGGTCGCAACCCCGGCGCAGTATAGATAATGTTGACTGAATTGTTAATAGTATATACGCGGTTAAATATTTATTAAGTACCAGAAGTTGCCATGATCTCATGTCGGCGTGCCAGACAGTGTAAGTATATGATGTATGGTCAGGATTGCAGAAGGGTATGCGCTATGTTGCTTGATTCCAAACCCTGTCTATCTATAAGCGTTATCATGATGATCAAAAGTTAAAAGTGTTATCTTGTTATCGTTCTTATCAATTTCATAAATAAGCACAAAAGAACCAATTTGTATCCTGCGTTTACCTTTTAATACATTTCGTAAAGGCTTTCCAATTTCCGGTTGTTCTGCCATTATTTTAAGTTTCTTTTTTATATATTCATAGCGGATTTTATCCTTCTTGCATAACTTTTCAATTTCTTTCTGCACTCCCGGATGTGCCACGATCCTATATGTCATTTTTCAACACTTTTCAAGAAATCATCCACACTTTCGAAAACAAGACATTTTCCTTTAGAAATCTCTTTTTCAGCAGTTTTGACCCGTTCAACAAAATCTGATTTAAGAGTTTCTTCAGGAGGATAATGGGTTTCATCCAACTTTTCCTCAATTCTCTCCAATTTTCCTATGATTTTGGTAAGCATCATCTCGATATCATGACCTTTAACTGTATTTTCCATGTTATTATCTCCATAGAATAATCATTTTATAACTTAAAGTCTTTTTCTTGAAAATCTCATTGAATTTTGCTTTTCAGGAATATTCCCTGCAGTGCCCTGTCCTCGCCATCTGCATCACCGTACCGTCCGGGTTCTGCGTGCCTCCTGTGCCCTCTGCTTTGACCCAGGCTGAGAGGGTGTATTAGGAAAGCGGCTCTGCTTCCATCAGGTCTGATTTCGGATACCTGCTCCTGCTGTCGGCTGTTCCGGGGGTGGTTGTCTTTATCGAGCAACGCGCCGGTTCGGAAGATTGTATCTCATACAGGCGCGCTGTTGTTATTGGTTACAAAGCTCCAGTTAAGGGGTGTAGCTGCAAGTATGGACTGGTGATTATTTGCAGCAGGTGATTTCTCGAAATCTTTTAACGGTTCGAGGTCGTTCTGGAGTATGTTATATATTTCATCAATATCCAATTTCCAGTAAATATGCACAAGAATGTTTCTGAATCCAGCCAGATCAGAAAGAGATTCGTAAAGGGGAGATGAAATCAAACCTGCTTCCTGAATTATCTCAAAAGCCTCTCCGCGAGAAACTTCTCATCAAGCCATTCAGATGCTGAAAAACAGTTGGACAACCTTGTAAGACTTTAACATCAAATTCAACTCTGGGTTCGATCTCCTGTTCTAATTTCCTTGCAAGCATCATGGAAAATTTAAAATTCTGATAGCCAGAAAGCTTTTCTTCAGTCAGAACTGCAACATCTATATCTTCGAATTCAGTATTATCCAGAAAAGAGCCAAATACATAGCCGATATCTACATTAAAAACTGACAGATTCTCCCCGATTCTTTTCAGAATTTCATTTTTATTCATAACTATACAGGATTTCTAAATATTTCAATATACTTAATTTATTCTCCACTATATTAAAGTTTCAACATATTCTCTTTTTTGATCATGCTTCTGAATTATCTCAAAAATCCTGTTCTGGGCTCATCTCACTTTCATATATGCAAACCTCCTTGCCGCAATTGCCAGCAATAACACCGCAGTCCCGATATTCTCACTCGATATCATCGGCTCTCCCCTTCCATTGTTCATGATCCTGTCGCTAATTCCATAATCAAGAACAGGTTTGATCGTTTCCATCGAAAACAATAGTTCAATATGGGCAAAAAACACGCTATCGTAAAAAGGATAGAACAGGAATATTCCCCCATCAAATAGATCAAGCAAAAGATGCGAAGCAACGAAGAATAAAATTATTCCGAAAACCTCTCTTTTGCTTTTCACCAGAATAAAGAGGAGAAGCGGAATAAGCACAATAAGAACATTATGAAGCACAGCCCTGTGAGGTAAAAAAATTGCATCCGCATCCGGAAGAACAGCAAAAAAGCTCAAAAAAAGGATCTTTCGAGGATCAAGCTTCAGCTCCTTTGAAAATATAAGCAATATCGCCACAGGGATAAACACATGATTGAAAAGGGTTGACATTAACCTCTTCCTTCCCTTTTATTGTATTTGAACTGATTTGATATGAACTCTCCCGGTTTCCGCATCGAATAAATAACTGCGATCGCAGCAACCACATTCGCCAGAAGGAACGCCCCAGCCGCCCCATCGATCCCCCACAGCT
>CBFFLL010000143.1:5389-7123 GCA_965642175.1 Candidatus Methanoperedens nitratireducens | reverse complement strand
TAATAAGTATTCATGGCTTCACACTGTAATACCACCGCAGAGGCAAAAATGACTGAATTATTACTAGTCTTATCAAAAGACCCATATACCACAGAAATACCCGACCTGGTAATTGATATCGGGATAAATGCAAAAGAAAAAGGGAACGAAGTCGCTCTATATTTGATAGAGGACGGCGTGACGGCAGCCAGGAACGGAGTGTTCGGTAAAAAACTCACGGCGGCACACCAGAAAGGCATAAAGATATACGCCGATGATAAAGCCGTGCTTTCGCGGTCGCTCACAGGCAAAATGGTGGACGGTATTGAAATAAAGGAAATAAGCACGCTGCTTGACTTTATTATGGATGATTACGACAGAGTCGCATGGTTTTAGGTGATAACATGACAGGAAAACAACTTACAATCGTATCCATTAACGGTCCCTACAGGGATGAAAGCGTGTTCACAATGATGAGACTGGCTCACGCAGCAAAGGAAAAGGGCACAACGGTCAACTTTTTCAACTATCTTGACGCCACAGTTATAGCGCACAGGGACCAGGCGCCAAAAGAGTTCCCGCCAATAGAGAACATTTTCGGGACTATCGTTAAAAAAGGTATAAAGAACCCAAAAGCGCACGCGATCGCATGCATAAAGTGCACCGATGCCCGCGGTGTTACAAAACAGCAGACAGAAGGCGTCATAATCGGCGGGTTATATGACCTTGCAGAGTGGACAGCAGAATCAGATAAGACCATACTATTAGGGTGAGATCATGAGCAAAAAAGTAAATATTATAGTAACACAGCCTCCTTACGGGAAAGAAGACGCATTTTCAGCAATACCAATGGGTTCTTCTCAGGTCGCTGCCGGAAACGATGCTTCGTTGATATTCGTTAGCGGCGGCGTACATTCAATAGTAAAAGGACAAAAGACAGGTTACGGGGACCTGGTGGTCTGGTCCAAGGACGTGCCGTCAGTAGAAGCCGAAATAACCCGGAACATTGAGAACGTGAGCTTCTTTGCGCTTGATAGCGATATAGATAAACGCGGAATAAGCGACAGTGAGATAATCAGCGGGATAAAGAAACTCTCACTTGACGAACTGACAGACAAAATACTTGAGGCTGACGTAAACCTGGTATTCTGATGACAGAAATAGTACCTGACGACAGGCTGGACGTACGCGGCGAATGCTGCCCGTACCCCCTTCTCCTGACAAAGAAAAAAGTTGAGGCGCTAAAAAGCGGCGAGATACTTGAGATAACAGCAGACGACCCGGTGGCGCCTCAGAATATAGATTCCTGGGCTAAGAAGTCAGGGAATAAGTTGCTCTCGGTAAAGCAGGAAGGGAACAAGTTCATCATCCTCGTGCAGAGGGCATAGAAAAGCATTGCAGGTCAGTTCGAGTAAATATTTGCCATCGAGGCGCAAAGATCACGGAGACGTAATGACTTTGCGCCTCTGTGTCACGGTTATTACTTATGAGTGTATTCATAGGACTATTGTATCCTGCGATTATAAATAACTTGAAATATGATTAGCCTGATTGCTTTAGCAATTCAAGTTTTTTCTCGCAGAATTTGATAATCCTTGGGACTTTTATTTCTCTGCCGATAGCAAGCGCCTGCTCATAATGCTCAATGGCTTTTTGCACATCGCCCAGATGGCTGTACGCAAGACCGAGGTTTCCGAGGTGATTTCCCTCACCGCGCCTGTCCCCGATCTCCCTTGAAATGGCAAGCGCCTGCTC
>CBFFLL010000143.1:1140-5289 GCA_965642175.1 Candidatus Methanoperedens nitratireducens | reverse complement strand
CATAATGCTCAATGGCTTTTTGCACATCGCCCAGATCGCTGTACGCAAGACCGAGCATGCCAAGGGAATTGGCTTTCTGTTTCAAATCTCCTGATTTTTCTGAAAATCCAAGGGACTTTTCAAAATATCTCAGGGATTCGCCCGCAAAGCCCAGAAGAAATCGTATCATACCGAGATTGTAATTCCAGTAGGCGAATTTATGATTGTCCTCCTTCCCTTTTTCCTGATACTCGGCAATCGCCCTTGAATAATATTCCCATCTCTCTTCAAGTTCTTTTCTGCTCAGGCGCACAAGCTCGGTTTCCAGGACAGTGATGGGGGGCATAACCACCTCTCTGCGCCCAAGTTCGAACTCAAAAACAGTGGTGCGCCATGAGAAAAAATCCTGTGCTTCTTTAAGGATGAGAGAAAGTGATGCGCTGTTGATCCAGATAATCATAGCGTGCTTGATCTTAAGGAACTCCTCTCGCATCATGTTCAGAATTGTAAGCGCTTCACTTCTTGCATCTTGTGTTTTTTTATATATTGCCTTGTCAAGACCAAAAATGAAAAATGCCAACTTCTTATTGTTCTTTATTTTTGAGGTATATATTTCCGAGCCAACAGCATCTTTTAACAGCGCAGGAAGATCGGTCGAATTTTCATTCATCCTGATATCATATATAAAAACCTCATCACCTATCCTCTGCTTTATCTCTGAATACACCGCATCGCACAGCACAGGTTCATTGCACCTTACGAAAGCGATGGTGGAGTCTTCAGAGATGTGAAGCAGCGTGCTCATCTCATCCAGTCTGGAAATATGCTCTGGAAGAAGCTTCATAACTATGCCTGTTTTTGTATCAGATTCCTCTCCTCAAGTATGGATCGCACTATTGGATTCAGATCACACCAGCTTCTGTCATTCTTGTATTCAAGAACGCTTAAGTTATGCAGCAGCCCCACGAGCTGCTCATCCCGCTTGAGGTCATTATTCGTGCATACATCTATTAAGAGTTCATAATCCGAAGCGCTGAGCTGAGCCTGATATATATTCTTGAGCCCATTCACAACATCCACAGCTATATCTTTGCTTATCGATTTTTTCCCCTTTGCCATTGCTTTCACAGCAGAATCCCGTATTATCCTTACGAACTCCCTCACCACGCCCCCGCTCATACCGATCATGTATTCCATGGCTACATTCTCGAACATATCCATGGAAACTCTTTTTGAAACTATCTGTTTCATGAAGTCTATCCCTTTCGGATATGGACTGCCATTCATCTCATGTATCTTTATGTTCGGATGAATATACACATCGCTGAAATTGATTCTTATCTGCGTGAATTTTTCAGAGCTTTTAAGGGATATCGGGAACGCATATATTATCTTACAGAGCGGCTGCGTCAGCTGCCCACCGTGTTCATAGAACAATGTTAAAGCTTTACTCGGATCGATTTTCTCAAGATTATCTATAATAATCAGCACCTGCTTCCCATTTTTTTCAATCTCTGCAATCGTATCGTTGATGATACTTATCAATTCTGATACACGAGGATCGATCTCTTTTCGTATCTCAAGCCTTGTGGTGGATTCACTCTTCATCCTGCCCATGATTTCAAAGAAAAAGCGTTCAAGGTTGATGCCTGCACTAACTTCTTTCCCTTTCTCTGAAATAGTGGTTTTTGTTATGGTGCTGCCCCATTTTTCTGCCCTTTTGATTAGATCATTTCCTAAACGTATTTTATCTTTTTTTATTTTTTCAAATGTCTCGGTCAGGATTGAAAGCAATACATCAGTATAAGTAATATCATTATAATCAAGCAGGTCAAAAGCACTGAAGTTCACAATGAAAAATCTCGCATTCAATTTTGATGCAAGCCGGTTCAACGCGGTCGTTTTCCCGGAACCCCTGTGTCCTGTGAAAAGCAGTTTGATAGGCTCCCTTGTTTCCAATCCAAGTTCAAGTCGCACCTGAAGTTCTCTCAGGTTCTCTTCATTTTTATCTATCTCGACATAATATTTCTTCATTTCATCGTCAATTAGGGCTTTGTCAGGGTTGAATAAATGATAAATGTCTTTTAATTCTTCGGGCATATTTTATCCTCTGTCATAATAAGTAGATAAATACATCTTTTATAGTATTATATATTGGCATCCAAATTTGGTACCAGTTTCGCCTTATGTTGATATTTCAAGTCCCTAAGCCTTCCCGGTCGACTCTCCTAGGACTACCCCGGTCGCAATAAGATGCGCCAGGCGAAGCGGTTCAGGTATATTGGCGTGAGTAGAGGTCATCCTGACGATCTGAATCGCTTTCTCTTTATCTATACCGCATAACTGGATGAAAACAGGATTTTCCCCATCTATTCTGTATATTCTCCCCGCGCGCTGGATTATTTCCCATCGCTCCTCTTTTTCGGAAAGATGCATAAGTGCGAGCCTGATCTTATCAAAATCAGGGCATGAACGCATATAAACAATGACCGCTATTCCAGTTTCGTCATACAGCCTTTTTATATCAACAGGGTTAAAACCTGCATAGGTGACGCCGTCCAGCATAATTACCCTTATCTGCCCGTAATTCTTCGAACCTTTGACCATCCTGATAATGCTGTCTGTGGCATCCATTCCGTCTTTTGTGACATGGGAGCGGAGCACGCCATCAAGCTGTTCTCCTCCCCGCATAAAAGCACCTATGATAATGACGTTAGGGTCGATGAGAGCCGAATCGTCTATACCCAGTATCCGTATCTCCGGTTTTATATGCATTATTTTTTGTTAGTTATTGGGTTTATATAGATTTCCGTTAATCTTAATACTGTCTACATTAATATATATAGGACATGAAATTTGTTGAAAAATGTCCCAAATGCAAGGGCGAAGTACAAACAAAGAGCCTTAAAAAGTCCATCGGCCTGGGTACTGTCAAGATACCTGTTTCCCAGTTCTGCTTGAACCCTTCATGCGACTGGTTCCAGGATTTTTCAGAAGCAAAAAATCCGGAAGATCTCGATCAGGATGTTTTGCAGTTAAATATCCCATATCTAAAGAACAAGTTGCCGGAAATAAAACGCCTGACAGCCGAATTAAAAAAGAAGACCCCTGCCATAATAAAACAGAATATGCTGGTGGTGAGGGGAGCTGCTGCTGTTGTTGTATTTTCGATCTTACTGATATTCTTACTTTCTTTACTTCGTTCCTGACCTTACATCTGTAAATTTGAACTGAAATATCAGGACAAAATCTTCTACGAAAAACTTTCGGGACTATATATCATGTTTATTAATTAGAAAACATTATATTCCATCAATATGTAGTCAGATAAGGTGAAAAGAAATGGCAATAGGTTTTGTATTAATAAATGTGGCTCCGGGTTTGGAAAAAAAAGTCTTTGATAACATGATAAAATGGGAGGAGATCCAGGAGTTATACCCTCTCTTCGGGGATTATGACCTGATCGCGAAGATACAGGCGCCTGATTATGAGACCTTAAGTGATATTGTAGTCCACAAGGTAAGAGCTATAAAGGGAGTGACAGAGACAAAAACCCTGACTGGCGCAAAATTTTAGCCCTTATGCTTTTTTATAATATTTCGCAATTCGTTCGGATGCCCCATAACAGTAATATAAGCCATTTTCCGAAGTTTATCCACAGCATCAATATCCACATCCCTCATAGTAAGCGTGAGTTTCTTTCCGTTGGGCAGATTGGTTATTATATCCCCCTTTTTTTGGTCTGGGGGAAATATGTAAACAGGAATTTTCGCTTTCATAGCCTGTGCCACTGCATTTGAGAGCAGGGTATCTGATATTCCTGCAGCTATCTTTGCCACCGTGTTGGATGTGGAAGGCATGATAAGGAGAAAATCGTATTTTCCAAACTGCAGGTCACCAACGAGGAAAGGAACGTTTGTTGATTTTTCAGTGTAGGTCTTAGAGAAACTCTTTTTTAGCTCTTTAAAAAGTTTGTACCATTTTACCACCATCTCTCCTGCCTGTGATAGATATACTTTTACCTCGAGATCATGTTCTTTCGTGAGTTCTTTCATTAAATCAAGGCTTTCAATGAGGTAGTCGCCGCAGCCCGTGATGCCCCATGCTATTTTTAGAGTCATGTTAAATCAGTTTTTCTTTTTAAGCAGTATAGTCGTTTTCATCAATCTA
>CBFFLL010000143.1:0-1130 GCA_965642175.1 Candidatus Methanoperedens nitratireducens | reverse complement strand
TCTATCCACAGTCTTGCGCATGCTTTTCAGCCCCTCCTCATCGTCTTTTGCCCCTTGGGCGCCCCTGTCCTTTGACCAGAAAGCGGCGCCCAGATTTGCCCCGAATGAGCCGCCGCCTACGGGAATGGCTTCGTTTATTATATAGAAGTTGTGTATAGCCTGTATCGAGGGCTCCTGACCTCCGGTGCGGTCTCCTCCCACTGCGAACGCAGCGCCGGGTTTGTTCAAGATAAACCGCATATCCTGGGCTGCGATAGCCCTGCAGCGGTCCATTATCGCTTTTGTCTGGGCGCTTAGCATTCCCTGGTAAACTGGCGTTCCGATTATGATGGCATCCGCCCATATGAGTTTTTCATAGACGAACTGCATATCGTCTTTGTGCACGCATCCATTTTTGTTTTTTATGCAGTAGTCGCAGTGTATGCAGAAGTTTATCTTTTTGCCCATTGCAGAAAAGTATTCGGTCTCTGCTGAATACATCTCTCCGGCATAACGGAGCGTCTCCTGAACTATGTAATCAGTTGATGCTTTTCTGGGGCTGCCTGAAATGCCAAATAGCCTTATATTATCGTGACTCATTTTTTCACATGAATAAGAACGACCTGTTTTATCAAATAGCTTTTGTGTATGGGTGTTAATTTCATCATACACCAGATGAAAGCACCTGAAGATCGATACAGATATTGAACTGGTATGGCGCATAAGGCCTTACGATCCTCTTGTCCAGGGGAACGATATGAAAGCCTGAAAGAACCGCCGCCTCTTCAATTTTATTTAAGAGACCATCAAAAAGGTCATCTTCATGTGATATGGCATAAAAATGTATAACCCCTCCATTTTTTACTACCCCGAACGCCGCGTCAAGGAACTCGATCGCACTGTGAGGCAGGTTCATAATAACATGGTCTGCCCCGGATATATCTTTCAGGTCTTCCCTGGCATCACCTTCCCTAATCTCAACATTCCTTACTCTGTTTAGTTTCACATTTTCCTTAAGGTACCTGACCGCGTCCGGGTTCTTATCAATTGCTATCACATGCGCATCTGGAAATCTTTTGGCTATCAGGATGCTAAATGGCCCCACGCCTGCGAACATATCTACGACTGTATCTCTACCATGTATCTGGTCT
>CBFFLL010000142.1:2521-7125 GCA_965642175.1 Candidatus Methanoperedens nitratireducens | reverse complement strand
ATGACCTATCGGCTATTTAGATCTTCAATACTTTCACATCGCTCTCCTCAATGTTATCTTACAAGAGTCCCCTCTAATCCCCATGCACTTCTCCAGCTTCGGAATGACCATCAACTCAAATGCCATCGTCAAATCAATTACCCAGCATGGCGATCCAGTATTTCATACATCCGAGATGCACCTCAAACCATTCCTGTGTCGTGAGAGCGTCTGTAATCTGGCTGACATAATCGCGGTCTATAAGCGGTCTGAGAGATTCTACATCGTTGGGATCGAGATCAAGGAATGGGATAAACGTGTCCATCAAAAAATAGCCATGGAATATCTGGAGACATACAGGCATACCTGCGAATATTTCTACCTGGCAGCAAAAAAGTTCTCAAAGAACACGCTAAAACTTGCAGATATCGGGCTCTTCGATCTCACCAATATGAAAGTCATAAAGACTCCTGAATATTTGTATCCTGATGTTGAACTCAGGGCGAATATCATGAAAAGGATAAAGAATAACTTCAAGGTTCTCTCAAATGCTGTGGACGATCCCTTCCAGCGGACGATACTGGAGTTTTAGATCAGATTTCAAGCACAGTCAGCAATCTCTCAATATCCTCTTCACCGCAGCATTCAGTCACGCAGTAAAGAGCAGCATTTCCAAGCTCAGGATACCATTTCCTGAGTGATAATCCGCCTGTTATCCCCTCTTTCAACAACTTTTTATTTATCACTTCAGGATCATCCTCAGACACAGCCACAAATTCCCTGAAATGATGTGAATCAAAAATAGGCGCTTTCCAGCCTTTGATATCATTGATCCTTTCTGATACTTCTTTCGGCTTTTTAATGAGTAGAGCGCCAAGTTCCGAGAGACCGCCCGCACCCATCCATGCTATATAGACCGCAGACGCAAGTGCGTTCAGCGCATGATTCGTAGTGATATTGGAAGTAGCTTTCTGCCTTCTGATATGCTGTTCCCTTGTCTGGAGCGTCAGGACAAAACCCTGTCTTCCCTCTGCGTCATGAGTCTCGCCCACGAGCCGTCCAGGCATGTCGCGTACATATTCTTTCTTGCAAGCTATCACGCCAAGCTGTGACCCCCCGAAGCTGACAGGATTTCCTAAAGACTGCGCATCGCCTATCACGATATCTGCCCCGATATCGACAGGAGGTCGAAGAACGCTAAGAGAGAGCATATCTGTCCCCAATACGAACAAGCTCCCGGCTTCATGCGCGATCTTTGAAACTTCTGGCGTAGTTTCATCTATAACGCCGAAAAAGTTGGGGCTTTCCATATATACCATGCATGTATCCTTATTCACAGCGCTCTTAATTTTTTCAATATCGAGCTGACCGCTTCCGTTATCATATCCAACTTCGATAATATTCAAGCCTGCGCCTTTTATGTAGGTCTTCAAAACTTCCACCCTTGCGGGATGAGTTGTATTCGGGATAATTATGTTGGGTCTATCTTTCCTGACGCGCGCCGCCATCAGCGCAGCCTCGCCAAGGGAGGTTGCCCAATCGTATAAAGAAACATTGGATACATCCATTCCCGTGAGCTGGCAGATGAAAGTCTGGTATTCGAACAGCGCGCGAAGGAACCCCTGGCTTAACTCGGGCTGGTACTGGGTATATGAAGTAAAGAACTCGCTCCTTGAAATTATTGCTCTCACAGCAGCAGGAACATAGTGGTTATAGCAGCCCGCCCCAAGGAACATGGGATATGTTTTGTTCTGCCCAAGAATTGAGGTCATCTCTCGCACTACTTCATTTTCGGATCCTCCGGGAAATGGCTCATTTTCATGGAACCGAACCTCTGCTGGAATATCTGCAAAAAGTTCATCCACCGAAGCAACGCCTATTTCCTCAAGCATCTGCTTTATCTCGTCTTCCGTATGCGGGATATAGGGCATCTGTTCACTCCATTTATTTTACAAGATGATCCATGAGCTCAGAATATTCCCTGCCATTTAGCAACTGGCTAAGTTCATTTTCATTGGTCAATTTGACTTTGACCATCCATCCCTCGCCGTAAGGGTCACTATTGACAAGTTCAGGACTCTCTTCAAGTTTGCTATTGACCTCGATGACCTCGCCGCTGACAGGTGAAAGTACAGCATTTACGGCTTTTGTGGACTCTACGTAACCAAGATCTTTCTGGAACGTAAGTTTATCCCCGACTTCCGGAAGTTCCACGAACACAACATTCTTTAACTCTTTCTGGGCATAGTCCGTAATACCGATCACAGCGATATTGTCTTCGATACGCGCCCATTCATGCTCTTCTGTATACCACAATCCGTCCCTGACTTCCATTTTGGATCCGTTCATTTTCTTCCTCCCAGAAAAGGCAGTTTTACAACTATTCCATTATATGTCTTATTCCTTATAACTATCCCGATCTTTGTATCAGGGCGAGCATATTCAGGTTTCACATACCCGAGCCCGATGCCAACACCGAGCATGGGTGAGTTCGTGCCGCTTGTCACACTGCCTATTTTTTTACCGCTGCTTCCTACTATATCATATCCGTGCCTGGGTATCCCGCGATCAAGTTTTATGCCTGTAAGTTTCTTTTCCACGCCCTGCTCCTTGATCCTTTGCAATGCATCCTTTCCTGTGAAGTCTTTTCTCCATTTCACAGCCCATTCAAGTCCAGCCTCAAGCGGATTGTTCTCATCCGATATATCCAAACCCGACAGAATGTATCCCATTTCAAGCCGCAGCGTGTCGCGGGCGCCAAGACCAGCGGGTTTGATATCTTTGCCTCCTGTGTCCATGATCGACTGCCATAGATACATAGCATCTTCGAAGCGCGAATATATCTCAAAACCGTCCTCACCAGTATAACCTGAACGGGTGATATACGTGTCAATACCAGCTACTTTCCTATTAGCGCCGCTCCAGAACCTGATCTCATCAAGATCTTCAGATATTGCAGAAAGTATATCATTCGATCCTGGACCCTGGAGCGCAAGCGCTGCGGTATCGCAGGTGACATCCTCGATCTCCACTCCTTCAGGTGTATGATCTTCCAGCCATTTCATAAGGATCTCTTTTCTGGAGGTATTGGTCACGAGGAAATAATGGTCTTCTCTTTTGATAATTACGATATCATCAACAATGGTGCCGTCGTCCCTGCATACGACCGAGTATTTCATGCCGTTAATGGGAAGTTTTGATATGTCGTTGGTGGAGAGGTTTTGCAGGAAATCAAATGCTCTGTCTCCTCTGACATTCAATTTATTCATGTGAGATACATCGAAAAGTCCGGCAGAGCCCCTGACCGCTTTGTGCTCCCCGATGATATCCGAGTATTCAACAGGCATCTCCCATCCATGAAATTCTATCATCATGGCGCCCAGACTGATATGAGTTGAGTATAACGGCGTTCGCAGAATTCCTGTTTCCCCTCTGTTGCATGTCTCCGAGTTCATGATGTAATATCTGTTTGGTTCATCTTATATTTATTTACGCATAGGAAACTGACCATGAATCAAATGATTCATAGATAAATATGAAAAAATATAGAGAAAACAACGAACTTAGACGAACTGAAACGAACTCCGGTAGCGTGAGTTCGTATTAAGTTCGGTGTGAGTTCGTTGTTAATTTCTTTTTTCATACCAGAACACAGAGAAGTGTAGTTTTTCTCTGTGTCCTCTATGCTCCCCGTGGTTTTTCAACTCAACAGAAGTCACAATAATATCAGTAAAAAAACCATTTTCCGTTGGTTTGTTTGACGCGCATCCAAGCGCCTGGGCGCCGCATGCTAAACTCACATCGCTGACCTAAGATAACACAGTTATTGTATTAATAATGTTTATGACCCTTTCATCTATATTGTCCAGAAACATATACATTCAAATTTACATTCCAATCTATATTAAATTTTTTATAGTTCATTAGAGTGCCTTCTTTATATACGGAGCTTCATCCGGCTATTTTATAAAACACAATAATAATTTAAATGGTTACATTATACCAAAACCTTTATGTATTATTATGATAATTATTAGTATAGTGAGCAGGCGTTCAAACGTTTTTTAAACGTCACTCCCACCTCCTATCCATTTGCCTGCTCCTATCCTAATCATAAAATCTTTATGCAATCACTCTTATTTAGTCGCACATGGGTCTTACTTACGCAAAATCCGGGGTAAATATCGAGAGGGAGAACAAAGCTATCGCTGCGCTGGCAAAACAACTTACTTATAAACGCACAGGTCTTGGCGCCCCGATAACTGATGTTGGGCATTACGCAGGTCTTATAGAATTCGGCGAATATGCCCTTGCGCTCACTACGGACGGCGTTGGTTCAAAGGTAGTCATCGCGAACGAAATTAAACGGTGGAATACTGTGGGGATAGACTGCATCGCCATGAATGTGAACGACCTTCTGGCAATGGGCATAGAACCTCTTGCTTTTGTGGATTACATTGCCATAAGTGAACCAGATGATGAGATAATGCGGCAGCTTGGCGAAGGGCTGGCAAAAGGCGCAGAGATGTCAAGAATGACCATTGTGGGGGGTGAGACAGCGACACTTCCTGATGTCATCAAAGGCTTTGACCTCGCAGGGACATGCCTGGGCATGGTGAAGAAGG
>CBFFLL010000142.1:0-2511 GCA_965642175.1 Candidatus Methanoperedens nitratireducens | reverse complement strand
GGTTATTCGCTTGTTCGCAGGATCATCAATGACGCAGGATACTCTTACAGGGACCCATTCCCTTATAACAAGGATACTACTATAGGTGATGAACTGCTTATCCCGACAATGATCTATATGGAGATACTTGATGCGGTCAACAATTTTGATATGCACGGTCTTGCGCACATAACAGGCAGTGGGCTTATGAAGCTCCACCGCGTAACCAAATATGGGTTCGATATAAGCGATCCGCTTCCGCCACAGCCTATATTCGAATTCCTTCAGGAGGAAGGCGAGGTGGAGGACCTGGAGATGTATAAGACCTTTAACATGGGCATGGGTTTTGTGGTCGTGCTTTCGCAGGACGATGCAGAAGAAGCTGCAAGAATGATGGGGGGAAAAATTGTAGGTGAAATTATTGAAGAGGGGATTTTTGTTAAAGGGCTGGAGATAAATTAATTCCATGAAATTGAGCATACAAAAAATATAAATAATGGTAAGCCGATATTCGTTGCCACTTGATGAGGGAAAATTAAACAAGTGGGGAATTGAGGCAAAAATTTAGAGGTTCCCTTTTCTTATTTTTTCGAAATTTTTATTAACATTGCGTTTTGTTTGAGTGAACATAAGGTGACAAAATGAGGATTACTTTTGTTAAAATAATATTTGTTTCGATTATGATCTCAATATTTGCAGGCTGTGTCCAGCAGACTCAGATAGGAGAATCAACTATTCCGACAACAACGGCATCAGCTCCACAGGAATTGCGTCTGGCTACTACAACTTCTACCTGCGATACGAAATTGCTTGACGTCCTGAATAAGAAATTCGAAGAAACAAACAATATAAAAATATTGACCGTATGCGAAGGGACAGGTAAAGCCATTGCAACAGGCGAACTTGGAGCTGCTGACGTTGTGCTGGTGCATGCGCCCGGAGCTGAATTAAGCGCTGTGGCTAACGGAAGTTTCATCAACCGCACTTATGTGATGTATAATTATTTCGTGATCATCGGACCTGAGAACGACCCGGCAGGGATCAGGAATGCAAGCAATGCTACCGATGCATTCAGAATAATCGCCACCAAGCAATCATTTTTCATATCCAGGGGCGATGACTCAGGCACTCACAGGATGGAAAAATCCATATGGCAGGCAGCGAACATCACCCCTGCAGGAACATGGTACCTATCCGTGGGCAAGGGCATGATGGAGACCATCACCACCGCTGACATCAAGGGGGGTTATACGCTCTCGGACAGGGGAACATACCTTTCCATGAAGGAAAGGATCAAACTCAGGATACTTTTTGAATCTGACCGGACGTATCTTTTTAATCCCTACCATGTGATGGCCGTAAATCCAGGGAAGTTCCCGAAAGTAAATTATGAAGTTGCAATAAATTATATCGACTACCTGACAGCCCCATCCACACAGGATATTATAAGGAACTTTGGCAAGGACAAATATGGTGAAGCTCTTTTTATCCCTGCGGTGGATAATAATTGAATAGGACTCTCTTTCTATGCTTTAATTCATGTAAGTGGTAAAGGAGTAAAGTGGAAAGAGACTACATTTCCCTCTATTCGTCATCGGTTAAGAGAAAATCCGTACGATAGGACACGGATGACACAGATGACGCGGATACGCGCGGATCCGTGAATATCCGCGCAATCCGCGTCATCCGCGTTCCATTCGTTTAGATGGATACCATTTTCTAAACCCTGACAACTGTTGAATTCATTTTTTTTCTTTTTGATTTTATTGAAATTTTAAGGATGGGGTGAGACCTATAAAATAAAAAATTTAGTTATATATTTAAAAAGTCCCAAGACTAACTTGACGCTATGGGAAACTAACTACCTGCGCTTCATATGTTGATATATAGTTTGTGTGATATTATGAATAGTAATACCTGATAAATATAAATTGGTGTGAGAACGATTGAAAAAAGGAGTAATGAATGAATAATGGACTCGACTGACTTCCTCATCAGCGGGATAGCCAAGGCGTTCTCTCTGATATTTGATCTGAATCCATATATCCTCAGCATCACCGGCGTCTCTCTCAAAGTCTCTGGCACAGCTACCATGCTTGCCGCCATAACAGCGATCCCGCTTGCTTTTGTGCTGTCGTTCTGTAATTTCAGGGGAAGGCAGGGGATGATAACCCTTGTGAATACAGGCATGGGTCTTCCACCTGTATTTGTCGGGCTCTTCATCTTCGTGATGCTCGTCCCTGCCGGTCCATTTGGATCGCTTAACTGGATATTCACTCCAGGGGCGATGATAATAGCCCAGTACATAATTGTGACCCCGATCATTACCGGCATCTCAATAGCAGCGATAAAGGCAGTCCCCCGCTCAATTATCGAAACCGTATATACGCTTGGCGGAGACGGGAAAGAAACCGTTATTGTTACCTTGAAGGAATCAAAATTTGGCATCATCACGGCTATCCTTGCAGGGCTTGGTAGGGCGCTTTCCGAGGTGGGCGCTATTCTTATCGTAGGCGGCAACATCGCTTTAAC
>CBFFLL010000141.1:0-7130 GCA_965642175.1 Candidatus Methanoperedens nitratireducens | reverse complement strand
TAATCGATAGATCAATAAGTACCGTAGGAACTACGGGAATTAACGCCCGTCAAGGACTTCTCAATAGAGGGTCAATGCAGCGGGACGCCCAAAGCCCTTTAGGGTTTGGGTAGTTCACATGTGGTTACTGAAGAAATTAAAGTGGAAGTGCTGATTTGCAGATCGTCTAATTCAATTCACTTCTCTCCCCTGTCACCATGAATACAACACTTTCACACAGGTTCGTTATGTGGTCGCCTATCCTCTCAAGATACCTTGCTACAAAAGTCAAATGTTGTGCGCCTGTTATCTTTTTTGGATCTTCTATCATGTAAGAGATCAACTCTCTTCTTACCTGATCAAAGAGGTTATCGATCTCATCATCCCGCTTTGCAACAACCTTAGCAAGCTCAACATCCTTATTTTCAAAAGCGGTCATGGCATCTGCAAGCATTTGCTGACATATCTCTGCCATTCTTGGCAGATCTATAAGGGGCTTTACAGGAGGCACGTTGGCTGTCATCTTGGTAATAATTCCGATTTCAAGGGCAAGATCGCCCATCCTTTCAAGGTCTATGGACATTCTTAATACTGAGACTATAAGCCTCAGATCCCTTGCCATAGGCTGCTGTAGAGCAAGAAGGCGCATACAGTTATCCTCAATGTTGTGATCAATGGCATCGATCTTTTTATCCATATCAATGACCTTCTGGGCCATCTCAACATCACGATCTTTAAGAGAAAGTACAGCATCACCTATCGTCTTTCCCACAAGACTTCCCATGTAGAGTATTTCTTCCCTCAACATGTGAAGATCTTTGTGATACGCTTCCCGGACCATATTAACCAAACCTCCCGATTATGTAATCTTCTGTGCTCTTTTCTTCTGGCTTTTTAAATAACTGTCTTGTGTCTCCAAATTCTATCAGCTTTCCATACAGAAAGAAAGCTGTATGATCGCTAACTCTTGCAGCCTGTTGCATATTATGGGTTACTATGACAATGGTATATTTTTCCTTTAGCTCTATCATTAAGTCTTCGATCTTGCCTGTGGATATAGGATCCAGAGCTGAGCATGGTTCATCCAAAAGGATAACTTCGGGTTCCATAGCTAACGCCCTTGCTATGCAAAGGCGCTGCTGCTGGCCACCCGATAAACTCACGCCCGATTTATTAAGGTCATTCTTTACCTCATCCCAGAGAGCTGCTTTTATTAAGCTCTCCCTTGCGATGTTGTCAAGCATGTTCTTATCCTTCACTCCACTCAGTTTCAATCCAGCTACAACATTATCGCGTATGGACATTGTTGGGAATGGATTGGGCTTCTGGAATACCATACCTATGCGCCTTCGAATATCAACAGGGTCGATGTCTTTATCATAGATATCATTGTCGTCAACCAGAACTTTTCCTGTAGCTCTGGCTTTAGGTACAACTTCATGCATTCTGTTGAGGCATCGGATAAAAGTGGATTTTCCACACCCTGACGGACCTATAATGGCAGTTATCTGATTTTTCAGGATACCGATATCAATGTTAAATAATACCTGTTTAACTCCAAACCACGCATTTAGATTTTCTACAGTGATCTTATTCTCCATTTATACTCCTTTCTTTACATTCCATATTTTCTTCTGGTCACGAACCTCACCCCAATGTTCAAGACAAGTATCAGCATGATCAGGACAAGAGCACCTGCCCACGCTTTAGCTTGCAAGTCAGGAAAGGGTGTTATTGCATACGTATAAATTTGCACTGGCATGGTAGAGATCGGTTGATCTAACCCGTTAGCCCAGAACATGTTGCCAAACGAAGTAAACAAGAGAGGTGCGGTCTCACCAGATATCCTGGCAATAGAAAGTAAAGCTCCTGTTATTATGCCGCTTTTTGCAGTGCTAAGGACGATGTATAGGGTTGTTTTCCACTTAGGTATCCCGAGAGCCAGGGAAGCCTCTTTAATTGATCCCGGCACAAGCCTGAGTGATTCCTCTGTTGTTCTCGTAACGATCGGGATCATCAAAACCGACAGCGCCACCCCGCCTGCGATCGCTGAGAAGCTTCCGAAATAAAGGACGAAGAAGGTATAACCGAATAATCCTGCCACTATTGATGGTGTCCCTGTCAGTACATCAGCCAAAAAACTTACAAAACGTCCAAACCTGTTTTCTCCGTATTCTGAAAGATAGACTCCAGCAAAAATGCCCACAGGAAGCCCGATCAGGCAGGCGATCCCCACAACAACGAATGTCCCCTGAATAGCATTTCCAAGTCCGCCCCCTGCTTCACCCACAGGTTTAGGAAGTTGCGTAAGAAAATCCAGGTTTATGGCAGATATCCCGTTAATTGTTACCGTGTAGAGTATACTCAACAATGGGATTATGGCGATAACAACGCATGCCGCTGACATGCTGGACATGATCCTGTCAATAATTTTCCGTTTATTCCATTTCATGCCCTGCCTCCCCCTTCAACTCTGAGAAGTTTTGACACTAAGACCCTGGCAACTATATTGACAATCAAGGAGATAAGCAGAAGTAAAAAACCTATTTCGATAAGAGATGATATGTAAAGATTTGAAGTTGCCTCCACGAACTCGTTTGCAATAACCGCAGCCATCGTGTATGACGGTGCAAAAAGAGACTCTGATATCCTGGGGCTGTTCCCAATTACCATGGTGACAGCCATTGTTTCACCTATTGCCCTGCCAAAACCAAGGACCACTGCTCCGAATATGCCTGACCTTGCGTAGGGAAGCACTGCGATCCTGATGGTTTCCCATCCGGTAGCTCCAAGAGCAAGAGCGCCTTCTCTCTGATGTGTGGGCACTGTCAGGATAGCTTCCTTTGATATCGATGAGGTTATTGGGATTATCATGATCGCAAGTATTACGCCGCCTGTGAGCATGGATAGACCGTACATTGGTCCCTGGAAGAGAGGCAGAAAACCAAGGTACGTTGAAAGGAGAGGTGCGAAATGATCTCGGATGAATGGGGCGAGAATGAATATACCCCATAGCCCGAGAATAACACTCGGGATCGCTGCCAGCAATTCTATTATGAATGAAAGTGGGATCTTGAGTTTTTCCGGTGCAAGTTCTGACAGATAGATCGCAATCCCAAGACTGAAGGGGACAGCTATGAGCAGGGCAAGGAATGATGAAACCAGAGTTCCGAAGATAAAAGGAAGAGCGCCAAATATCTCATTTACCGGATCCCAGGTCGATGTTGTCAGGAAACCTAAACCAAAAGTATTTCTTGAAAGCATGGACTCAATAAAAAGCTCCCTGAATAACAAAAATGCAAGAACTATTATGCCCATTGCAAAGAAGCCGACAACAGCTTCAAAAATAAAGTCACCTGAGATTTTACTCCGGTTGAAAAAAGATAATTTTAGTTTATTCATCCATCTAACCCTGAATAAGTATTTGACCATTATAATTCATAAGTTTTATGGTTTTTTCATTCAGGCTAATTACTTCATCCGGCAGCGGCACATACAGGAGTTCTGAGGAATATTTCTGGCCGTCATGAACTGCCCACCATAGAAATTCCGCGAGAATTTTGCCTTTTGTCTGATCTGCCTGATCTTTGTAGACAAGAAGATAGGTAAAACTGCTTATGGGATATGAATTATTACCCTCTGAATCTACGATACTCACCTCTGCCCAGCTCGCATTTCCAGCAGGTAGCGAAGGCACTGCCACGGCAGCAGCACTTGCAATTGTTTCAAGCGTGGGCTCAATGAAATTCCCTGCTTTGTTCTTGATAGACGCAAAGGGAATGTTCTGGAGTTTGGCATAGGCAAGTTCGATATAACCGATGGTATAGGGATTCTGGGTCAGGAGACCTGAGACGCCCTCATTGCCTTTTCCGCCAAGACCGACCGGCCAGTTGACGGATTTACCTTTTCCTACTTTTGATTTCCAGTCAGGGCTGACAGCAGAAAGATAATCCGTGAATACGAAGGTTGTGCCGCTTCCGTCGCTCCTGTGCGCAACGATAATGTCTTTTTCGGGAAACTGTATCCCGGGGTTAAGGGAAACTATCCCTGGATCGTTCCATTTTGTTATCTTTCCAAGGAAAATGTCTGCTACCACATCACCGCTCAGTTTAACTCCCTTCTGTATGCCGGGGAGGTTGTACGCCACGACAACCGCGCCTATGGATTCCGGTATTTGCAGGAGTCCTGGAACATTTGCAGATTCCTGATCTGAGAGAGGCGCATCACTTGCGCCAAATTCTACTGTTCTTGCAGTTATTTGCTTTATCCCGGCTCCGCTTCCCACGCTCTGGTAATTTATCTGGGCTTTGGGATTTATTTTATTATACTCTGAACTCCATTTGGATAGGAGAGGATATGGGAATGTAGCGCCTGCGCCGTTTAAGGTTACGGTTCCCGCGGCTTTTGTTTGCTGCTCCTTTGCGGTCGGTTGCGCAGATTGATCTCCGGCAGGCTGCTCGGTCACACATCCAGCTACCAGCACGCCTGCCAGAATTAAAATTATGATCGTCTTTAATCGTTTCATTTTGTATCTTCACCCACTGTAAACTTGGCTCCAAATAATATATAGCTTCTCACAATAATCTATGTATGCTATAGAAAATCAGTATAATATGGATAAAGAAAATATTAATTTAAGACCGGATAAACAGGATCGACAGGATACGAGCCAATATTGCATATCCTGTCAATCCTGTAAATCCTGTCAAAAATGTTTTAGGAAAATAAGGAATGTATGACTATTTCTTCACATTCCCTGCATGCAGCCCGCATTCCTTCTTTGTGGCATCTTCCCACCACCAGCGCCCTTCGCGCTCATGCTGACCCGGCAGAACGGGCTTCGTGCAGGGTTCGCATCCGATACTGATGAATCCCTGTTCGTGCAGTTTATTGAAAGGAACATCGTTCTCCCTGATGTAATCCCAGACATGTTTTGAACTCCAGTTCGCAAGTGGATTGAATTTCACAAGTTTCCCGGTGCCAAATGTCATGTCTTTCTGGATGACAGGCACGGCAGCTCTTGTGCCAGGGCTCTGGTCTTTTCGCTGCCCGGTTACCCAGGCATCGACCGTGTTGAGAGCGCGCTTTAGCGGGTCGACTTTTCGAACGTTACAGCACTCCTTATGGCCATCCCTGTAAAAAGAGAACAGACCTTTTTCCTTTACGAGTTTCTCAGTGGCATCACGGTTGGCAAAGAATATCTCGATGTTAACATTATATTTATTCCTGACATCCTCGATGAACTGGTAGGTTTCGGGATGAAGCCTTCCAGTGTCAAGTGAAAACACCCGGAAGTTTTTTCCTGTTCTCTTTGCCATGTCTATCAATACCACATCCTCAGCCCCGCTGAACGAGATGGCGATATTCGTGAATTTCCCCAGCGCCAGGTCAATAATTTCCTGGGGCGTCCTGTTCTCATATTCTTTTGCTAATTGTTCGATATCAAGTTCCATTTATTATCCCTGCCGATTACCGTTATCCTGTTATTTCTTTCCTGAATTTTTCAAATCCGACCCGGTCGATGCAATCTCCGAACCTCTCACCCACATTGGTGTTCTTCTTCGACCAGTAGATTATTTTCCTGAAAATAGCAATGGTTTCCTCCGCGGAATTTACATCAACAAACTCTTTTCCGAGTTTGGGGTGCTTACCAATTTTGCCGCCCACAAATATCTTGTACCCTTTCCATTCCTCTGTTATCAGATCTGTGGGGCATGCGCCAACACAGGCGCCGCACAGGTTGCACTTATCCCAGATAATCTTCGCTTTATCATTCTCGATCACTATGGCTTTCTCAGGACACATAAAGGTGCATGTCCCGCAGCCTGTGCAGTCCTCTGTATTAATAGCAGGCTTTAGAATCCCCATCACACCAAGGTCATTCTCCTGAGGTTTTGCGCAGGCGTTGGGACATCCTGTCACTGCGAACTTGATCTTTACTGGCATGTCCTCGCCAAAGAATTCCCTGTCAAGCATTCCTCCCATGCCGTATGTGTCTATTATACCGTAGTTGCATTCAAGGTTGCCCGGGCATGAGATGATGTTGCGCACGCGCGGTCCGCATGAGCCTGGCGGCGTGCCGTTATCTTCAAGTTCTTTCGTGATGGCATCCAGGTTATGGATGTTCACGTCTGGAATCTGCATTCCCTGGCGGGTGGTGATGTGGATGTATCCTGTGCCGTATTTTTTGGCAATACGGGTTATACCGGTAAGCTGCTCGCATGTCACATTGCCGCAGGGCATGCGGAGCCTGACAACGAACAGGTCTTTCTGGCGCTGCTTCATGTAACCGGATTTTTTCAGGGTAGCGACGTCAAGTTTATTAAGGCTCATGGTGTTCCTCGATATTCGGGATGCTATTTATATGATTATGGGTTGCTTAACTCATCGGGGTTTAAATATATGTGATGAATGCGGCAATATTTGTTAATAAATGGAGAGGATTTCTTTAGATACGAATTTATCGGTTTAGGGCTTATAATCCGGTTCATCCTGTTACTCCGTCTCTCTTCGAAATCTATAAGCAGATAATGAACCATTTCTGTATAAAGGAAAAGGGTACTATTATGGAAAATCAGATCCTCTGGCTCAATAAAAAAGAAGTGGAATCGCTCCTTGACATGAAAGACACTCTCAGGGTCGTTGAAGAGGCTTTCAGGCAGCACGGTCTGAAGAAAGTCCAGATGCCGCCCAAGCTGTACCTTTATTTCAAAAACCATAACGGCGACCTGCGTACAATGCCTGCGTACCTTGAAGAGCAGGATATTACAGGGGTGAAGATCGTGAACGTCCATCCCGATAACCCGAAGAAAGGGCTTCCAACCGTAATGGCTCTTGTCATCCTGAACTCAACAGAAACCGGCGCGCCCATTGCGATAATGGACGGCACGCATCTCACAGATATGAGGACGGGCGCGGCTGGCGGGGTCGCAGTGAAATATCTTGCCAGGAAGAATTCGAAAGTGGTTGGATTCGTGGGCACGGGGAACCAGGCAAAGTCGCAGCTTCTGGCGATAAATGAGGTTATTGATATCGAGGAAGTAAAAGTCACCAGCATCTCTGAGAAAATTAACCTCGCATTTAAAGAAAGTATGGAGAACAGGATCGGCTGCGAGATAACCCTCAAAAAGAGCATCAGGGAAGTATGTGAC
>CBFFLL010000140.1:0-7203 GCA_965642175.1 Candidatus Methanoperedens nitratireducens | reverse complement strand
TCTGCGGTTAAAATATTACGGAAATTTAAGAATCGTGCTATAACTTAAGACATGGATATAGACATCAGGAAAGCAACACCATCAGATATCAGGGACATTAAAAAGCTCCTGTCCTTTTACTGCCTTGACACTGAAAATGTTGAAAAGAACCTTCCCGAGTTCATAATAGCTGTGAAAGACGGAATTACGGTCGGGTGCACCTGCCTGGACGTGGGTGATATTGTTGAACTCAGGTCTATCGCCATACTCCCTTCATATCGCAACAGAGGCACAGGCAGCGCGCTGGTCAAAGTTGTCCTTAATCGCGCTGCAGAGATTACAGATCAGGTCTATCTCAGGACCACATCTCCTGTTTTTTTTGAGAAAAAGGGAGCTCACATGATTGGGAATGATGAAAAAAAGGTCATCTGGAAAGAATGCGATGAGTGCGATGAGTGCGATAAGTTCGATATTTGTAAACAGGCATTGATGAGATTTGATCTATAGCAGAAAAAAATGATCATTAAGATATTTGGATTTTATAAAGATTTATAGTTTCATCAATCCATGTTGATCATGATTCGATAGTTATATACTTATATGAATTAATGTATTTTCGTTAAAGAGTGGGATTTATGAAACGAAACTCTGTCATATACAAGATCTCTTTATTGGTGTTAATAATAGTCTTGATCCCTCTTGTCATAATGTCCTCTTATATATTATCAGATTTCCCTCTTCTCAAGATTCAGATAAATAGTGCCACAGATTCACTCCAGTATGAAAGTAATCAAAGTTTCCAGAAAGTAAAGGAGGTCGCTATAAAAAACAGCGAGGATACTCTGGATGCCCAGTCTGATAAGCTTATAAGGATCAGACTGATCGAAATATCAAAACAGATATCAGAGTTCTTAAGGGGCGTTGAAGACGATGCTATCTTTCTTTCAACCCTCCCCCTGGATGAACGAACATACCTCAATTTCATGAACTCCAAACGAAAAGCTGTATGGTTTAACAGTGATGACCATGAAATGCTTCCTGTGTATTCGGAATTATCATTCATCGGGACAGACGGTGTGGAAAGGGTCAGGATAAAAAACGGGGCTATTAGTAAAGATCTTCTTGATCTGAGCAAAGATGCGTTCCTTGAGTTCAAGTCACAGGCAGCGCCTGATGCCCCTGTCACGAATTATTACAAGGAAGGTATGAAGCTAAAAAAGGGGGAGATATATGTGAGCCACATAGAGGGCAGGATACTTAACATAACTGAAGCGCATGCAGGTAATAGAAATCCAGATGGAAAATATGCACACGGTGTCCAGAGGTTCGTCACACCTGTTTACAGGGATGGGGAAAAGATCGGCATTCTCATGCTGGGGCTGGATTCTATCCATGTACTTGAATACATGCAGCATATTCGACCGCTGGATTATGACAGGCTTCCACTTACAGATCTCCTCTCTGGAGACTATCTGGCGTTTCTGGACAATGAAGGCTGGCTTCTGCACCCAAAGCAGTATTTCAGCAAAGGATATGATAAGAACGGAGAGCTTGTACCCCCTGTAAATGAAAGCAATTTCCAGGAATATAATACCAGTGGTCTATTCCCCATGCACATCCCGAGTTCTAAGATCCTGTGGGGGAAGAGCGGTGATGAATACATGAAGAGGATCATGAACTCACTCTATGTCACGGGCGAGGGTGATTTTTTCAGTGAGCAGATGCTTGAAGGGAAAACAAAGGTGGCGGTATGGGTACCTGTGACATATGGGCGGGAATTCGGCGACAAGTCAGTGAACATGGAACGTGGATATGGTTTTCTTTTTGCCTCTAGCGAGTTACCGGTATTTTACCAATCATCCATAGATATGGGGAGGCTTATCGGTGATCAGAGTGAGATACTCGCTAATAACCTGAAAGAAATTAATGTGCTTGTTGCGGGCAATATAGATGAAACTGCACAGCATATCCTCAACAGGATCCCATTTATCCTGATGTTGATAATGGTTATGCTTGTCGGTTTCGGGCTTGCAGGAACATACTTTATCATAAGACCGATCAGGTCTGTCACAGAAGGAGCAAGAGCTCTCGGAGAGGGGAAACTTGAGCACAGAATAGATGTTACCTCTGAGGATGAAATGGGGGAACTGGCATCATCATTTAACATAATGGCTTCTGAGCTTGCGGGCAAGGCAGCATCAATGCGGAAAAACACAAAGGAACTTTCAGCTCTCTATGCGGTTGCTAAAAGCGTAAGCCAGTCGCTTGATATTGATGAAATGCTCAACAGTACGCTTCTGAACGTATTACAGGTAATGGGGGCCGAGGGCGGCGCGATAAATCTCGCAGAAGAAGATGGGACTATCTTGCAACTTAAAGTTCATAAGGGGCTCTCTCAAAAATTTGTTGATGCTGTTAAAACAATAAAAATGGATTTTGGGGTTTCGGGTCAGGCTGTAAAAATGAGAATGCCAGTTGCTATTGACACATCCAGGTATCCGGAAGAGAGTCTCATACCATTGCTGCGTGATGTGGGGATCGTATCCATTGCAAGCACACCCATCTTATTTAAAGACAGGATCCTCGGGACTATAAATATCCACTATATGCACCCTCATATATTATCGCAGGATGAACTGGACCTTTTTTCTTCAATCGGAAATGAACTCGGAGTTGCGGTGGAAAATCTCAATCTATTCGCAGAAATTCAACGCCACGATAGAACCCTGGAGGCCCTCTATACCATAGACAGAGTGATAAGCCAGACCCTGGATCTGGAGATCATATTCCGGGATGCACTATCAAAGACACTGGAAGTAACAGGAACGGAAGCAGGAGGTATATATATTCTGGAACCGGATGGGAAAACACTGAGCCTTAAGAAACACCAGGGAATATCTCATGAACTTGCTCAGGCATTCTCCACGATAATGGTGGGGAAAGGTGTATCCGGAATTGCTGTCAGTTCAGGTAAAACAGTGATCCTGGATGTCCAGAAGTATCCAGACCCCGATCAGCTCTCCCTTCTGGTAAAGGATGGGGTGGTATCTATTATCAGCACTCCGCTTGTAGCAAAGAGAAAGGCTGTTGGAGCCCTGACCATCATAAACCGGAGGCTTCGTTCTTTCTCACAGGAGGATCTTGACCTTTTAGATTCAATAGGAAGCCAGATAGGAGGTGCGGTAGAGAATGCCATGCTATTTGGTGAGTTAGAACGTCATCACAGGATGCTAAATACCCTTTATTCCATTGAAAGCGTGGTCAGCAGGTCATTGAACCTTGAAGAGATCTTTAATACGGCTTTATTAAAAGCGCTTGAAGTGACAGATACGGAAGCAGGTACGCTGTATTCTGTCGAAGGAGATATTTTGCGACTGGTAGCATGTGAAGGACTCTGTCCTGAATTCAAAAAGAATGCTGTTATAAGGAATATGGGCGACGGGATACCAGGGATGGCTGCGCAGTTAAAGAAAGCTGTAACAAAGGACATTTCTGAATTCCCTAGCCCTCCGTTACTTCCTTATATGACGAAAGAAGGGCTTGTTTCTTTTATAGGAACTCCCCTGTTATCAAAAGGAAAAGTAGTAGGAGCGCTGGCTCTCGGGACAAAGAAAAAGCGATTATTCACCCAGGATGATCTTGATCTGTTGTTCTCGATCGGAAATGTGATCGGGATCGCTGTAGAGAATGCTCGCCTTTACAGCGAATCGAAAGAGAACCTGGAAAAATTACAGAAAACATACGAAGAACTGCAAACCCTGGATAAAATGAAAGATGAGTTCATGTCAAACGTATCCCATGAATTAAAAACTCCCCTGATCTCAATAAAAGGATATAGCGAATTATTATATGATGAGAAACTGGGGGGCAGGTTAGACGAACAAAAAAAGAGCCTTGAAGCAATTATCAGGAATGCGGACAGATTGACCCGTTTGATCAATTCTATATTATTCATCACCAGGTTCCAGAGTGGAAAAATCGAGTTCCGTTCTAAATCCATAGACATTGATGAAATAATGCAGATAAGTATAGAAGATCTAAAAAATCCAATGGATAAAAAGAATATCACCTTTGAAAAAGAATTGTCTGCAGTATCCAGGCTCAGAGGAGATAAGGATAGATTTGTGGAAGTGATCACTAATCTTCTTGATAACGCAATAAAGTTCACGCCTGTGGGTGGAAAAATAACATTAAAAGCATGGGATGAAGGGGAAACCGTCCATATTACAGTATCCGATAACGGCATAGGCATTCCCGCTGACATTATACCGAAATTGTTCAGTCGCTTTTATCAGGTTGATGCATCGACCTCAAGAAAGTATGGTGGTACAGGTCTTGGATTGTATATTACAAAGACCATTATTGATGCAACAGGAGGCAAGATCTGGATCGAAAGCGAAGTTCAAAAAGGAACTACGGTCCACATACTCATACCTGCTGCGAAGGCTGAAAGTTAATGCTTGTTATTTTCCGCAATTTTTTAATTGTAATTAATAAATATTATTTATCAGGTCTGTGACCGACAAAGTAATGCCTTGAAATTATATATTGAGTAAGGGGTTCATAATGAAAGCAACAGTAGTTTATATTGAACGTGAAAAGGCAAAAAGGATCAATGAGCTTCTTAATGCCGAGAAAGAATTTTTAAACGAAAATAAGGTTTTAGAGGCGATCCCTAAGAAAAAGTCATGAAGGATTTTCTGGCATTTTTCTGAGCTCTAGAATTTTTTAAACAAATGTAAAAAGAAAACCTTATTAAGTATGGAATCTGATTAATTATTATTAAAGGGCGTGAATGATTGTTCAGAAGATTTCTGGAAGCATATATTGATGTCTGCAATAATATCGTAACTGAATCTGCTAATTCTGTTTTGATGTTTGAAGCGGGGGAACAGGCTGCAGCGAGTCTAAAATATGATCGGATCGAGGATAGCTGCAAGGAATTTGAAAAAGATGATATAAAAATAACGGTTGAAAGATCTGAAAAAAAAGTATTATTCAAGGTAAAAGGACTAGGGATTCAAAAAAAGTGTAAATTCTGCGATTTATTAAGAGGGTTTTTCGGTGAACTCGCCCGAAAACATATTGACTCGAAATACTATTGTAAGAAAGGAACAGAATGTGCTATAGAGGGTGCACAGGAATGTATTTTCATTGCGGAGATGTTTGAATGAACAACTGCATTTCTGGAATTATTAAATTCAGGGTTTTAAATTGATCATCTGGAAATAAAGGTGTGAAATGTCAAAAATCCTGAATGTAACCCTTACCGATATCGAATACGAGATCCTTAAGAAGGTGACGATAGTTGAGGGGGAGGAAGGGGAGAAACTCAAGAATCTTTTGAGATATTATATATTCACATTACCCGAACTTAAGTCAGCAGAATATGCATTAAAAAGGGTAGAAAACAAGGAAGAGATAGAGTCATATTTGCGTGAAGTGTGGGCTGCTTATGAACTTACAGAAAACCCGACTGAGGTCTGGAAAGAGGATAAAATTAAAAAATTATCCAGCGATCTTATTGAGATCAATGTCCTTTTAAAAACCGGAGAACAACAATATGTTCCTGGAAATAAGTTCAAGAGCCTGTATAAAATGGTTCTTCATGATGTAGCAACCGAATCAAAGGACATGGACGAATACTCCGCAGCTTGCGTGGCTACTATCCAGTTACTGATGGAATTCGGAGCAGATGTGCTGAGTAAAGAAACCATCAGGGACGCAACTATTTTCCTTAATGAGGGCTGGCTGTTCATTTATGCCACCGCTATGAAAAAAGCGAGGGATTTCATGAAGACAAAAAAGCTGTTCCCCGAAGAAGTCCAGATCGCAGCTTCGGAATAGAATGGTATATGAAATTCATAATCATAACAACTTGTTCCTATTTAGCCCCAGCTTCGTACACATTTAATATAATAATATTTTCATGCAGGTCTTATCAACCTGACATCCGATAAATTAATCGGACTGCCATGACCTTTCCATCCTTTTAAAAGATGATATAGCTTACGTGTCGCGCTAACCGATGACCAATGCAAGTGCTTTCAAGAGACTGCACTAAGGAGAGCTATTACAAATTTATAGGATAAATCAAGGTATCATAATGTCATGAATATTAAAATAAAGGACTGGTTGGGTTCACATCCAATCCCCAATTGAACATTATAGCTTCAATAAATTATATTTCGGATTTTAAAGATATGGTAATAATCCGTGTATAAGGCTAAGAAGCGCTTTTCCAGCTTCTGAAAGAAGTCCTGAAGATAGCAACCACGCTATAAATCCCATATTTTCACCTCCTTAAGCTTAATTGAGTTCTCTAATATCATTTTGTATTTCCTTAAAACACCAATGATCTCATGATCCTTTGAATCTGGTGCATATTCTATCTTATATATATATCATATATATAAACATTTCTATTAATTATATGCTCTGTATCCATACCATCAATAAACCGTTGGATTGACTCTCCAGATTTTCCAATCCCCTTCCAATAATCTCGAAAACCTCAGAATCATCATGCTTGAACTTGATTATCCTTCCCCTACGTTCAGCATAGAATCGCTTCTGTTCCAGTTTGAACATCTCATAGGGTACCTGACTGAACACAACAGGAATATTCTCAATGCTTCCATATACCGTTTTTATATATTCATCATTGGTCAAGTTCCAAACAATCGGCAAATAAGAACCATAGAAATTCAGATCATGACCAACATCCCTATTTCCATGAATTCTCCTTTGATTCCTCTTGAATTTTCTAAAATTTTGTTCTTCAATATTATTAGTTCGATCCATTACAACTTGTTCCTATATTAGTCCCAGCTACGGACACACTAAATATACTAATAATTTCATGCAGATCTTATCAACCTCCATTGGTCATCGGTTAAGGACTTTAACTGGTTCTACTAATATCGTTTATTAAATAATTTATACAACTTTATAATTTTAAATATCTAATTTCAATCGTTTTAATATCAACAAGGGTTTTTTAGTACATACATAATAAATATATATATATTTAAAATAATTAATTTCCCATCAATTTTCATCGATCTTCTATTTTTCCAGATGAAATAATCGTTATGTACCGAAGCATTTAAGCCTTATGCATGCATATATTACTTAAAAATACTAATTTCATTGTGTTAAAAATATGCAGAGGATGAATTGCATGCGAAACATCAAAGAATCTAAAATAAAAAAATCCAAAGC
>CBFFLL010000139.1:3405-7247 GCA_965642175.1 Candidatus Methanoperedens nitratireducens | reverse complement strand
TTGCGCGGATGACGCGGATACGCGGGGATATCGTATCCGCGAAAATCCGTCAAATCCGCGTCATCCGTGTTCCCAGTCTCTGTAACCCTGCGTTCACACAGGTTCATCTGCGGTTTGCATTTTTCAAAAAGCAGAGCCTTTAAACCATAAGATCCACAAAATTAAAACCTCCCTCCCGCCGCCTCATCAGCCGACCTGTTCACATACACCCCTCCCCCCAACCATAAGCTCCACGTCCCCCCTCTTCAAATAAAAAAGTCCATCCCATCGACGCGGGCAAGCACCCAGCCCGCGATTGCGAACAGGAGGCACGGAGAGGGGTGATCATTCAGGATGATTTTTCGGATTCTATGGATTATTGCAGTGCCGGTAACATATCGGCGCCGAGAAATTAATATTTAAATAGTGATAAATTCTCAACGCTTTCATTTTACGAGCCTGTCCTCATTCGTTCAAAGGATATAATTCTAAAACATCTTGTGTCGAAAGCACCCTGATACGCTCTCCAAATTTTTTCTGCCTGAAATGTTTTATATTATGCGTCCAGATCCCTTCATTATCGATCGATAAGGCAAGCGCTATAACTGGCGCATCATCTTTATCATCTGTAAGTTTTTCCACAGCAGTTATATATGGATCGTAAACCTCTTGAGAAACAGGCATAACGAACACCCTTTTAACATCATCCACGATCTCAAGTAATTCCCTATCCTGAAGCTTATTTTTGTTCCAACGAAACCTGTGCTCCCATAACTCTTCAAAGCAGTGCTCTGGAGACATAAAAACATCATGATTTTCAGCAATGATCCGGCGGGTTATGCCATCCGTAAGAAGAAATGCAAGCAAAACATTTGTATCAATAATTATCATCTATTTCTTCTCATGGCGCCACTTGTCTATCATCTCTGAAATGTCTTTATCTTCCAACCCTTTTATTTCCAGCTTCTTGAGTTTGCGAAGAACTTTTTCCCGTTCTATATCGCCCAGAAAATCTCTGATGACTGCCCTGAACCATTCATTTCTTGTCTTGAATCCAGATATCTTCAAGCTTTCATCAAGGTCTTTAAGTATTTTCTTATCCAATCTGAATAATATCTGAGTTTCTGCCATAACAATATGATATCATTTTGATATCATATTAAGTTTTCGGAGATAATAATCATTCAAAAAACAGTTTTCTTATCTTATTAATATAGCAAAAGTGAGTCCGAGTATTTCGACCCCTTCATCACTTCTGCTATCCCCTCCCCTTAGCCATAAATCCCACGTCCCCCCCTCAAATAAAAAAAGCCCATCCCATCAACGCGGCAAGCCAGCACACGATCGCGAACAGAAGACGTGGATGCGCCCTCCAGAGGCGCGACTCTGGGTGCCTTCGTCTGCGGTTTGTATTTTTCAAAAGGTAGAGCCTTTATACACTTCCTGAATCATGCTCATGCTATGGTGTTGATTATCCTACTCTGGATAATTTATCCAGAAAAAATTAAAAAGCCTCTCACTTCCTTGTATCATTTACCTGAGAAAGGATTAAGTATGATAGTGCATATTCACAGTCCATCCCGCCTTAACTCAGTGGCTAGAGTGCGCGGCTGTAGTATGGATCATGTGCGATATGCACACATTAACGCGCAGGCACCGCGAAGTCCCCGGTTCGAGTCTGGGAGGTGGGACTTTTTTTATTTTTTTATTGATAAACGTAAGGTATATTAATCTGAAGAAGAATGATTAAAAATTAAGGGTGAGATTATGTGCCAGTGGTGCGTTGAACATGGTGAAGGCAAAAAGTGGTATCTCAATACCAGGAATTATATAACTAAAGAACTTTTTGATTCAAGAGAGGAGATTCGGACGGCTGCTGATATGTTTTTCAAGGATTCTGAAAGGATGTTCGGAATCGATATGAAAAAAGGCTTTCCGCTTCTTGACAAGCCGATCATAGGAAGAATTGTGGGGAGAAGTATAAGAAAAACCATCGAAAAGAGAGAGCGCGGACAGGTCATTCCAGTAGAGGAGGCTAAATCGATACTGAACAATGCGAATATGGCGGCGCTGGTGTCCTGTGTGTGCAGGCAATCCCAGCTTGGCATTACCAAAGCGAAGTATTGTCTGCCTTTCACATATCTGGCGGATTATGGAAAGGAGTGGCCGGATTGCTCAAAAGGGGGAATTAACTACATCTCGATCGAAGAAGCAAAAGAGGCTGTGGAAAAGGCTGCGCACAGAGGTTTAGTGATAAGCGTCTACGGTTTCCCTGTTCCATTTGTGGGGGGATTGTGCATGTGCGAATATCCCTCATGCATGGCATTGAAATTAAGGCTGGATTATGGCATGGATTACCTGATAAGAAAATCTGAGTTCGTGGTGAACCATGATATTGATAAATGCGTAGGGTGCGGGAAATGTGTGGGAAAATGCCAGTTCAGAGCTATCCTCCTTTCAAGGACACTTGAAAAAGCATTGTTCAATATGAAGGAGTGTTTTGGATGCGGGGTTTGCATGAAAGCATGTGACCAGAATGCGATCAGCCTTGTTCCAAGGCAGCAGATTCCAGCTGTCAGGGAGGAATGGTGATGAAGATCAATGTCGAAGTCGATAACACAAGATGTATCAATCCCCTCGAGTGCGGGAAATGCATGAGGGTCTGTCCGACAATGGCATTCAAAACTTATCCTCCGGAAGTGAGGAAGAAAGGCATGAACTATGATAAATGGATTCTCGACTGTCTTCCTTTTGAGTGTATCGGGTGTGGAAAGTGTGAACAGGTATGCAGTGCAGGGGCTGTGAAGGTAGTAATTACATGAAATAATAATGGTTTAAAGCGGGAATTTCAGGAAGGATACGAATGGTTTCGATAAGGCCATATGAAGAACGGGATAATGCCAGGCTGCTGGAAATAGAAAGTATGTCGCCTCAGGGGAATAAAGATGTCGCAATGGGTGTAGATAAAAGTCCTGATGCCATCGGAAGATACAGGTTATATGATAATTGTAAAATACTCGTCGCAGAAGAAAAAGGCAAAGTTGCAGGCTGGATAGGCTGGACAGAAAAGGTTTCTGAAGCAAATAAGAAATATCTTTATCTGGTTGAAGTGATCATACACCCAGAATTCAGAAGGATGGGGGTTGCTACAAAGTTAATATCAGAGGTGGAAAAATATGCACAGGAATTCGGTTCTGACTATATCTATTGCTTTATTTTCTGGACGAATGAGGCTTCGAAGACTCTATTTGAAAAAAACGGTTATTCAAAAATGATAGAATGGAAAGTGTGTGAATTATCAGCTTATAAGGAATTCAAGATACATGAAAAGTATAAAATAGAACGCATTAATAAGAAAGAAATCCCTTATGTTGTTGATCTTATCAATGATTATTACAGAGGACGTGGACAGTTCATTCCGTTTACCCCGGAAAGCTTTGAATATTATTTGAACAAAATTCCTTCATTTGGATTAGAAAATTTCTGGGTTGCTAAAGACAATGGAAAAATAACGGCATGCGCATGATTATGGGATAGTTCTATGATACAAAAGGCAAGGTTCACCAAGATGCCCTTATCAGTTAAAATTATGAGAGGAGTATTTGGATTTTTGAGCATATTTACGAAAATGCCCAAGATCCCTGCCGAGGGAGAGTTTTTCAGTATGCATCATATTGTTGGATATGCCTTCAAAGATCCGGATGCGATATCAAATCTTATGGGATATCTCAATAACCTTGTATTCAGTTCAAAAAGGAATTTTTACGGTATGCTGCTTGACCTTAATGATCCCATGCTTAAGATAGTAACGAAGTTTCAACCCCAATTTGACTCAGCATATATATTCGCAAAAAATATTAAAG
>CBFFLL010000139.1:0-3395 GCA_965642175.1 Candidatus Methanoperedens nitratireducens | reverse complement strand
GTTTTTCAGTATGCATCATATTGTTGGATATGCCTTCAAAGATCCGGATGCGATCCTTTAGCTGTTCAATATTGTTGACTTCAAAAGAACATGGTTTTCAAAGTGAACTATTTAAAGATGGACTATAAATAAGCCACTCATGCTTCGCATAACTTTCCTTGGCACAGGCGGCACTCTGCCCACAATAAACCGCAATCCTTCAGCCATATTCGTCAACAGGGAAGGGGATATGATGCTCTTTGACTGCGGAGAGGGCACGCAGCAGCAGATGATGCGCGCAAAGACGGGCATGAAGATCTCATCCATATTCATCACGCATTTCCATGCAGACCATTTCCTTGGCATCCCGGGGCTCATACAGACCATGTCATTCAACGGGCGGACTGAACCCATGGACATATACGGTCCTGTTCGGACAGAACAGATGGTAAAATTCATGAAGGAACTTGGCTACTATAAACCGGGATTTGAGATCAATGCGTACGAATTAGAGGATGGGGATATTGTTGACAAAGGAGAATACTCAGTTAAAGCTGTCGCCACAGAACATGGCGTTCCAAGCCTGGGGTACGTTCTTGAAGAAAAAAGCCGTGCAGGGAGATTTAACCGGGAAAAAGCCATTGAGCTTGGGGTCCCTGTGGGAAATATGTTCTCAAAGCTGCAAAAGGGTGAAGCCGTCACATTGAACGGACGAATGATAAAGCCATCGCAGGTAATGGGACAAGGTCGTCCGGGCAGGAAAGTGGTATTTAGCGGTGATACGCGCCCATGTGAGTCCATTGAAAGAGAAAGCGCGGGCGCAGACCTGCTTATCCATGACGGGACGTTCGCTGGAGAACTTCGGGACTGGGCGCTTGAGACAAAACATTCTACAACTGCTGAGGCTGCACAACTTGCAAAAAAAGCCAATGTCAGGCAATTGATACTCACACACTTCAGTTCAAGGTACTCAGATAACACTGAGCCTTTGCTGCTTGATGCAAAAGGCATATTCGAGAACGTAAGGCTTGCTGAAGAACTAATGGAAATTGAAATCCAGCTTCGCGATAAATAACCGTTAAATACACGCAGCTACATATTCGGGAGAGATCGGGTTGAACTCTACAATAATGACATTTAAACTGGAAATCGAGAGGCTAGGCAACATTCTTGATCTTGATGAGTATAAGATAAAAGAAGCTCTCGAACACGGCAAAAGCACGCTCATATCTTCGAAATTCTACAATAAAGGTGTGTATCGGGTCAGGAACACGGACAGCGGGCGTCTTGAGAACATAGCTATAAACATAGAAAAAATAGCTGCTGTGGCCTATGAAAGTCTTGTCAGGGAGCTTGGGGAAGGCTGCGTTGACAGGAACCTGTGGAATGATGTGCCTGAAGGAGAACCGATATTCTTCTATTCCTTCAAGCTTGATAAATTCATGAAGTGATCTGAAGGCAAACTCAATAATATAACTTACAAATTGCAATGTACAGGATGGATTTCAGTCACATTATCTTCCATCTTTGGCACAGGTTTTTCCAGGGCAAGACCTATCAGAATAGCGGCGATAAGACAGATGATACCAGCCACAAAGAATGCCGTTGCGTATTCACCTGCAGCGAATGTCTTTTGAACGATATTTCCTGCATTGTCAGTGACCAGATAAGGTACATCAGCAATCTTTTTCATCAACAAGGCTGCCAGGAAAGGTCCGAAAAGGCCACCTGCGCCATATGCCGAAAACATCCAGCCGTAATTGACGCCAATATGTTTTGTGCCAAAGTAATCAGCAGTTAAAGCCGGATATAGAGCCAGGAAACCCCCAAAACAAAGACCAACAAGGCTGATCCCAAATAAATATAGTGTGTATGTCTGCATGCTCCCCAGACTCAGCATCGCAGCGCTGCAGATCAAAAATATCATGACAAGGGTCATTTTGCGACCAATGTTGTCAGATATCTTTCCCCACAAAATGCGACCTGTTGAGTTGAAAATAGCCAGGATTGAAACAGCCATGGCAGCCTGAGCTGAAAGGTCGATAAAATCCGCTTCCACAATTGGAGGTGTCATTGCGCCAATGCTGAAGGACAGATAAATGGGCGCTGCTTTCATTATCACCAGCAATCCTGCAGTGCAGCCAGCAAAGTATGTCAGCCATAGTAACCAGAACATTGGCGTTCTTAGCATTTCTTTTGAAGTATAATCAACATTCTGAGGCGTTACCGCATTCTTTGTCGAAGTCCTGGTCCATCCGGCAGGAACGTATCCGTCAGGCGGGTTTCTGAGAAGCTGTGCTCCCGAAACTACTGCAACCAGGAAAATGATCCCGATAACCATGAATGTATTGAAAATACCAAGTTTTGGCAGATCAAAAAGACTTGTGTTCAGGAGCTGATAACTGCCACCCAGTATCAGACCCTTTGCCAGAGGCGCAAAAAAGAATGCGCCAGCTCCAAATCCTGCTACTGCCAGACCGGTAACAAGTCCCCTCCTATCCGGAAACCATTTTATGCATGTGGCTATGGGGCATACATATGCCATGCCAATGCCGATCCCTCCTATAACTGAGAATGTGGCGATCAACCAGACAAGAGCCGTTCCATCATCGAAGTTCCCTGTCAGTCCGGCAAGGATAAGACCGCACCCGAGCATTAGCCCTCCAACGGTTGCGATCATGCGAGGACCAAATTTGTCCTGAAGACGACCCCCGAAGATCACTGCCAGTGCAAAGGCTGCCAGCACGATTTGCGCGGGCATGGTAACGTCCGTTTCGTTCCACGAAGGGAACATTTCCTTAAGAGGCGACTGAAATATACTCCAGATGTATACAGCGCCAAGACTGATCTGGATGATAAGAGCTCCAACCACAACCCACCAGCGATTTGTGATATTCTGTTGAATTTGGTCAAACATGATAGTTTCTTCTCCTTAATATTTAGATAAAATCCGCTGTGATTACCATAACAATTAATAATTTTTTGTTCCGACTTTATTAGCGACCAATCGTTATTATAATAACATCATTTACATTTATATACTTATCTGAAATCACGGCGGGTCTATATAAGGGAATGGGCAAATAAACATGTGTTGTTAGAAGCTACGAAAAACATGGCAGCAGAAGATGTAAAATCTACAGCACCCTGAACGGTCTCACCCGTTCCAGTAACATACCTTCCACGATAATGGGGTAATCCTTCTCCGCGCTTTTTATAGCATTTGTGAGTTTCCAGCTCTTATCTGAAAATATGGTGATGAGGGGATCACCTTTCTTGACCTGCTCACCCTTTTTCTTATGGATCCAGACCCCTGCCCCGGTATCTAATGGAGCTCCCGCGATCCTTGCTATCTCAACAATGCGCTTGTTATCGAATTCGATAACGTAGCCGTCAGCAGGCGATAAGAGCTATTT
>CBFFLL010000138.1:2244-7272 GCA_965642175.1 Candidatus Methanoperedens nitratireducens | reverse complement strand
GGATGAGGTTGTTTTAAGCAAATTTGGGCCGATCTAATAATATTGTCCCAAGGCCATGTGTTGATTAGTTAATTTCGCTTAAATAACTATATTCAAAAATCTATTTTACTCTAAATAGTTTTCCAGATCATCATTAATAAATCGAAATAAGCACTAATGACTACCGTTTTCGACAAACTTAAGTAATATTAATAAAAATATATGTTTGTGAGCTGTATAAACAGCTAGGTTATATTTCATGAATTAGAGTATCTAACTATTAGTATTAATGGTTTGTACTGAAGTCAAATTATATATCAAAGGGGTGAGAATTTTGCCAGAATATTTATCTCCTGGTGTCTATGTCGAAGAGGTCGATACTGGAAGTAAACCGATCGAAGGTGTAAGCACAAGTACAGTTGGAATGGTAGGTGTAACTGAAAAAGGCCGCACAGACGGTCTTCCGCAACTTGTTACGAGTTTTGCCGATTTTGAAAGGAAATTCGGTGGATATTTAGGTACAGATATCGAAGATGATAAGCGATTCTTCGCATATGCTGCCGAAGCGTTCTTCCAGAACGGTGGACAGAGACTCTACGTAAAAAGGGTCATCGCCGACGATGCTGTTGCATCAGAAGCCCAGTCAAAAACAGAGGTGAGCACACGTCTTGCCAGAGATACTCCGGTTGTCGAAACTGGAAATAGCGAAGACAGGAAAAAAGTAACCCTCCAGAGTTTGCGGGGAATAGACAAGGGAACCAAACTAACATTTGTCAGACTGAACGATGACGGGACCCAGAGCAGTGATATTGATTCCAACATGGCGATCGACAGCTATGACCCGGTACGAAATACCGTGACCCTATCCACTGCTTTGACCCATAAGTTCGAGAAAAAGAACACACGGGTCAAGCTAAACAAGATACCTACAGCTCCCAACAACCCATCAACGGATTCCGTTAAATTTTTTGCTGCCAACAAAGGAGAATGGGGTGACTCCATCGCTATTGAGATCTACCCTGCTTCACGGGCAAAATCACAGATAATTGAAGTAATAGGCACAGTAGTTGTTACATCAACACAGTTCAAACTGAAATCCGCCGCAAACTTCTACAAAGGTGCAATTATCGTTTATGATGATGGTTCCAGCAAACAGTATAAACTGATCGATGATATTGAGAACGACACAATCACACTTAATTCTAAATTTGCTGATAACAGCCTGGTCGTGGACACTGCCACTCCTGCAACAAAAACAGTATCCACCTGTGAGTTCCGCGTTGTTGCATCGTATGAGGACCAGACAGAAAGCTTTGAGTTTTTGACCACAAACCCGATTACCTCACATTATTACTACAAAAAGATCCACGACAAATCCAGTCTCATCGATGTTGAGGACATGTATGTTCCCTCGTCTTTATACACCGGGACTGATCCCTTTGACCAGCCCTGCGGGGAAAACGGTCTGAACCTGGCTTTCACAGCCGGAGATGACGGTTCACTTCCTGTCAGCAATGATTTCATAGGCACAGACAACGGACCAGGGAACAAGACCGGTATCAAGGCACTGGAAGACATTGACGAGGTAAGCATCATTGCAGCACCCGGGATCACAGACGAAGACGTCCAGAACGAACTGATACTCCAGTGCGAGTTATTGAAAGACAGGTTTGCGATCCTGGACGGTCTCAAGGACTCATCCGACTTAGAAGAGATCAAAGCCTTCAGGTCCAGGTATGACACCAAATATGCTGCATTGTATTTCCCGTGGTTGTTGAGAAACGACCCGCTGGATAATGTAAATATTTACGTGCCGCCTGCTGGATATTTAGCAGGTATCTATGCAAGAAGCGATGTGGAGCGTGGAGTTCACAAAGCGCCCGCAAACGAAGTTGTAAAAGGTATAAAAGATTTGAAATACAGCCTTAACAAACGGGAACACGATATATTAAATCCATATCCTGTCAACATAAATGTCATACGGGACTTTAGAAGCTCAAACCGCGGAATACGGGTATGGGGTGCACGGTGTATCACAAGTGATTCTGACTGGAAATATGTGAACGTCCGGAGACTCTTTATCTTTATTGAAGAATCCATCGAAAAAGGCACCCAATGGGTGGTCTTTGAGCCGAACGACGAACCACTCTGGGCACGGGTGAGGCGTTCTGCCACGAACTTTTTAACCCGCGTCTGGCGGGATGGTGCGTTGCAGGGTAGCACACCTGAAGAGGCGTTCTTTGTCAAATGTGACAGGACAACAATGACACAGGACGACATCGATACCGGTAAACTGATCATGCAGATCGGTATTGCGCCCGTAAAACCGGCAGAATTTGTCATTTTCAGGATTGGTCAGTGGACAGGCGGTTCAGAGGTTAATGAATAAGGAGGTGGTAAGAAATGGTAGTTGGTGAAAGAAATGACCCGTATGCGGTCTTCAATTTTATTATTGAGATCGATGGAATAGCAAGTGCAGGCTTCTCAGAATGCAGCGGTCTCACAACCGATACCGATGTGATCGATTATCGGGAAGGCAACGAAGGCTTAACAGTGAGAAAACTTCCCGGGTTGCGCAAATACTCGAACATCGTATTAAAGCGCGGCATGACAAAAGACCTCTCGCTCTGGGAATGGCGCAAGGCTGTGATCGCCGGGAAAGTTGAACGCAAGGCTGGAAGTGTCGTTCTGCTGGATGAGGTCGGTACTGAGATCCACCGCTGGAACTTCCGCGAAGCATGGCCTTCCAAATGGGACGGCAGCGCCCTTGACGCTAAAAAAAATGAATCCTTTATCGAGACCCTTGAACTTGTCCATGAAGGTGTTGAGATCGATTCATAAGGAGACAGAATGCTCTCTTCCCAGCTTGCCCCAGGGGTGTATTTCAAGAAAGTGGAATCCGGCATCTCTCCTGTATCCAGGGTGAGGATGGACATACCCGGATTTGCCGGAATATGCGAACGGGGTCCGGTAGACACACCACTTTGCATCAACAGCTTAAAGGAGTTTACGTTTTATTTTGGAGATCCTGTACCGGACGGGATACTTGCATACTCGGTCAGGGGATTTTTCGAAAGCGGTGGGCAGACCTGCTATATAACACGGATAGCAGATATCAGTAAAGCAATCTGCGCTTCAAAGATAGTCTTCGACCGGAATAACGAGACCGGCGGATTATCGCTTAAGACCATGAAAATTATTGCCATCAATGAAGGAAGGTGGGGCGCTAATATCGAGATTGACATCCAGAGATCATCACGTGCATCAACCACCTGTTCCGGATTCCTGTATGATGAGCCTGCGGGCGGATATAACTCTGCAGTGGTGAGATCTGCCAGATATTTCGAGAAGGGCAGTGTTATTAAGATTCGCTACAGCGACCTGGGTGGTGATATTAAACAAATTGTGGTAGAACTCACTGAAGTTGATAGCTCATCAGGAGTTGTTAAATGGACTGGCGATACGATGCTAAATGTTGACAAGGACAGCGATATAATCTTTACTACAATGGAATTCGACCTGACCCTGTTATATAGGGACAAGATCAGGGAAAACTTCACATTTTTGTCAATGAATCCCTCGCATACCAGGTATTTCGTTGATGTGATCAACAAAAAATCGATCTTAGTAACAGTTGAAGACCTGCACTCCTTAACCCCTGTTCCTTATAATATGCCAAAAGTCATAAAAAAACCTAACGGCACGCCAGATAACCGGCTGGAAGGTGGAGCAAACGGGATAGAAACACTTGCCGCAGAGGATTTCACGGGTAGCGAACTTTCCCGCCGGGGTCTTGCAACATTTGAGTCCATTGATGACATCACCTCACTTGCGGCACCTGATATCGTATATTCACAAAAGACCGTGGTCTGGTCAACGATACAGTCCGGTCCGTGTGAGGATGATGTATTCGAATCCAGTGAGGTCTATTCAACACATTCACTTGATGAAAGTGGCATTGATGAGATACACGCAGCTTTGATCACGCAATGCGAAAATCTTGGGGATAGGGTCGCAGTGCTCGACTTTCCCGAAGGGCTGGAGATAGAGGAAATTCTTACGTGGCGCAAGAAATATGATTCAAAGTATGCTTTTGTATATTATCCTTGGATCGAGGTGCCGGATCCCCTGAAGATTGATGAGACAGGAGTAAGGTTAATACCACAGTCAGGTCATGTACTGGGAATCTTTGCAAAAAGCGATGCCAAATACGGTGTTCATAAAGCCCCTGCAAACGAGATCGTTACTAATTGCACAGGTCTTGAGGTCGTTTATTCGGATAGCCAGCAGGTTCAGTTGAACTATGAAGGCATCAATTGCATCCGCTCATTCCCGGGAAGAGGTATACGTGTCTGGGGCGCACGTACACTGAGCTATGACCCGTTATGGAAATATGTAAATGTAAGGCGACTTCTTATCATGATCGAGAAATCCATAGACCAGTCAACACGTTGGGCTGTATTTGAGCCAAATGATTTCAACCTGCAACTTGGGCTCACAAACACCATCACCTGGTTTTTACGGGAGATTTGGAAAGAGGGGGGTCTTGCAGGTGCGACTCAGGACGAAGCATTTGTAGTAACATGCAGCGAGAAGAACAACCCTCCTGAGGTGATCGATGCCGGGCAGGTAATCACTGATATACTTGTTGCACCTACCGTTCCGGCTGAGTTCATAACAATCAGGATCATGAAATCAGAAGGTGCGGCAGAATTTATAGAGGTGTGATATCTTGGGCTTACAGGACATAAGATCGGATCCGGTACCTGCATACAGGTTCTACGTGATCTTACTTGATGCGGTTGACCCAACCAAGCCCCCTGGTACAGCAGCAAAACAGGCGTTTGAAGCTGGCAAACAGGTCGTTGCCGGTTTTTCTTCATGCACTGGTCTGCAGATCAATACTGAAATATACGAATACAAGGAAGGCGGCTTGAATTCCTATGTACATAAGTTTGTAACAAATACCAGTCACTCGAATATCATCTTAAAGCGCGGCATCACATTTACAAATGATCTGTGGAAATGGCACCAGAATGTGGCGTCAGG
>CBFFLL010000138.1:0-2234 GCA_965642175.1 Candidatus Methanoperedens nitratireducens | reverse complement strand
AGATCGTACGTAAAAACGGTGCGATCATTGTGCAAAATGACCTGGGAATTCCCATGGCAGCATGGTCGTTCAACAATGCACTTCCGCTGCGCATGTCAGGTCCGGAACTTGATGCAATGCAGAGTAAGGCAGCAATAGAGACACTTGAACTGTCACACGAAGGACTTGAACGTCTGGTGATTTAATCTTAATATCTATGCTATGAGGTGGTTGATATCCCAATATTCATCAAAGACATGGTCAGCAATTTGAGAATAACATCAGGAAGTCATGATCAAAATAATGGTGAGGTCGATCTTGCCGAACTGCTTGAAGCGATCGAACTTCATCAGGAGAAGCGACTACGTGAGGCAGCGGAGAGACAGTACCGGGATTCTTCAGACCTATGATAATTCAGCAGGTTGGGGCATCAACATGAAACTGGAAAAGGCTAAGATCAGTAAAAAGAACGAGAAAGGGAAGATCGTTGACACCATAGAAGTGATGTTCAACCCCACCAAGTATACGTTAAGCAAGACCGCAACAGTGGCAGAGATCGGGATCCCTGGTCTTGACTATCCCCTGCTCCAGTTCATACGTGGAAACAGCGAAGACCTTAAGATGGAGCTATTCCTGGATACCACTGACAGCGGTGAAGATGTTAACAAATATCTAAAAAAAATACACTCGTTGATCGATGTGGATGGAGACCTGCATGCACCTCCTGTCTGCCAGTTCCAGTGGGGAAGCCTGATATTTGATTGTGTGCTTACCAGCCTGACCCAGCAGTTACTCCTTTTTGATACAAATGGAAAACCTTTGCGTGCGACTGTGAATGTCGTATTCAAAGCATACAGGAACGCAGAGATCCAGCTAAAGAAAATAAAACACAGCACAGCAGATTACACAAAATACAGGACATTTGTTCAGGATGATCAGCTAAGTTCGATAGCTGGTGAAGAATATCATGATCCAGGGATGTGGAGATTGATCGCCGAGGAAAACAAGATCGATAATCCACTCTCGGTCGCACCCGGGACTGTATTAAGGATTCCCAGGGATGGATGATTGGAATGTCAGATATCAGGACGCAGGACATATTCGTACCAAGGTTCAAGATCTTTATAGATATGAAGGAACTTGATCCGCTAGATAGCGGTTACATATCAAGGGTAACGGTGAGCGATAGTGTCTCTGAGATGGATACCTTCAATTTCACACTCAGCAACTGGGATCCGAAAATGATCGGGTTCAAGTTCATAGATACTGATAGGTTCGGGATCGGGAAAGACGTTGAGATACAGATGGGATACAGGGACGATAGCCGCCTGACAACGATGATAAAAGGAATTGTCACAAGCTGGAACATCAATTTCCCCCAGGGTAGTCCGCCGTCCCTTGTGGTAAGCGGGCATGACTACACCTACATGCTAAAAAATGATAAGGAAACCAGCAGGACATACAGGAATAAGAAAGATTCTGAAATTGCAGATGAGATATACGACCGGCTCGAAAAGAAACTCCCGGGAAAACTTACTGATAAGAAGATCGATGACTCGAATTATAAGAACAGGTATCTGCTCCAGCGAAGTTCTGACCTTGCTTTTTTACATGAGAGAGCAGGCAAGATCGGTTTTGAATTCTATATCAGAAACGGCACATTCTATTTTGTGAACCCTGCTGATATAAAACCTCCCACCGAATCCGAGAAGGAGGATATCTATTCACTGAGCTGGGGCAAGAACCTGATAAGTTTTACTCCCAGGTTGAACATCAACGATCAGGTCTCAGAAGTTACGGTTAAAGGCTGGGATGTCAGTAGGAACCTTGTGATCAAGGAAACGGCAAATCGAAAAGATCTGGACACAGTGGAATCGAATGGTATGCTTGGGACAGATTTTGTTAAGAAGAATAAAAAAGAGATTATTACAACCTTGCCTGTTGAGAGCAGGGAACAGGCAAAACAACTGGCAGTTGCAGCGCTGCGCAGGCATCTTTATGGATTTTTGACAGGCAAGGCAAAGACGTTCGGACTTCCTGATGTGATATGTGGGAAATATGTTAAGTTGAACGGTCTTGGGAACAGGTTCAGTGGATTCTACTATATCACAGCTACTACACACACGATAGATGATAAAGGATATACAACAGGTTTTGATGTGAGAAAATTAGACTTGAAAAGTTCAACATAAAAAATTAAACAGAGGTATAACATGTTTGATCAAATTAGCAATAATCAGGGTCCGAACAGGATA
>CBFFLL010000137.1:0-7328 GCA_965642175.1 Candidatus Methanoperedens nitratireducens | reverse complement strand
ATATGGGTTTTCCCGTACCTTCACATCAGTGCGAGTTAGGTCTTGTTGAGGAATTCTACTATTTCGGGAAGTCAAGAGGTACGATGGACGCAGGGGCTTTTGAGAGTACTATCAGGAATTTCTCTGCGGTAGCCAATATGAAGAGCAAGATAGTCCTTGCCGATGAGATGGAATCCATCACAGAGCCGGGCGCATCAGCAAAAATAATCTCAGGGATACTTGAAGAACTTGACGATAACAAGGGAATTGGGGTTTTTGTGAGCCATCTTGCAGAGGCGATACTTAAGAATACAGACCGCGAGATCCGCGTGGATGGTATCGAAGCGAAAGGTCTTGATGAGAACTTCAATCTTATCGTGGACAGGAACCCGCGGTATAATTATCTTGCGCGAAGTACACCTGAACTTATCGTGGAGAGGCTGGCGAGGAAAGAGAAGGGGAATGAGTTCTATGAAAGGTTGTTGGGGAAGTTCAGGTTCATAGAAAATTAGGAGGACTTAATAAAGAAACGAGGAATTTGATTGAAGTTTTCGGTATGACAGAGAATAAAATACTTCCAGAAGTCAATACCGAAACGTTTAAGTAATGCAAAACTTACGTTGAATCGTATTTGAAACGCTTTTCAAATATTGATTTGGAGGTAATTGCATGAAAAAAATAATTATTATATCGTTACTTATAGTAATAATTTTTTCAGGTTGTACTGAAAAAACAGGTACCGAGATACAAACAAATGAGGGAACATTAACTGTTTCTGAAGGTACGGGATCAGGACCTGAATGGTGCAAAGCGGGAACTTCAAGCACATTTGCTTCAAATGCGCCCGGCAGCGAGGGATCAGTTAACTATGTCGTAAAAGGACTTACAACCTATAAAGGAAAGCAGGTATGTGAATTAGAAGCCAAAGTTACAGGATCAAATGCTGAAACCGTTTATTATACGCAATATTTGAGTCAAGATGAAAAATACTTTGCAATGATAATAAAAGATTCATCAGGTAATATCTTAAGCGAAAATGAAGTAAATAATCCTTGAGATTGAATAATATGGAACAAAATAAGTAAGGATTACCTGATCAAGCAATATATAGCGATCCTGGTAATAATACCGATGAGATTTCATAGATGACAGATATCGTCTTCGCGCAGATATTCAGGGTTTACAACACCGCAAATCCTGAAATTTATGAAGTTGCATAGGGGAAAACAATTCGGAAAAAGTATAATACGTTTAGAGACTATTTAGAATACAGGGGTTTAAAAAATATGCCATACGAACAAAAAAATTTTGAGGGCCTGCTTGGAACGAGTGGTCTTAGCGATACTCTGCTGAAGAACCATTTTACGTTGTACCAGGGCTATGTAACGAACACGAACAAAGTCAGCGATACCCTTAGCGCTCTTGCAAAGGAAGGAAAGACATCTACTCCAGAGTATGCAGAGCTAAAGCGCAGGTTCGGCTGGGAGTGGAATGGGATGAGGCTGCATGAGTTATATTTCGGAAATATGGTCAAAGGCGGCAAACCCATCGATAGTAATTTATCTAAAAAGATAGCTGCGGAATTCGGCTCTTACGAGAACTGGGAAAAGGATTTCAGGGCGACAGGAGCCATGCGGGGCATAGGATGGATCGTGCTGTACCATGACGCTGCAGCAGGACGTCTCTTCAATACATGGATAAACGAGCACGATGCGGGACATCTCTCCGGAGCGACACCACTTCTTGTCATGGATGTATTTGAGCATGCGTACATGCTGGATTACGGGCTCAAGAAAGCAGATTACATCGAGGCTTTTTTCAAGGCTATCGATTGGACGGCAGTTGGTGCAAGGTTAAAATAGGAAAAAATTTTAATTTTTTTTACAGCTATTTCTGTAACTCCATATCCTCCCCGCAGCATACAAGAGTTCCTCCTCCAGCCTTTGTCACAACTACTTCGTTCCCACAAATATTGCATATGTATTTTTCACCGGTTTTCTTAACGCCCATGATCTTACCTCCATAACATTATTCGTTCTGGTAAGATATATATTCTTTCACCCATAATCTCTTTGAAACTGAAGCGATATACCGATACACACGATAATTACCGCAAAAATCAACTATGAGCGTCATTAAAACATTTGTTTTCTATTTTCTTGTCTTCGCATTCATACACAGCCTGCTTGCTGCGGATTTTATCAAAAAAAAAGTGGAAGTTAGACTTAAGGGTAATTTCCGGTTTTACAGGATCATCTATAACATCTCAAGTTTTATCACAGCAGCGCCTGCATTCATCGTATGGATTGCATCATCATCTTTGACACCTCTGCTATACAGCGTCCCTGGATGGCTGTTCCCATTCTTCATATTGCTCCGCCTTCTTGCGATCGGAGTGGTCACGTATGCTGCGTTCCAGACCGACCTGCTTGAGTTCGCAGGGTTAAGGCAGAGTAAGACTGAAGGCAATCTGATTACAGGCGGAGCATACGGAATAGTCCGCCACCCGTTCTACACTGGAGGTATTGTCCTGATCTTCACACAGGCTGAAATGACAATGCTTGATTTCACAGCAGCAGCGCTTGTTTCTATTTATTTCATTGCAGGCGCATACATCGAAGAAAGACGTCTTGTTCTTGCGTTCGGGGACTCGTATAGGAAATATCAGCAGCGCGTTTCTATGTTCGTCCCGGTAAAGTTGATCGTTAATAAGATAAAAGGTGCCATCCGGTGATATGTTGAGGTAAATATGTCTCATCTCAGATGTTACTCCCAGGTAGTAACAGCATGCATCCTGTATGGGCTAATAGGAATTTTTATAGAGCTGATAGGTGACATGCCGATCGGTTCCATAATCTTCTACAGGCTGCTTTTCGGGCTTGCTGCAATAACCCTGTATCTTGCAATTACAGGAAGGTTTTTCGAGATGAAGCTAAAAGAAAAAAAGAGCCGCCTGCTTATGCTCGGGTTGTTCGAGGCTGTGGCGGTACTTGCTTATTTTTATTCGGTCAGGTACACCTCTGTTTCCATGGCAGTCCTCCTGCTTTACACGGCGCCAATTTATGTCAGTCTCCTGTCCCCCCTCTTACTGAAAGAGAAGAGCACGTCTCGCAGCATTATCGCACTTTTGCTGTCCATTACAGGAGTCGTAATGATAGTACAGCCGCAAATCCTGAATAATGGCAATTCCATCTCAGGAATAGCGTTTGGCCTTGCCTCGGGTCTTTTATATGGCTTGATGATAATGACATCCAGGAGCCTGAAAGATAATTATACAGGCATAGCCCAGGCGACATGGTCGATGATAGTATCACTGATAATATTTTCACCTTTTGCCTTTGCCGTAACTGCAGATGGACTGAAAAACGACATGCATCTTCTCATATTGTTCGGACTGATACCCACAGCTATTGGCGGGATACTTTATTTTAATGGATTGAGACTGGTAAAAGCGCAGAGCGCCAGTATAATCAGCCTGCTTGAACCAGCCAGCGCAGTGGTCTTGGCGTTCATTATCCTGAGTGAACCTGTTGCTTTTACCACTGTTATCGGGGGAGGGTTCATACTGCTTGGAGCTGGAATATTAAGCAGGGAAAGCAAATCGAAAAATGGATCCTCAGCGGGGTTGCAGTTTCATTGATGGTGATTTCTCAAGTACGGTCTTAAGTTTCATATTGCCCTGCCCCCTCCACAATTCTACAGTGATACTGTCCCCGACCTTATGTTTATTCATAACTTTTATCAGGTCGCGCACGCTGTTTATCTGCACATCGTCCATGCGTACAAGGATATCTCCTGCGGTTATGCCTGATCTGTCTGCTTCACTTCCTGGCACTACTTTTGTCACCATTACCCCTTTCTTGACAGACAGGTTGTAGTATGCCACCATCTTGGGATTTACATCAACTGCATTCATGCTTATCCATGGTCTTATGATCTCGCCATGCTCCCTGAGCTGCTCTGCTATCCACATGGCCGGCTGGATGGGTATTGCAAAGCCGATCCCCTGGGCAAATGGTATAATTGCACTGTTGATCCCTATCACCACACCTTTACTGTTGATAAGCGGTCCACCGCTATTGCCCGGATTGATAGCAGCATCGGTCTGTATCAGTCCTTCCATGAATGTAGCTTCGGTCTGTATGGAACGGTTCAGCGCGCTGACCACCCCTGCTGTAACAGTAGGTCCTCCTACAAGACCAAGGGGGCTTCCGATCGCTATTGCCATCTGACCTATCCTGAGGTTATTGTTTTTCGCCATATCAGGCACTGGCAGGTCACCAGCATCTACATGGATCACAGCGAGGTCCATAATAATGTCAATGCCCCGCAACTCTCCCGGTAAAGTCCTGCCATCTTCCAGGGTCACTTTTATCTCGTGCGAACCCAGCACCACATGCGCATTTGTGAGGATGCAACCTTCCTTATCGATAATGAATCCTGAACCCACGCCCGGGACAGGGTGAACGTGCAAGTATGCGTCTTTCATCAGCTTTACCTCGCTTATGTTCACCACGCTCGGTATTACTTTTTCCACTGCCGCTGTGACCATATCGTCAAAATCTATCATAGTTGATCCCTGTTCTTTGATTACCCTTTATCATATTTGAAATCATTCTTTTGTAGAGGATTTTTAAAGAAAGAATACACAATATGTACGATGGACATTCTAATCGGTAATTTAACCCTCGATACTACAATTCCGGGCTTTTTTCTCTTCGGCATCCTGGCAGGACTCTGTCCCTGCAACAGCGTGCTGTGCCTTGCCCTCATGGGTTATGTGACCGGTGATAATAAAGCAGAACGAAATTTCGGTGATTCGCTTCTTCTCACACTCCCTTTCGGTCTTGGCACACTGCTTATCATCGTGCCTTTGGGCGGCATCGTTGCGTTTCTTGGCAGAAGCGTTGTTCTGTTTGATGAACGCATAGCCTATGCACTGGGCAGCCTTGTGCTTTTTCTAATGGCGTTGCAGTTCTTCGGCGCGTACCACATGCCAGTGAAAAAAGTATTCCTGAGTCTGCGCTTGCCCCCCTCGACCACACCGCTGGGAACTTTCCTGCTCGGTTTATCATTTGGTGCGATAACTATGGGAAGGGTTGCGCCGATGCTTTTCGCTGTTCTTGCCGCGGCCGCAGTATCTGGGTCTGTCGCTTACGGTCTTACTATATCTCTCCTTTTCGGGACAGGGATGGTGCTGCCCCTCGTGATCATAAGTTCCATCGGCGGCGCCGCAGGAAAAGCCATACGCACAAAGCTTGAAGAAAAAGGCGTCCTGATTGACCGGCTGCTGGGGATAACACTGGTATTGGCAGCGATATATTTCCTTTTCCTTGCTTTGAATTAGTCTTCACAAGCTTTAGACCGAACAAATTTTTCGCAATTGTATGAAAACGAGCGCAAAGAGCAGTCACTACGGTATACCCCGGACAAATGTTCCGGGGCCTGTAGCTATCGTTTTCCTTATTTATCCCTATTATATTCATATACATCTTGCTCACGAATATATTTTTCCACGACATCCCATCCCTGCCCCACAGACCCATGGAAACAACTCGGAGCCCAGAAATGCTCGCTGCACCATTCGCGTAAATGGGGAAATCCTTTCCTCAAAATCCTGCTCGAAACTCCCTTGATCTTCTTTGCAATGTAAATCAAAGGATATTTCGGTGGATCTTTGAAGAAAATATGCACATGGTCGGGATTGACAGCTATTTCTATTATTTCAATACCCAGTTCTTTGCAGGTTTTACAAATGAAACCTTCCGTGATCATTGCGACATCTCCAGTAAGTATCTTCCCCCTGTATTTCGGGGCGAAAACCATATGATCCGTCAGAAGCGACACCGTATGCCTGTCGTGACGCAACTCCTTTCTTTTCATATTACCACTATATCTTTCACAGGTTCATCTGCGTATATAAACACGGGGCAAGCGGCGCGAAAGTATTCCAGTATCGCCCCATTCAGGGCGATCACACACGCAGTTCCTGCCAGGCACAAAACAAATATATGTAAAACCATTTAAAGCAGGAAAAATATGTAGGAGTAGAATGGTAAAAGTTGACAAATTCATCCATGACAGTGTCGAGAAGATCAAAAAAGATGTGAAAGGCAGAGCGATCATCGCACTCTCAGGGGGCGTGGATAGTTCTGTGTGCGCAGTTCTGGCTCACAGGGCAATAGGGGAACTGCTTACCCCGATTTACATTGATACAGGGCTCATGCGTAAAGGTGAGACCGACAGGATAAAGACTATATTTGCTGACATGAACCTCCAGGTCATAGACGGGAAAGAAAGGTTCCTGAAAACCCTGAAAGGCCAGACAGACCCTGAGAAAAAAAGGAAGGCAATAGGCGAGGCGTTCATAAGGGAATTTGAAAAAGAAGCACGCATTCTGGGCGCCAGATACCTTATACAGGGGACGATATATCCTGACAGGATAGAATCCGAAGGCGGGATAAAGAGCCACCACAACGTGGGAGGTCTTCCGTCCGTTATCGATTTTGATGGCATAGTCGAACCTATCCAGGATCTCTATAAGGATGAAGTGCGTGAGGTGGCAAGAGCGCTTGGGCTTCCAAAGGAGATATCTGACAGGATGCCGTTCCCCGGGCCCGGGCTCTCGGTCAGGATAATAGGCGAAGTTACAGAAGAAAAGATCGACGTGGTGAGAGCAGCCAACGCCATCGTGGAGGAGGAACTGGTCGAACAGTTCGCGCCGTGGCAGACATTTGCTGCGCTTATCGAAAAAGGGACGGGCGTGAAGGGCGATAACCGCGTGCATGGTTGGATAATCGCTGTGCGCGCCGTGGGTTCAAGGGACGGGATGACCGCAGAGGCGATGGAGCTGCCATGGGATGTACTGAGGAAGATCGAGTCGCGCATTACATCTGAGATACCAAGCGTGGCGAGGGTGCTTTACGATATCACGCCGAAGCCGCCGGCGACGATAGAGTTTGAATAATTTGAAAAATATGAAACCGCAGATAATGGCGCCCATAGTCACGAGCCTCCAGAGTCGCGCCTCTGGAGGGCGCATACACGTATGCCCTTACAGGGCATACGTGGGTACCAAGTCGAGAAGCGTAGCTTTCGGAGCCGGCGTGTCCACGTATGCCCTGCAGGGCATACGTGAGTGCGGAGTCGAGGGAACCCAGAGTTGCGCCTCTGGAGGGCGCGTCCACGTATGCCCCGCAAGGGCATACGTGTTGTTTGGGAGTCGAGAACCGTTAGGTTTCGGTCTGGAGAACCCGCAGGGTTTCGGCCTTGATGGTAGAGTAAAAGAGAGGTATTTCAACCTCCCCCTCCTCATCAAACTGCACGGACTGATTTCCAGTATGCAGCTT
>CBFFLL010000136.1:5768-7374 GCA_965642175.1 Candidatus Methanoperedens nitratireducens | reverse complement strand
GGAGAGCTGCCTCATATGAATAGTTGTTGTGATCTATTAGGGTACCATCCATATCGGTAAATATGATATATTTCTGTTCAACCATATTATCACCAAAATATTATTCACTCTATTCATAATAAATAAGATAGATATATTATTTAAGATGACATATAGAAATCCAAATATGATACCTTATACAGAATCCGGTTCTTTTTCCACTTATCTTCCCAACGGCTGTAAGTTATGCTATGAGGGTGCTAAAATGGTGCTTTTTGTGACTGGCCTGTGTCCCAGGGATTGTTTCTACTGTCCTATATCTGAAGAGCGCTCAGGAATTGATGTGATATTTGCCAATGAACGGCCTGTTTATTCTGACAGCGATATTCTGGAAGAAGCCTGTAGTATGAATGCTCTTGGCACCGGTATCACTGGAGGTGAACCGCTGTTAGTGCCAGACAGGGTTGTAGGGTATATCGAACTCTTAAAAGAGCGCTTTGGTACGTCTCACCACATACATCTTTATACATCCCAATCTCCGCAAAGAGATATTTTGCAGAAACTAAAAACAGCAGGACTTGATGAGATACGTTTCCATCCGGATATGTTTGACAGACAGTCTCTTAAGGAGTTTATAAGATCGGTGAAGTGGGCCAAAGAGCTGGATATTGATGTGGGTTTTGAAATTCCTTCCATTCAAGGAGCAGAGCATGTAGCACACATAGCCATGGACCAGGACATTTTCCTTAATCTGAATGAACTGGAATTCTCTCATTCAAACGCTGAAGCAATGAAGGAGCATGGGTTTACTATCTTAAACGATGTAAGTTGCGCTGCATCAGGGAGTCAGGCTATAGCTTCTGATATTATCCTGAAAAACCCCGGATTAAAAGTACATTTTTGTTCATCGTGCTTCAAAGACGCAGTCCAACTTCGCACGAGACTGCTGCGAATAGCTAAAACCACAGCTCGCGAATTTGATGAGATCACTCCGGACGGCACACTATTCTATGGTGTAATAGAGGGAGATGTTGAGACAATTGTCGAAATGCTGAATGAACTGGAAGTGCCAAAAGAACAATACTGCTCCAATAAAACCCATGTAGAACTGGGTTGGTGGGTGCTGGATGAGATTTCAAGCGACGTCATAGACCACTTCCCTGCCTGGTATGAAGAAAGCTATCCAACATACGGCAGGCTGGTAGTTGAAAGAATTCCTCTGGAGGGTGCGGCTGTTTAAAGACAATGTTTATTTACTTTAAAAAGAACATATTGAATCTCAATTCTGGAAAAAAATAATTACGGTGGTAATACTGAACGAGATTAAGAATCAAGTTAAAGAAAGGTTAATAAAATATTTACGTCGTGATGAGACGAACCTTCGAAAAACGGTATTGAAATTATTTCTGATTGGAGAAACCTATACCACGAACGATATTTACAATAATCTCGTCGAGCAGGGATTTGACGTGAATTATAGGGGTGTGTCGGCTATGGTGGGACTAATGAATACCAGGCTTGGTATTCTGCGTATCGACGTAACACGGGAACATAATCACTATTCTCTTAAGGAAGATTTTAGTGAGATTGTGAAGAGTGTACTGGATATTTTTTAATATTTTCAAAA
>CBFFLL010000136.1:3329-5668 GCA_965642175.1 Candidatus Methanoperedens nitratireducens | reverse complement strand
GGTGTCGATGGTATCAAGTCTGCCTCTTCAGCAAATATTTATTCTGTTACACTGACCACTACAAAACCTCCGAAAGGTCTGGCAGGCGCACCGTTTGTGGTTGAGAATAATATTGATCTGTATAAATTCACAGTCCCCACAATCATTTTTGAGGGTAGTGCAAAGGAAGCTGTAAAAGCCTTCCCAGCCAACGTAAATGTGGCTGCTACCATTAGTCTTGCCGGAATCGGGGTAGATAAAACCCGTGTCAAAATAAAGGTGGACCCAACTATTGATCGTAACCAGCATGAGATCAAAGTGGAAGGGGATTTCGGTACATTTACTACCCATGTTGAAAACATACCATCTCCTGAAAACCCTAAGACAAGTTATCTCGCACCGCTCTCAGCAATAGCGACACTTAAGAAGATTGCCAGCCCGTTGCAGGTGGGAACATAAGAATTCAAATTGATTAGGAGCCGATCATCATTATCTCGATAAAACATCTTTCAAAGACGTTTGGAAATAATGCGGTCCTTCGTGATATTGATCTTGATATCGAAACAGGGGAATTTCTTACGATTTTCGGTCCCAATGGTGCTGGTAAGACCACGTTGGTCAAGATCATGTCCACATTGATCAGCCCGACTGCGGGGACTGTGTTGATAGAAGATCATGATGTAAAGGAATCGCCGCTTGAGGTAAGGCAGTTGATCGGTATAATCTCACATGAGACCTATCTATACCAGGACCTTACTGCCAGGGAGAACCTGAAGTTTTTTGGTAAAATGTACGGCATGCCCAAAGATAAGCTGGAATCACGGATACACGAACTGACCGATCAGGTGGGCCTGAAGTACAGGCTTGACGACAGGGTCGGAACCTTCAGCAGGGGCATGAAACAGCGTTTGAGCATTGCCAGGGCTATTCTTCATGACCCCAAGATATTGTTCCTGGATGAACCCTATACCGGACTTGACCAGCATGCAGCAGCCACCTTTGACAGGATATTAAGCGAGTTGGATGTTTCTGACAAGACCCAGGTCATGGTCTCCCACGATATTGAGAGAGGTCTAAACCTGGCAGATCGGATCATCATCCTGTATGAAGGAAAAATTGTATACCAGGCTGCCAGATCTGAAATAAAGGACATTGAACAATTTCGTGAAACATATGAATATTATGTGCATGAGGTGTGAGAATTGAAAGCATTCCTCTATGTGGCATGGAAAGACCTGTTGATGGAGTTCAGGACCAAACAGATGCTAAACAGCATGGTGATCTTCTCACTGCTTGTGATAATAATATTCAATTATTCTTTCAGCAATATCTTATTTAACATTGAAATGTCAGATATCGCACCCGGTATCCTGTGGATATCTTTTACTTTTGCAGGAATGCTGGGTCTGTCCCGGTCATTTGCCAGTGAAAAAGAAGACGGGTGTCTGGACGCCCTTAGACTATGCCCCATAGACCCATCATCCATCTATCTGGGAAAGGTAATATCAAATCTTGTAATAATGTTCATTATTGAGTTGATAATTGTACCCCTGTTCATTGTCCTCTTCAATTTCACAGATATCCAGGGACTGTTAGGTCTATCAGTAATAATATTGCTGGGCACGATCGGGTTCATTCTTGTTGGGACATTGTTCTCGGCCCTGACTGTCAGTATGCGAACAAGGGAAATATTGTTGCCTGTGATCCTGTTCCCGATCATTATACCGCTTATCATGTCTGCTGTGATGGCAACCCGGAATGTGCTATCCACGGGCGATCTTTCTGCAGCATCAGCCGAAGTCAGGATGCTTATAGTATATGATGTGGTGTTCTTTATCGCTTCACAACTTGTTTTTGAATATGTGATCGAGGATTAATGAATCCTGGATAATGGAGGTGAAGACAGAGTGCCTATCAGATATGAAACATCTATCTTTCATCACCTGTCGGCAGGATAAGAGATATTATATCGGATAATGTTAAATTATGCCGATACCGATATATATCATCAGATCATGTATCGGATATGTTATATTATGTCGAATACCGATACCACATTAATTCAAGAAAGTATCCTTTCCCGTATTAATGAAAAAATTCAAATGTTGAATTCAAAACGGCCTCTACCAGCTGATGCTGTGAGAAAACTGAATGAAGAAATTCGACTTTACCACACTTACCATTCAAATGCCATAGAAGGAAACACCCTTACACTTCAAGAAACAAAACTTATTCTCGAAGAAGGCATAACGATAGGTGGGAAATCATTAAAGGAGCATCTGGAGGCGACGAATAATGCAAAGGCATTTGATTTACTGGAAGATATGGCTAACAGCAATAAAAAAATAGATCATATTGTA
>CBFFLL010000136.1:0-3229 GCA_965642175.1 Candidatus Methanoperedens nitratireducens | reverse complement strand
TATCCTGTCATAGTGCTAAAAACAGAAGATCGAAGGAAATATTATAAATTCCTTAAGTCAGCAGATAAGGGAGACCTTTCCTCATTTGTGAACTTCATTGCAAAAGCTGTAGATGAGAGCATCACAATGTATTTGTCAATCTTTGGTGGAACTGATGAATTGTTGCCGTTAAAGGAACTCGCTAAAGATACAACATATTCTCAAGAGTACTTGAGTCTACGAGCCAGACAGGGATTTTTGGATGCAGTCAAGATTGGAAGAGTGTGGTATTCATCAAAACGTGCTTTAACAGAATATGGATCACAATATGGTAATAGAGATTAAAAGCGCGCCCACTTCTTTAAATCCCAGAAAATTGTGTTTGTAAATTATAATCAAAGAAACACAGGATAATCATTTTGCATTAACGCACCCCAGATATTTATTTTACACAAATCCAGGGCATCCAGACCAATGCCCGGAGTCTCTTAATATTAAAATATTATTGACAATGTTAATTAAATTTGGGCGCAGTTATATTATCAATCTGAATATCTGTTTTTAGGTTTATTGTGATAATAATAACATTGTAATGTAATCAAAACTCGAAAATAATGACATCGTAAAGTAATTACTTATTTTGAATATCTTGAGTTCGGGCTGCTTGCAAGGTTTTTTTCAATTACAGGGGCAGTCCCATTGCAAGTATGAGAAAGCTGAAAAAGGTGTATCTTTACTCACCAAACCTTGCATTCGCATTTAACCTAAATATCGAACATATACTGCCCTTTATGCTTGAAAATATTGTGGCATCGCATACAGATGCACGATTTTTCTACAGGAACAGTTTTGAGATAGACTTTATTATTCCTCACAATGACAAACTGGATATAATTGAAGTGAAAAAAAGCAGTAGATCTGTTAAACAGGTTAAGAAGTATCAAGAGAAATTTGGCGATAAGGTTGGGAAATCAATGATAGTGACACTTGAAGAGGAAGGGGTTGTAGATAACATACCTGTTGTCCCAGCCTGGAAATTCCTTCTGGATGATACACTTTTTAAGCAGGTATGATATTTTTACAGCAGATGTTGAATAAAATGTATCTAACTTATAGTTTATAACAGTAAAAGGTAAATATACTAAGCTGATTCAAGACAAAGTGAAGCAATCTCTTAAAACGACAGAAAGTGCTAGATTCTAGCGTAGTAAAACATAATGGATACTAATATACAGGAACTATGGTAGTTATGAAAATTGCAAAATTGAATTTGAAAAACTTCCGAGACGCTCAGGCTCTTCCCTTAGAATTAAATCCGAAACTTAACGTTTTTGTTGGCCTGAACGGGTCTGGAAAGTCAACCGTTCTGGATGCAATTGCTATCATGCTTTCATGGCCGGCTAATAGAATCATTAGTCCTAATGCATCTGGCAGACCAATTACTGAAAATGATATTACTAATGGTAAATCTTCTTCATCCATTCAGTTATCCAGTGAAATCGATAGCAAAAAGATAGAGTGGAAATTGGCGAAAAACCGAAAAGGACATGCAGCTTCAGAAGACAAAAGTAACCTGCTGGACCTAAAGGAATATGTCTCAGCAATTCAAAACCAGATTTCTGAAAATTCGGAAAAAGTTAGTATTCCTTTGTTTGTTTATTACCCTGTGAATCGTGCTGTGTTGGATATTCCATTACGGATACGTGGACAGCATAACTTTGACCTGCTCACATCTTATGACAATGCGTTGACCAGCGGTGCAAATTTCAGAACTTTTTTTGAGTGGTTCAGAGTAAGGGAAGACCTTGAAAACGAAAAATTCAGGGGTTATCAGATTTTAGATCCTGAGGTTTTTGATGAGCAAATCAAGAAAATGAAGTATTATGAAAATGAATTTTTTAAGAAAAATCCGAATGTATCCATCAAACCAATTGATTCTCAGTTCCCCGACCCACAATTGGAAGCGGTTCGGAATGCATTATCTAAAATTTTGCCTGATTTTTCAAATCTCACCGTTCGAAGAAGTCCTCTGCGAATGGAGGTTGAGAAAAATGGCAAACGTTTGACAGTGAATCAACTTTCCGGTGGAGAACTGAATTTAATAGCAATGATTGGGGATCTGGCAAGACGAATGGCAATTGCAAACCCTGACTCCATTAAACCGCTTGAAGGTTCAGGCATTGTCCTTATAGATGAAATTGATCTGCATTTGCATCCGGGCTGGCAACAGATGATTGTACCTAAGTTGTTGAATGTTTTTCCCAATTGCCAATTCATTATATCCACCCATTCACCGCATGTCATCACCAATGTACAGCCAGATTGTCTGTTCCTTCTCAAGCAAACGGATTTAGGTATTGTGGTGGATAAGACATCCGAGTCATATGGTAAAAATGTGGATCGGGTACTTGAAGATCTTATGGGTCTGAAAACAACACGGCCTGAAGAAGTCGCTTCTGAACTTGACAGTATTTTTGAGACAATCGATGCAGGAAATCTGGAAGATGCACAAAAAAAGATTGCTAAGTTGAAGCTAAAAATTGGAGCTGATCCTGAATTGGTGAAGGCTGGAGTCCTCATCAAACGCAGAGAGCTGATTGGCAAATGAAGCATATTGTCAAAGATCAGGATACCCCTAAATTTGATGAATGGATGGTACTTGCCAATGATGATTGGCAGCCAACCTATGGAAAAGGCGGCTTGAGCGGGGCAGAAAAGAATGAAGTAAAAGAATCTCTCATGAAGGAACAAGGATATATTTGTTGCTACTGCGAACGTCGTTTGATCGATGATGATTCCCATATTGAGCATTTCAATCCTCAAAGCAACAACGCTGTCGATACATTAGATTACATCAATATGCTGTGTTCCTGCCAAGATCAATTGAAAAAAGGAGAACCTCGACATTGTGGGATTTCAAAAGACAATTGGTATGATGAAAATCGTCTTATTTCACCGTTAGATTCGAATTGTGAGGGACGTTTTACCTATACGGCAGACGGCAAAATCCAACCTGCCGATGAATTCGATGCTGCAGCATCAAAGACAATTGAAAAACTGAAGTTAGATATTGGAATATTGAACGACTCTCGCAAGAAAGCAATTGAGCCATTTTTGGATGATGAGTTAAATGAGCAGGAAGTTTCCAGATTGGTGAATGGATACCTTTAAAAAAACTCGGATGGAACGTTTGGAGAATTCTGGACAACTATCAATTACATTTTTGTGTAAATTGTCCAAAAGGAGGAAT
>CBFFLL010000135.1:0-7384 GCA_965642175.1 Candidatus Methanoperedens nitratireducens | reverse complement strand
GGATACGCCAGCCGGTTTCACGTCCGGGCTTCACTGGCCAGGGCATCGTTCCGCGGGTAAGTCTACGATTTAAGGGGATGTTTAGCTGAACGTCGTAGTACTGGTATAATCAGAGAACGTATAGAGCTTATTTTAGTATAATTCAGGGTAATATTAACTTATAATAGTGAAATTGTAGTATTATACACGAGTTATTATTATACTACTAATCGGCATCAGTCATGATAAGTGAGTGTCTTTTGCTTATTGTGGATGTTGTTAGATTTACGACAATATACTAATACCACTATCAGGCGGTATAATTACACTGAAAAAAGACAGTGTGCCGTTAGATTGCGTATTATTTTTAATACCACTAACGGCAAGTGAAATTATCCAGTGATTATTTCCATTAGATTTTTGAGTTTTAAACCTCTTGCGGTAACAGAATCCTGGCCGAGATATCGGGTTAATTTAGCTTCATATCCCTTCCCACAGACAAAAATCACATGGTCAAAATCTCTCATATGCCGGGTTCTTTTCTCTTGTAATTCTATCTCAGTATGAGATCCTTCAATTTCATATTCTACACAGTACTTTTCATTATTGACAGTGAACTGAATATCTGCCCCGTCGTAGTGAGAGACAATAACATCATTAATACCTTTCAACATTAGATATCCAGCAATCTGGCATACACTAGAGTAATGATCCCATGTTTGATTGCCTACATGTCCGTTGTGATCCATCATCGATTCTTTAATCCATGCGCCCGGTTGTCCTGCACCGAATACATTCTGGCATTGGTTCCGGGTCCATCCTTGCAGATTGAATCCATTAGCCCAACTATCCAGGCAGAAGTTATGTTCGTTTACCAGGGTGTTAACTAACGGGTTGATTATTGTTTCAACTGTTGTGTTATTGGTCTCTACTTTGCCCTTGCCAGCCTTGCCTTTGATTATATCTAATTCTTTATTAGTCATCTGGATTCTCAATGGCATTTTTTGATTGCCAATAATGAATAGTCCTTCACCTACTCCGGATGTCATAAGTGCTTCTTTTTCTGCAGTACCCAGTTTAAATTGATCCCCTACAATATTGATATTATCAGTTGTGAGATTCAATCCCAGCAAAACTTTTATTGCAACATTAGTGAAAAATATATCACCTGCATTCCCATCAGCGTGTTTAAGGTCGGATGGTTGCTGCGTGATCGCCCATATTGAAACGCCTGCCGATCTACCTTGACTAACCCCGGTTAGCATCATTTCTGTTAATTTCTCATTACGAAGGAACACACCAGCTTCATCTATGCAAATAACAGTTTTTCTAGTATTGTCTGCTCTGAATCTTTGGGCGCAGATAGAACCTATTAACACATTCATTGCATCCTTAATACTGGGCGGCACCCCACTTAGATCAACAACCACAAGGTCCTTAGAGAAATCAGTAGTTGTGGGTTTATTAATAAACTCAAGCATCCCACCGACCCCCATAGACCGGCACTTATTCAGAATCGCTTTAGTAGTTCGTCTGTCGTCAGAATCTAATTCTTTTGTGAGATCCTCTTCAAAAATCTTTATCAGATCGTTCATGACCGGCCATTTGCCTTCATGCCATGTGCTCGGTCTATCTCGATATATTCCAGCCATATCATATACTTTGTTGATTGACATATCTAATCTAGCATTCATATTGACGCTGCCTGTATCATCGAAATAAACATTTAAGAATTGAATGATAATTTCTTTATGGACATTCCAACTGTGAATATATTCATCAACATTATCACCCATTTGGCTTCTATCGTATAATATTTCAAGTGGGTTGATTGAATGTGACCGGGGCCCGATATCCACCAATGCGGCCATCTCATCACCGTAATACTCGACTAAATCACGATGATTTGAGCCGGAATCCTGTTTAGGTGTCATATAAATCACTCGATATCCAACATCAATTAATCGCATAATATACGCAAATGTGGACGCAGTTTTCCCGGCACCCGTGGCACCTAAGATCAGTGCGTGAGGGGCAATTAGTTTGTCCATATCGATAATGATATTTTTATTTGTTTTTTTATCAACCCCAAACCAAATCCCTTCAGAGTCTGTCCTACTGTTAGGATTCCGTGAACTTGCTAAAACAGCAGCATACGGAGATAGTAGATGCACTTCTGCGAAATCGCTAGGTAAATTGTAAGGTTGTGCTGCTAAGAATACAGTTTTATGGTAGCAATCCGGAGCTTCATATTTTACCTGTTCAGATTCTAAGATGGCTTTAATATCCGCTTCAGTGGCATACAATCCAGATTCAGTATCCGCCCACATTGTAATTATAAATGAACTTTTGAAATTCTTATGTTTATTCTCAGTTACATTTTGATAATTACTGATATTGTGTTTTTGTGCAATTTCGAGATCCATATCTCTAATAGATACCTGGTTTTCTCTTTGATTTTTCTTAACTGATGCATCGGCGTTAATTTCAGTGACATAAATAGCCTCTTGGATAGATTTCTTTGCATCTATCGTGCTTATTGGAACCAATTTAAGGCTATATGCTAGCTGCCTTCCGTGGTTAGACAGTTCAACCAGTTTAGTCATCATTGAGTCTCTCAGCCCTTCAGGATATCCGTTCTCAGTTTCATAAGGGACACCTATTATCAGGCACCTGGCAAGAATCTCATTATTGATGATAATATATTTCCCGCTTTTATGTTCTGTTAGAGTGATGGGTGCGATATTTCTACTCGCAGCAGCCCAATACTGCTCTTCTTCATATTTGGTTCTTTCACGAGCATACTTCCCAACACGTTTTGAGAAGAACCTGTCAACATTTTTATCTATGATTTTATCAAATATTCCCATTTTAGTTACCTCTTTGCTGTTAATGTTTTTCGTAAAATTCTAATCACATCAGTACGACTATCAATCACGTTTGATAATGCGCCTGCTCGGGTGAGTTCTTTAGTTAATCCAGAAAGAAAAGCCGCTTTCATAGTTTCTGCATCATCAACAGTTTTTGTAAATGGCAAATAAACTATCAATAAGAAATCCCATTCAACCGCATTAACTACAGATTCAGCCGCATATTTGTAGATCGAATGTATGTGTTCATTTACGGGCTGGCTCACTCCCGGGCGATTCATAGCATCCCGTGTAGTTGTGGCTAATATATTTTCACTTTTATTTGTTGATACTGATAAAAACTGAAATGCATATTTCCCATACAGAGAATTAACCACATTCATCATTCGAGTATTATGAGTATCGATATCATCTTCAGAGATTCTAGGGGGAGATAATGCAATTATGAATCCTGTAGTTCCATTGATATATCTAATCAATCCCGACTTTTCCACTGTTTCGATGGGGACAACTTTTTTAATATCATCAAGTGTTGCCTGATATCGTTTAAACTCGTTCTCTTTTCTGAATGTTCGGATCAATAGTAATATGGTTTTATAAGCAAGTTTAACATGATATTTATCCCTCGCAGTAAAAAAGGCAATGCTCCCAAACAGTAATAATGGTATGAAGATACCAGGTATGCTTGGGATCCCGACGATGACAATTAAAAATAAACTTGAGATAGAAGCCAATATAAAGAATCCACCCCAGGCCGCCACAACGTACCATGGGAAGCCCTTTATTTTCGGCTCTTTTAGATTTTTATAACTGGTTGGTACTTTGACGCCTGAGGTTATACCCATTACAATTCACGCCCCATATTTTCCCTGGACATATTCTATTGCAAAGTTGGCCGCATAGTATAGTATTACAACTCCAACAATCGTGAATAATCCTTTCAATCCAAATTTTGTATACGTTGGTGATGCTGTAAATACCCCATATACTGCGATAAGGACACACACAACCAGTCCGATTAGCACCATCCAGAACATAAGCTCCATCAAGAACGCTTGCGCATCAGTGGTCATTCCGCCTGTCATTCCATCGAGTGTCATTCCATCATCATCTGCAAGTGCTGGTGTAATTATCATCATCAGCAACATGCAAAAAACAAATAAATCAATTTTGTAGTTTGTCATAGTAGTTGTATATAGTATCTTATAGTATTTATATATACTATATAGTTATTTTAGAATCTATATAGTTATACACAAAATATATATATACTATAGAGTTCTATATACTCTTATCATGTCATATACAGTATTGGGCACATCGAAGATCTCAAAACAGAACAAAATTACGATTATAGAGCCTGCATTAGAATGGATGCATTTAGAATCAGGCGACACAGTCGTATTTTACAAAGATGCGGATGGAAATATTATGATCAAAGGGTCAAAACAGGGGGGTGTAAAACTATGACAAATATGGTATACGATTTCGCAGTAAAGAATCCTATTCAGGTTGCTATATTAGTAGTGCTTGGTGGTATCCTCGTGGTTGGCGTTAGCATACTACAAATACTGAGGTGCCTGTAGTGGGAATTGTTGCTGATGCTATCGAAGAAGGGCTAAATAACTTTTTGAAAGGATTGACTAATGATATAATTAGGATCTCAACATCAACTACAAATTCAACCTCTCCTACTGGTACTGCTGGGATGGACCTAATATATGAAGTTGCCACATACACCCCGAATCCATTTACATTTTCTCCAGTAATTGCATTAAAATCATTTGCTGAAGATGTCTTTTTCGAAGCATTAGCATTTATCTTAATTCTTGCTGTCATTTCGTTTATTATTCATCGCATGACCGTACCCCAGGCGGCAAGTATTCGAAATTTAACAGGGATTAATTTAGGATCTGGGATCAATAAAGTATTGTTTGTAGTCGTTGGAGGAATTGGGATTTTCGCATTTGAGTCCGCATTTTTGTGGATGGTGCTTTTAATAAACGATGAACTGAGCAAAGCGATTATACTGCCGTCATTAAATGCGATTGCAATGAGTCCAGATAATCTATTCTTATATATATTTTTAGGGGTGTCATATTCGTTTTTAATGTTTTGTTTCTATTTTAGAACATTAATAATCTTATTCTGGGCTGCGTTTGGAATAATCATCGGTGCATTAATGCTAATACCCAAAACCCAGAATTGGGCTGTAAATGCACATTATTATCTTATTCAAATGGTATTCATGCAGTTCGCTATAGTTGCATGGTACTCATTCTGTATTGTAATAATAAAAGGCTGTCCCGAAGAAATGCAAAATGCATGTTACTTAATGATGGTTTTAGTATCGATGTACTTTAGTTATAAATTTATCTTTGGAATCGATATCATAAAAACGGCCGGGAAGGTTGTAAAATATGCAGTATAGATTAATAGCAGTTTTATTTTTTTTCATTATAATAACTGGTCCTGCATTTGCTGAAGATGCTGACAATATATCGATTTGGGACGATGGATACGTCTATGAATTAGATGATATTCGATATGTTCCTAGTACATATTTACCTAATCAAACCATAACCTGTGTCGGGTATGTATGTTATTGGTGTGATATTGTGGGGTATGAACATTCGATTAAAATTGATAATCAGTTCTATGTAAATGGTTCGGTACCAGATTCGATTATAGTAATGTATGATGTTTATGATACTGTAGATATGTGGGATTGGGGGGTTGAATCTTTGGATATGTCTATAATCTCAATAGAAACGAATGGAACTATCACAACAGTAACCGCAAGTGTATACATAAAATATTATGAATCTAAAAAAGTCTGCGTGAATACCTGGCAGGGTCAAGTTTGTCATGTCGTAAAAACATATTATGAGGATGAATATATAATTTATGAGTATGATTATAATACTCCAAAACAATACCCATCAATTGAAAGTACCACAATTGAAGTAAGATATTACAATAATTCCATAAAACCAAAAGCACTTGCATTAAATAATCTAGGTAATCTAAATACTAAAATTGAATATCAATATTATAATGAATCATTAATATATCGCAGGTATATATATTTAATAAATTATACTGATAAAAATGTTCCGTATGGTGAGTTTGCCACAATAAACCAATGGGATCCTGCACCTGATAATACAAAAATATTACCATTCAACGACGTTGCATGGATGCCTGGTATTTTCAGCCCAACCGAATTAAATATTGATGTCTCAAATCCATACACTTCAATACCAGCGGCTATAAATGTTACTGAGTATGGAGAGATTGAACCTAAATTTCCCATATTCAAGATGATTGGGATATTATTACCTCTGTTATTCATTGGATATTTCATTACAAAATTAGGAGCTATAAAATGACCAACCGCACATATATCAGAATCGAAGTTGATACCCCCTCACACACTCAAACATTAGAGTTCCCGGAGCATTACACGTTATCCAATCGCATCAGGTGGGGTATTGTGAGGTTATTTGCGCCGGTTAAGATCAGGTGGTTTGAATGAGCATTGGTTATTTATAGTTGTAAGTTGTATGTAGTAGTATGGTAGAACTATACTGTACTCGGGGAGATTGCCCGAACTCATTGAAAGGTTGGAATTATAACGGCGTGAAAAAATACCCTGGTATGGCATCATGTCCGTATTGTAAGACACAAGTGAGATTGCCAAAAGGTGATCTATGATGATAAAAAAAACATCAGCCTATATTGGACTTATGATATGTGGAATTTGTATATTGTTTTTAAATAGGGTTCTTCTTAACGCATATTTCAATGTAGAATCTTGCTCATTATCAATTGTCGAATGGATTCAGTATATTATCATGGGGGCTGTATATATTTTAGTTCTGATAATATATTTTATTAGTGCTCTAGTTGGCAAAAATATAGTTGCATTTATGTTTTTATTTTTCCTAATCTGTGCAATATATATTATTTGTGAACTATGTCCGGAGATTGATTAATATGTCTAATAAATATAATCGTCCACTGCATGTAAAGGATCGGAAGATATTTCATATTAAAAAGTTCATATGCAGTAATTGTATTCCTGCGTGTGTGATTGAATGTGCTAGCATGTCAGGAAATCCATTAAAGATATGTTCTCGATCCTCTGGACTGGTGCCACAATTTAGGAGGTTAAGATCCTGAGTTTGAAATTATCTCAATTTTACAGGCAATGTACGGTTTGTTGCCACCTACAATCATGTAAAACCGCTGAGCATCTGAAGAATCATGCATCAATATTCCAATTTCGGATGTTTGATATATGTTCTGAATTTGTATTAGATGCATCAACTGAGAATAAAAATGAGCATTAGTATCGTTAGTCTAATCACCACTCTACTAATATTGAGTTCATCATCAACCGCATGGGTAATCCATCAACCGCCTGATGTATCCGACCTCACCGAAGATGAATTAATCGCCTTCCTGGATACAGATCTTACGAACGAACGAGAATATACCGATTCATTTTACTGCGGCCATTTCGCCAGGGA
>CBFFLL010000134.1:2954-7416 GCA_965642175.1 Candidatus Methanoperedens nitratireducens | reverse complement strand
AATTGCCGGAATTGGGTTTTTGTGAAGGAAATTGGAGGACTTATCCGACAGTATCTACCTATTTCCACCGTATAGGGAGCAGCATCTTCGATTATGTTTGGGTCAAAGCCTTTCCTATCCAGATATTTCATGACTTTATTTCTTGCGCCAACCGATGCCATTTTAAACCTATAACTTGCCTTTTCATAATACGGTTCAAGTTCCCTGAACAACTCTGGGTCATCGAAAAAGTGCTTGAAATAATACACCTTATTGAGCTTGAAAAAGTTGATACGGGGGCGCTTTTCTGCTATATCGAAGGTGGGCATGATTATATCTTGGATTGATGAACTGATAAGTTATACTATACTGTTTGTCCAGCCGATGGGGTCATGTAAGACCATTTTACTTATGGAGACATCCTCACTTCAATAAAGTATATAAACAATCATTCGTAACTATACTAACAATTATGCAAGGAATATATCAAGGCTATCCAGTAATGCTCCATGATAGAGCTTGGACTGTAATCCTTACTTTATCGCAAGATAATACTGGCACAGCTCATTTTGACAGAGCCATAGAACTCATTGAAAATTCTGGACAAGCAACTGTTGTAGGGAGTGCGATGAGTTTGTTAAGGAAGCATTATCAAAATTTAAAAGACATGAAGTAACTAAGGTTAATGTTCTTGCTTGAAAAACAAGGGCATAAACCAGCCTGACCACGATCGTGCGCTATAAACAATCCTCAAGGCTTTCAATAGGTGCTATAATGTGCTAAACCTTTGACAAATATGGTCTGAAATATATTTTATAATTGAAAGGAAAAATCTTATTAACTATATGATTGTTATATATTCATAAAATAAATCAATAGTCCTAGCCACATAATTTAATCTATTGCTAACAATGTTTTAGTCTGCGTTTATCAATGCCGAAACCCTGCGGGTTCTCGACTCCGCACCCACGTATGCCCTTGAGGGCATACGTGTATACGCCGACTCCGAAAGCTACGCTTCTCGACTTGGTACCCACGTATGCCCTGTGAGGGCATACGTGTATGCGCCCTCCAGAGGCGCGACTCTGGAGGCTCGTGACTCTGGGCGCCATCATCTGCGGCTAAATTTTTCAAAAGCTGAACCTGGTAATTCCTGCATGCGCGAAATTGCACCGCATCCTTATACTGTTTATGTTATGTCTTCTATATAACAATCGATCACGTTTTTTACATATGATTAGCGGTAAACTATAATTATCTCGACATCATTTGACAATTTAGCCTTGACAGGACACAAGTATTTTACTTAAAAAATCAAACTATTTTACAGTCCCGTTTCGATGCTATTATCTATAATCCAGATATAACTGTCACCAGATGGACGAACTTTCCCCCATAATAGAAAAAGTACATGCAAAACAAGACCTCTCCTTCGACGACGGCATGCTCCTTATGTCCTCAAAAAACCTCTCCCTCATAGGAGCGTTTGCAGACCACGTCCGAAAAAACACAGTCGGCGATAGGGTAATGTTCGTTTCCAACTGCCACATAAACTATTCCAACGTCTGCGCCTCAAAATGCAAATTCTGCGCGTATTTCAGGGATGAGGGGCAGAACGGGGCGTTCACCCTGAGTATTGATGAAATAATGGAAAAGGCAGAAAACGCCTCAAAAATGGGTGCGACAGAGCTTCATATCGTGGGTTCACTGAACCCGAAACTTCCTTTTGAATATTACGAAGGATTACTTTTGAGGCTTCATGAAAAATATCCTGCGATGTCGTTAAAGGCATACACAGCGGTCGAGATCGCACATCTTGCAAAAACGACAGGAATGAGCGCTAAAGAAGTGCTTATGCGCCTCAAAAAAGCGGGTCTCACAGGTCTTCCCGGAGGTGGCGGCGAGATATTCAACGAAGTAACACGTAAAAAGATCTGCCCTGATAAAATAAGTGGCGAACGCTGGCTTGAGGTCATGGAGACCGCGCACTCTCTTGGTATAAAAAGCAATGCCACCATGCTATACGGTCACATCGAGACACCACAGGACATTATCGACCATATCCTGCGGATACGTGAAACCCAGAAAAAGACCGGCGGCTTTCAGGCATTCATCCCGCTCAAGTTCCATCCTGATAACACAGAGCTTCAAAAAAAAGGAATTGTAAAGTTCGGTCCCACAGGATTTGACGACCTTAAGATAATCGCAGTGTCGCGCCTTCTACTGAACGGATATGTCAATAACATCAAGACATACTGGGTCATGGCAGGTGAGAAGATGGCGCAAATAGCGCTTCACTATGGCGCCAACGACATAGACGGCACCGTAATGGAAGAGCGCATCACCCATGCTGCAGGCGGCGCAACGCCTGAGTACATGCCCAAAGAGAGGCTTATCCACCTGATACAGAACGCAGGCAGGATACCGGTAGAAAGGACTACCAATTATGAAGTGATAAGGGAGTATAAATAACTACAGGATGTAACATTTCTAAAATTAAAATCTCATAATTAAAGTGACCTCAAATCGTTCGCATTTGACCGAAAGATTAAAGTAATAGTGGCACGTTAATATATATTGGGAGTCAATATGAAAACCCTACAAATAGATCAGTTAGACGAAAAAGACGAAGAAATCGCAGATGCACTTATTTCTTTAGGTATGAGCAGAAATGTTGCAATGGCATTGAGCTACCTTCAGAATACGAATGCAGCCAGATCAGTTGACCTTGAAAGAGCAGCAAGATTGCGCCAGCCTGAAGTCAGTATTGCCATGAGGCAGTTGAAAGAACGCGGCTGGATCAGTGAGCGTGATGAGAAAAAGCCCGGAAAAGGTAGACCAAATAAAATCTACTCACTCAAAGTCGATTTTGGTGAAATAATCGCCCAACTTGAGAAACAGCAAAGAACGTCGGTTGACGAACTATATGCAAAGATCGAAAAATTGAAGGAATTGGGATAAATTAACCTGATTCTTTGTACGCAAATCAAACCTTTATCATCTCAGCTTTCAACTTCTCCACAAGCTCTTTTTTTATGACTGAATTGCGGTCTCCACCGCAAACGCAGCCTCTTACCCCTATAATGTCCGGTGAAATTCTGTTCAAGGCAGGGATATTCTCAAACTTTATCGTTCCTGCAATCGCAGTTTGAAGCCCCAAGCTTCTTGCTTTTGACACGAACATTGTCAGGTCATCCGATGAGAGAAAATCAAACGTGGACCGTCCATCCTTGATACCTGTATCCATCATGACAACATCCACACCTGCCTTCATCCCTATCGCTGGAAGCTCCATTATTGAGATGGAACCTATTCTCCTGAAATCCGAGTAACCTGAAGCAACTACTTTTTTATTCTTATCATAATCTTTCACTGAACGAACGATATTGACAAGCATATCAAGCGCCTGCTCTTTTGTCTTTATATCATACAATCCGACCTTGATGTAGTCAGCCCCTGCAACGGCCGCGCCCAGGGCAGCCAGCGAAGCAGTTCCGGGTTTGTAATTAAAATCGCCAATTGTAGCACTCACAGGAACAGAGCCAGCCGCTTTTTTGACAGCCTGTATCATCCAGGGAAAATTCGCGCCAAGAGAGCCTTCTTTCGGGTTCTTCACATCAATGATGTCGGCTCCCGCTATCTTGCAGATGTTCGCTTCTTCTACGTTAATAGGACTTACTAGTAACTTCATAATCAATAATCAGATAGATGCACTAATACATTTATGTTTCGAATTTGTTATGCAATCCATTCCAATTCTTAATATTTTACTTAAGTTTAATGTTGATCAGCATAATCCACGCTGCACTAACGATTCCCCCGATCAGAATAGTTATCAGGTCATCAAGATGCAGAACTGAAAAATGGAACAGGTCTCTGAAGAAAGGCACATATAGTACCATAACAAGTGATAGAAGCGCTCCTCCTCCTACCATCCATAATGCCTTGTTCTCAGAATAGAATTTTTTTAATATATTACCTTCCAATGACAGATTTGAAATTATCAATGTCAAATTTGCAAATACGAGCATAGCAAATGTAATTGTACGCGCTTCGTCTGCTCCCTTTCCCAAATTTAATGCCAGAAGAAACACTATCAAAACAAATAATAGCACGCTCAATCCCTGGAACAGGCTTCTGATCAAACCTTTTCTGTCAAACAACTTATCCTTAAGATTCCTGGGCGGTCTATGCATGATATTTTTCTCATCTTTTTCAGCCTCAAAGACCACCGAACATGCCGGGTCTATTATCAATTCAAGAAAAGCTATGTGCGCAGGTAAAAGAATAAGAGGTAACTCAAAAAGAATAGGAAATAGCGCCAGGCCTGCAATGGGCACATGAACTGAAAAAATATAGGAAATTGCTTTTTTGAGGTTATCAAAAATTCTTCTACCCAGCCTGACAGCCTCGACGATTGATGAAAAGTCATCGTTCAGGAGGACAATGGAAGAAGCTTCTCGCGCCACGTCAGTGCCCCTTT
>CBFFLL010000134.1:0-2944 GCA_965642175.1 Candidatus Methanoperedens nitratireducens | reverse complement strand
CGATACCTATGTGGGAAGATTTCAGCGCAGGAGCATCATTTACCCCGTCCCCTGTCATGGCAACCACTTCCCCATTCGCTTTCAAGGCATTAACTATCGCCAGTTTTTGTTCCGGCACCACACGGGCGAAAATATTTGTGACCTTTATTTTCTCCTGGAGTTCCATTATACTCATTTGAGCAAGTTCAGGGCCGGTAATGATCTTATCCGGATTTTTCAAACCAATTTGCATGGCTATGTGCCTGGCAGTTCCGGGAAAATCCCCGGTTATCATTATTACCCTCATTCCTGCTGTGTAACATTCAGATACTGCTGCCGGGACAGACGGACGGACCGGGTCTGTAAAACCAAGCAATCCTATAAATTTAAAACTAAAATCGTGCTGTGAATCAGGCAAACTTTCTTCCATAAAGATAGAACGAGCTACACCAAGCACCCTTAAGCCATTATCTGCCATCATCTGCACACTGGATAGCAGCTCTTTTTTCTGCTCTTCATCCAGATGGCACAGGTCCATTACTGCTTCCGGAGCTCCTTTTGCAGCTATTACATGCTTTCTCCTGTCATTTGATTCCCATACATTCGACAATGCCAGAAGGTTTTTTGAGAGCGGATACTCCCTGATAAGTTTCCAGTTATTATGAACATGTTCCGAATCTGAAAGAAATTTTTCAGTGCCATTTTTTATTTCCTTTTCGACCGGGTCAAAAGGATCCACCTGGCTTGCAAGATTGCCAAACTCAAGCAATTCATGGAAATTTTCTGGTAGCTGCAGATGTCCATTCTTAGCTACATCATAAAATTCTCCTCTGGAAAAAAGGGAGCTTAGTATCATCCGGTTCATTGTAAGAGTTCCCGTCTTATCCACACACAGCACGGTAGCGGAGCCAAGTGTTTCAATAGCAGGCATTCTTCGAGTCAAAACCTGCCTTTTTGACATGCGCCACGCCCCCATGCTCAGGAAGATCAACAGGACAACAGAAAACTCTTCAGGAAGAAGCGCCATACTCAGACTTACTCCGGCCAGCAACCCGTTAATCCAGGCTCTGTCCCCTTCTATTGCCACTCTGGTCAATCCATAAAATATAACTATAAAAACACACAATATTATCCCGACAGTAGCAAAACTACGTACAAGGTGTGAAGTCTCTTTCTTAAGCAGTGTCTCTTCCTGGGTTATTGTTTGAAGGCCTTTTCCGATTTTACCCATTTCCGTGTGTATTCCAGTCCCTGTTACTTTTGCCATCCCGTGACCCTGAACTACTAGCGTACCTGAGTATACGAATGGCATATCGTCACCACCTGGATTTGCGGGATTGGTTTTTCCATCCCATTCTGATTTTCTAACAGCAAGGGACTCACCGGTTAGCATGGATTCATCTATAAGAAGGTTTGAGCAAAAAAGCACGTTCCCATCAGCAGGGATACGGTCCCCTTCTCTTAATATGAAAATGTCTTCCCTGACCACCTCTCGCCCAGGAATACGTCTCTGCTTTGCGTTCCTTATTACAAGTGCCCTGGGACTTGAGAGATTTTTTAAAGCATCTAACGCCCGTTCACTTTTTCTCTCCTGATAAAAGGTTATTCCCACGACCACGATAACAAAAAATAGCAACATCAAAGCGTCATTTATTCCTCCCAGGACTAGATATATTAGTCCTGAAACTAAAAGAAGTAACAGCATCGGCTCAAATAAAATGTTGATAAGAATGGTAAAAATACTCTGCTTTTTTTGGGATGGAAGCTCGTTAAAACCTTCTTCATCCAATTTCCTGGCAGCATCTTCTTCTGAAATGCCAGTAATATTTTCAAAAACGAAATTTTTTTCCATATTTATCACAAATAATGGTCAATGAGCAATTCAATTAATTTAGATCGTATTTAAAAACAACCATTTAAATTGAAAGGTTATTTCTTTGAATCCAAATGTGTACTTGTCCATTGTCTATTACGGGTATCGAGGTTAAGAAAGAGCTAGGATTATGACTTATGAGATCATTTTTTCAGACATAGCTCTCAGACCGCTTAAGAAATTGGAAAAAAAAGTACAGGAGAGAATAATTGCTGTATTAGAAAGGATTAGAGTAAGACTTGAATCTTATGTGACCAAACTTGTTGGGGATCCGGGCTATAAGATGCGGGTGGGTGAATATAGGGTTATAATGGATATCGATAATAAAATACTTAGAATATTAATTTTAAAAGTTGGACATAGGAAAAAGATATATGGTAGATAGTCGAAAACTGGTTTAGTATGGAGTAAGAAATGTTTCGAATTATTTTCGTGCTGGATATCCTTAACAGCAAAGCAGTGCATGCGGTCAGGGGCGAAAGGTCAAAATACAGGCCAGTTACTGGAAGCAGGGTATGCGATTCATCATCTCCGCTTGATTTAATATCCGCGCTTTCTCCACGCGAGGTCTATATCGCAGACCTTGACAGGCTTTTGCATCAGGGAGATAATTTCGAACTGATCAAAGAAATTTCAGATAAAACGAGAACGATGGCGGATATCGGACCAGAAAGCATGAACGATGTCGAAAAATGCGAAATGATCGCCGATACTGTCATCCTTGGCACAGAAACAGCGTCATTTGACCTGATAGAAACAGCAGCCATTCGGTTCCCTGGCAGGATCAACGTAAGCATCGACATGAAGAACGGGAAGGTGCTTGCCAGGGACAGTAATTTGGAAATAGAACCTGTAGAACTTGTAAGAAAGTTAAATGATCATAACATAAGAGATATTATCATCCTTGATCTCGCCAGGGTCGGGACAGGCGCCGGAATAGATTTAGATCTTTTAATGGGCATAGCTGCCGCATCATCGCACGATGTGCTTGTGGGCGGGGGGATCAAAGACATGGACGACATCAAAGTCCTTGAACAGATAGGCATTAGCGGAGTGCTTGTCGCAACAGCAGTGCACAGCGGGAAAATACCT
>CBFFLL010000133.1:0-7437 GCA_965642175.1 Candidatus Methanoperedens nitratireducens | reverse complement strand
AGAAGCATGAGAGGGCTGAGGTGAGGGCGGATGTGGAGATGGATGTGGGGGTGGGGGAATGGAGGTTGAGGAGACAGGAATCAAGAAGAACATCTTAAAGTTTGAAAAATAGGTGCACATTAAAAGGAAAATATATTAGTCATCCCAATACTGTAGATTATAAAGAAATGTGCAGCGCCCACGATAGGACACGGATAACGCGGATGCGCACGGATATCGTATCCGCGGAAATCCGCCAAATCCGCGCAATCCGCGTTCTACGTCGTGGTAAATATGCGTTGTGTACCTCGAAACGAAAGCCAGAACAGCAGGTCTAACCCAAACAAAACCCCCCCACAATAACACAAACCCAGCCCCCCACCTGCTCAAAACCCCACCGTGCCCCTCCATCCCTGCATCAAGAGAACGGAAAGCGCGCCTCCCCGCGAAGTTGCCCCGGCAGTCGCAATCCTGAACACAGGCGAACCGGAAGTCGCCTTAGGATGATGCGATGTTCCGGTCACCTTCATACTTTAATTCCGATGTGAAGCGGTTGCACGGGAGCATATCGGCGCCAGGGATTAATGTTTAAAGAGTTGTCAGAAGGTCTTGCCCTTTTTCAAGTTTTTCTTCTGGATGGTGGCAACGCCTTTTTTGAATCTGGTGGAAGGAAGCTCTCTCCAGTTACAACCTTTCTACCTGTCTTTGCTTCCAGGTCACGCCTTGCCTTTTTGGCAATGCCGCCACCTTTTTTACCGGCGACCTTATTTTCATCCATACCGACCGCATCCATTGTTTCTGCTATCTGCCGGGTGGATAGTTCGGCAAGAGCAGTAAATATCAATTCAGCTTCGCTCATATGGTCTCTCAGGTTTTGCGTTTTCAGTCCTTCATTTCCTTATGCTTTTTTACAGAGACATCCGCCCATTCCTGATGAATGATATTTGTCAAAATGGCGTATTCCTCTTCTTTTTTGATCTCATGATATTTCCAGTAATCAGTGAGCCTGTTGCGGGTCTCCTGTCCCATCATCCGCTGCTGAATCCATTTTTCGCTTCTCCCATGCTGTTGCCAGTACTCCCGCGCCCTGTCAAGAGAACGAGCAGGATCAGCGACATCGGTAATGCGCATTTTGCCATCTTCTGCAATCATCTTCAACCGGTTACATTTTGTAACCGTTTCACTTCCCTCTTTATTCAGGCGGTTTTTCAAAACCTTCCAATAGTTTCTCGCTGCCTGATAGTCAGGCTGCTGGATCAACACCTGAATAATATCTACTACAGAGAAATACCATGTTTCAGATACCTCATCATATACTCTTCGGATTTTGTAATCTTCAAATACAGCAAGCGAGTTTTCACTCATATTCTGCCCCGTCTGTTTTTCCAGATATCAGTAGCGAGATTGTCGAGTTTTGGTTTGTTAAGTGAGAGTGCCATTTTATGTTTCAACATCCTTTAGTTGATGAATCGTTATCAAATTATGAAACAAAACATATACCGTTTGTATTGAATCAAAAAGCTTCGTATAGAAAATAAAGAGTTCGTCACGTCAAAGGAGTTGGAACTGTACTGCAAATCAATGAAATTGGACTATACCACAGTAATCCGATATTTCATTGCACAGGGCTACTTGACAAGGATATTCAGAGGAATATTCTATATTAAGTCCCTTGATGAAATAAAGCTTGGAAGGAGCAAATACAGCCATCTGGAACTCATAGCAAAGGGGCTGGAGCTGAAGAATGTGAAAAATTGGTATTTTGGGCTGCACACTGCACTGAAACTAAATAATCTGACTCATGAGTATTTTGCGGTGGAGGATGTGATCAACGATACTCTTTTCAGGGCAACCCCAATAAACATAGCTGGCTACAAATTCAAGTTCACAAAGCTATCGCCTTCCCTGGTTGGATTTGGAATAAAGAATAGAGATGAGAAAGTAAGATATTCAGACCCTGAAAAGACCGTCCTTGATTTCATATACATCTGGAGGTATAACGGAGTCCCGGACGACAAGATAGTCCTTGATATATCAGAATGGGCTAAGCAGGGTTCAAAAGAGAAGTTGATGAGATACGCAAAAAAGTATCCGAAAACAGTGACTGAAATAATAGGGAGAGTGGTCGGATGAGAGCTGATTTTGTAAATGAGGTTGCAAGAATCCTCGACATCAAGAGGAAGGATCTGATTGAGAAGGACCTTATTCTCCATCAGATATTATTCGATCTCTCAAGAGTGTGCGACGGAATGTCACAGAAGGCTATCAGGGCTTACTTATCCAGAGTAATTGACAAGATCGGTGAAATCTTTAAAAAAAGTTAAGATCACGTATGCTCCGGGCATACGCGATATATCCTTATAACTGCTCGTTCAGTTCAGAATCGAATTTTCCGCTATTGATAGCAACGATGGCTTCCTTAGTATTAAGACCCTCGAAAGTCACGCCAAGAGGTAAACATGTACCTACGACCTCTTTCACAGCACCTTTAAGGGTCTTTGAGAGAGTGTTGCTCTTCTTCATATGAGCTATTTTGATAGCCTGTTTGACTGTCAGGTTGCCGACAGTCTTTGTGTTCGGTGTCCCTGAACCAGTCTCGACTCCCAGTTCTTTCTTAATAAGAGCCGATGTGGGCGGTGTCCCGACCTTAATCGTGAACTTCTTCTTGTCATCGATTGTGATCTTGACAGGAACTTGCATTCCCTTGAATGCAGCGGTCTCTTTATTGATCGCATCTATTACTGCTTTTACGTTTACGCCAAGCGGACCGAGCGAAGGACCAAGTGGTGGTCCTGCGGTAGCCGCGCCGCCTGCAACTAATGCTTCTAAAACGCTTGCCATTTTTGTATTCTCCTTAAAATTATCAGACCTCGTATTTTAATACGGGGCCTTACTTCTCTATTTCTTCTCTCTTCAATATCCTCACATTGTCACCGCGTACAGTTACGGGGATGGGTACCATCGCCTCGAACAGTTCCACAGTGATCTCTTCATGAGCTTCATCAATACGTTTAACTCTTGCCTTTTCGCCTTTGAACGGACCGGAAATAAGCTCCACAATGCTGCCTTCTGTGATGCCGGTCACTGTGAGCTTTGGTGTCAGGAAATGCTCTATTTCTAAAAAGCTTGATTTCCCCTTCACCATGGTTCGGGCATGCGGAAGGGTCTGGATCACCTGCTCAACGACCTCAGGCGCCCCTGCCTCGATCAGGATATATCCTTTCAGTTCATCGGGCGCAAGAATCGCCCTTATATCAAAATGTTCTTTCTTAGCGACCTTCTCTATAAGGTTTGCCACCGCCCTTTCCTGGTTGGCGGTCGTCTTTACAACGTAGATAGCTGGATCTTCACCGTTCATTAGAACCAGCCTGGCATTACAGTTATCAATAAATATATGATAAATCCAATTAACCCTATCAGCAGGATGCCTGCTCCTGCAACCTTTGCGATCACTGTGAATTCTTCTCGTGTGGGTTTTCTTGTCAGTTTAAGCACTCTTGTATATTCACTGAGGCTAAAAGGAATCTTCAGTTGCAATTTTTTGTTTTCTACCAATATTTCACATCCATGATTCAAATGATAATGATAACGTTATAAAAGCTATCTTAAAATAATAGCAGCCCTTCAATTATACTCAATGTAAAAATACTTTTTGGTATGAATTAAGATATGTATTTGAACACTACTTTTCTTTTCTATTTCTCTCCTTACTCACTAATGCTGCGATTAACACAATAATTAATATTGCAACCGGGATCAGTAAATATGTTCCTTCTTGAATTGCGATAGGTTCTGTTGGTACCTCTGTTGGAGTTTGAGTTATGATAGGCTGCTTCGTTTGGACAGGCACTGTACTGGGTGTAATTTCAGGCGTATTTACTGCGATTGCAAATGGTGAGAAGCTGTTTGTCTTTGCTTCAAATAATGTAAATTCACCACTATTTCCCATTTCTATGGTCTCAAGCTGGATCCATTGGCTGCCGTCCCACTTGACCAGTTTCACTTCACTGCTGGATAGACCATTGGTTTTGATCCATGATTTATCGACTTTGAACCCGATCACAGCTGATATGATATTCTTTGGCACAGCAAACCCCGATGTTCCAACCCAGATGTTCATATTCTTATACACAAGTCCAGGCGCCGGCATCTTAACAAGTGAAGAAGTATCTCTCAAAACTTCCACCGAAGTCAATGTAGCTCCAGCACTTATGTTTCCGGTTATATTTATAAAATTTATTGGATTACTTGCATTCTTGAATCTGTATGAAGTGATCTTATCCTTGAGGATATACAGTTCATATTTTTCTTTAACCTCGATATTCAAATAATCTTCACCCGATGGACCTCCACCCCCTCCACTGCCGCCTGATGAGGGGGTTGTGGTAGTCTGGGTAGATCCAGAATTTGTGATCGGGATATTCCCACTATAACTGCCTGCGCCCATTATCTCAGGGTAGTCCTGATATATATTTTTATTAGTAGTGATCGCTGCATACAATAAATGAGTCCCCGTAGCAGTTTGAGGAATCTGAATATTTGCTTCATAGGTACCTGTTGATATTTTCGTAGCATATCCTCCAAAATGAGTGCTGGTTGAATCCTGGACTAATTCCACTTTGACATTATTGCTCACATCAACCAGATTCCCGGATTTTGATATCTTCACAGTGACATTGATTGTTTTTCCTGGTTCAACCCGGTTCTTATCTGGTGTCACTGTCAGGTCATATTCTGAAATAATAAATAGTTTTGCTGTGATATAATTGTAAGGTGGTCCATTGACCATATCCTGGACAGTAAGCGCATAAATTCCAGGACCCATTTTATTATTATCACAAACACCCGAGCAGGTGGGATCAAATATATCTGCCGGGATAGTTGTTGAGATAGAACCTCCAGGGTTTTCAAAACTTTCTGACCATGTTGACAGATTATCAACACTCCAGATTACAATCCTCATTCTATTTACTCCACCATTTACCGTTACACCTATACCGTTACCAAACTTGTAGCTGCCAAGGTTATCAATGGTGAAACTGAATGTGCTATCTTGATAAGTTACAGTGAAATCCCTGTTAGGAACATCGATTATATTATCAAAAGTTACTGTTGCTCCAAATGCCACTCCAATAGTTGATCCGAATAGCATTATCGCTGCTATTACCCTCAATATATTTCTGATAATTTTCTCCTCAAGCATATTGCTGTGACATGCAAGATCAGCGCTACGCTGGCGTTACTTACTGCAGGCGCTTTTTTCTCTTCTGAATATGGAAGTATCTCTATATATCCACCGCTTTTTATCCCTAATATCTCTGGATAGTTGTTGAATACTCTGTAATTTGTGGTTATTACTGAATACAGTGAATATGTCCCATTCATAGGTTTTGGATTTTCAATATTCGCTTCGTATAAGCCCGTCTTTTTTTTGGTCGCGTTCGTTTCAATAGAAGAACTCCCTCTTGCAAGAACAACTTTTACTGTATCATTTACATTGACAGGTGTCCCGTTTTTGCTGACTTCTATGTTAAATCTCAGTGTTTTGCCTGCCATTACTTTCTTGCTCTCAGTATTAAAAAAATCTCCCCTTTGATCACACATTTTCTTTTTTCTTTCTTATCAAATATATTTCTGCTGCGATTATCAATACCAATATTATTCCAATCGCAATGAATATGTAGGTTCCTGCACTTGATGGAGTCGGTTTTTCCGGCTCTGATGGCGCTGCAGTTGGCGCAGTTGTCGGCTGTGATATCTCTGTTGTTTCAGAAGGTATCGTTCCAGACACTTTCGCAACAATTGCAAATGGTGAGAAGCTGTTTGTCGTTCCTTCATATATTGTGAAATCTCCGCTCTGTCCTATCTCTCTTGTCTCAAGCTGGATCCATTGGCTGCCGTCCCACTTGACCTGTTTCACATCGCTACCGGATAGACCATTGTTTTTGATCCATGAGTTATCGACTTTGAATTCGATCACAGCAGTTTTGATATTCTTGGGCACGGCGAACCCTGAAGTTCCGACCCAGATGTTCATATTCTTATAGACAATGCCAGGAGCCTGGGTCTTTACAAGTGTAGAAGTCCCTTTTAAGACCTCCACAGAGGTAGTTATGGTGCCGGCGTTTGTATTGCCCGTTATATTCAAATAAATTATCGGATTACTTGCATTCGTGAACCTGTATTGTGTGGTTTTATCCTTGTAGATATATAGTTCATATTTCTCTTTAACTAAAATATTCGAATAATTTTCACCAGAGGTTCCACCGCCGCCGCCACCACCGCCGCCACTGCTACCAGAGGAAGTTGTGGTTGTTGAAGCAGCGGAAAGAGTTATTGTGGATTGGTTGAATGCGACAGTCTGATTGGTACTGTTGAAGACCACCGTATGAACAAAATAATCTCCTGCTGGAAGCGATGTTGTACTTAATGTAAGAGTCTTAGTAGTTGAATTTGTTGTATTTCTTGTTGTATTAGATCCTGGAATTATACTGGTCAAAGACGATGCGCTATCAAGAAGTGTCCCGTTTATTATTACGGACTCAACAAGGGTGTTACCTGACGTCCAGCTAATATTTATGTCACCAATATCGTCATTATAATCGGTCCATTTGATAATATTTGATATATAGGTATAATTTTCTGACGGTGCTCCAGAAAGGGAAACCGATACGCTGACATCAGAACCGATGGCTCCGGTTGAAGGTACAGTAATTGTTGAATTATATGGCATTACCTTCACGATCGTTGATGTGATTATCTGTTTTGGATCAGTTCCATTTGTTACAAGTATGAGATAATTTCCTGCCGATAAGCTCAGGTTTAAATTGTCATAGTCACCGGATCCATTAAGGGTTACAGTTGTTTTATTTACTATATTTGAATCGGCGGTTGTGTTCAACAATTCATTAAGTACAGTGCTGTTACTTGACCATTTATTTTTGAGATCATTGAAATCAAGCAATGCGACAGACAGGTCAGAAAAAAACGGGACATTACTGCTTATTTGTTTGTAAGTTGTAATATTTACAGTGTAGTTAGCAAAAGCTGAATGGGCTTTAACTGAATAATTCACAGTTGCACTTCCTGAATTAGCTACATATACCTTCTGTTTTGGAATATCACTATAGGTAGGAGGATTGAAATTGCCACTGGTTAATGTAAGGGACTTAATACCGCTTGAAAGAGTTACATTATCAATATAAACTTTAAGGGTTACTGAAGGCATTTCAATATCACCACCTTCCAGGTTTATAAAACTTGGTAATTTCGATGTATTGATACTGTAATTCCATTTTGCTCCTGTTGTATTTGTATAGTTCAAATACATATCAGCACTTGCTGGAATCGTTAAGCTTAACATCAGAAAAAAAACCGATGCAAAAATCAGAATATTATTAAACATAAATCCCCTTCTTTTCATCATCATAAAAGATACCGCCTTCAAATTTCGTAACA
>CBFFLL010000132.1:0-7492 GCA_965642175.1 Candidatus Methanoperedens nitratireducens | reverse complement strand
ATCTCATCCAGAATGGTTGCGCCATCGTTCGTAATAGTAATAAGCCCTGCCGGGTCTGTAAGCATCTTGTCCATACCCCTTGGACCAAGGGTTGTTCTTACAGCTTCCGCAACTGCACGCGCAGCCATTATGTTACTGCGCTTTGCTTCTTCTCCACGACTCCGTTCTGTTCCCTGTTTTAAGATAAATATAGGCTGTCCGCCCATCTGACCTGTCATAAATTACCTCCTTATAAGCTAAAATGCATTTAGGTGTTCGCTATTTTTTGTTGTTTCATGTTTGTGGTTCGATAAAAAGCTTTCGCTCAACAAGTCCATGGTTTGCTGGCGTTACGGGCTGAGGCTTCAGATATTCTACCTTAACTAATTGTCCACTCGAAGGGGCGCAGTCCAGAATTGCAGATGAATGCGGAATAACGTAGATAGATTTATTCTAGCAATCATTTCTAAACTGCTCCGCGGCAAGTTTTCTTATATTATCCGCTGTCCTTGATCCTACACGATCCACTTTCATAAGTTCTTCACGCTTCGCTGTCATTATCTTCTCAACGCTTCCAAAATGACATAGCAGATTTCCTGCTACGATCGGACCAATACCAGGGATCGATGATACGACATATTCCTTTAATTTGCTTTGTGAGAGGAGGCTTCGCTTTCCATGCAAATTGAATGGGTTTTTCCTGCAATCCTGTTCTTTTTGCGCGATCATGAAAATGACCTGCGCAGTCTCTGCCGCATTTAGTGTATATAGTGTTGGTATGCGCATGAGGGCAATGGTATTGAGAAAGCCCTGTATCGCCTTTGGATTTACTCTACGTTTTGAATAAAAGAACGGATCTTCGCCTTCCATTATCAGGATTGGCAGCTGGTACGATCTTGAAAGGTCCTTAAGCTGTGAAAATAGTTCCCTGCGCTCGAACATGGTAGCAAAAAAGTCATCAACCGTCTTTCTTTCAAATGCCACGCGGTCACTTACGACATAGTCCGCTACTTGCAAGGCAGCGAAATCGATGTCTGCGCCAAGCTTTTGAAGTTCCTCTATTACACCTCCGCGCTTTTCCCGATGATCAATTACTATTTTCATTCCATGTGCCACCTGAGTGTCTATTGAAATAGCTATATTATATGTAAATGCCATGCGTCGTGAAAGTATTGTTCCAAAATGAAAGAAGCCGAATATGAGACGAACCGACGCTTTAATATATATGAAGACCAGAATTAAAATTATGAGGAATTTATGAAAAGATCATTGGGTGCGAAAACTATTGTCCATCCGGCCCCGGTCTGGGTAATAGGAACTTATGACAGTGACGGAAAGCCGAACGTAGCTGATATTGCATGGGGTGGGATATGCTGCTCAAAACCGCCGTGTATCGCCATATCTCTCAGGAAAGCAACATATTCGCATGGAAATATCGTGGAACGTAAGGCTTTCACTGTGAACGTCCCTTCGGAAAAGTACGTTAAGGAGGCGGATTATTTCGGGACGATTTCGGGCAGGGATGCAGATAAGTTCAAGGAAACCGGTCTTACCAGCGTGAAGAGCGAACTGGTGGATGCTCCATACGTGAAAGAATTTCCGCTTGTCTTGGAGTGTAAGCTTTTACACACCATTCAGATCGGGCTGCATACCGAATTCATCGGCGAGATCATTGATGTCAAGGCGGATGAGGATGTGCTGGGAAAAGACGGGCTTACTGATGTTGGAAAATTAAAACCAGTCATATTCACACCGGATTCTGGAGGGTATTATGGGATCGGTAAATATCTTGGGAAGGCGTTTTCAATTGGAAAGAGATAGCGGGAATTTTCAACGTAGAAATAATACGCTTGATTTTATCCGATCCTTGGAACCGAGTACCGAACTTGCGGAGAATGTTGAAAAAGCAATGCAGGAAACACGAAAAGCAAAGTTGCGAGAAATTGTATAGGGGATTTTGATCCTTCTGATAGCAGGTATTGTCACTGCTAATCTGGCATATTTATCAGTATAACGAAGTGGTAGGAAATGAAATAGCTGAGAAAATTTTTGGTTTAGATATTAATGAAATTTTTGACAGTTCTGAACCCAAAATATTTAAAAGGATTTATCAGGACATGCTCCAAATCAATGAATCAAAAACAAAACGTTGGATAAAGGATTTGGAAAAAGATAGATTAGTGACGCTAAATTTGATACTTCGGAATTCATCAAACGGTTGGTGATATATAGAGATTCTTGACATTCTGTGAAAAATAACAGTCATTGGTCATCGGTTAAGAGAAAAATCGTACGATAGAACGCAGATTTCACGGATGACGCGGATACGCACGGATCCGTGAAAATCCGCGCAATCCGCTTCATCCGTGTTCCTCGTCGTGATGGCGGCGCCGTTTCATATGTGGTCGCAGGGATTGCGAAGCTTTGCGATCTTTGCGTACTTTGCGGTGATTTTATCAGACCATTTCCTTGATAAACCTCAGATAAATGCTGGATGTTCAGAAGAAAAAATCTGCGTTCATCTGCGTTTATCTGCGGCTCGGTTTCTATATATCCCCCAACAATCAAGTGCAGATTGTAATTTTTGCGTGCAATTTGCATGCAATTTGCGTGCAAGTTATTCACTCTGATATTATGTAGAACTCTTTGGGTAGTCTTTTGGGTAGTTTCCCCTGAAGAATAACCTAAAGTCACAGACTTTTTCTCCACATCATTGAATACCCCTTTTCGAGCCGATTCCTGCGCCGTGTAATCGCTCCCCCCAACAACAGATTTATAAGATATCTGCCTATATAAGTATGACCCATTCGTGACCCAATTATGACCCAATAACATAATACAAACCTCTTCCTTTTTTATCCATTCTGCGCTTCATATCCCCAGTTCCTCAAAATTCCTTGCGATCGTCCCGGCAAGCCCCACAGCTTCAGTATTCAGATCCTGCAATTCCACATGAATATCGCGCAGCGCTTCCTCAAAATCAAAATCCTCATCTTCTACCTCAGGAACCACACCCACATAGCGCCCCGGTGTCAGGCTCCAGTCATTTGTTTCAAGCTCTTTTCTATCCACAAGCTTAACAAGACCCTCCACATCCCGAAGCTTTGCCTCAGGGAAGTGCTCCTGAAGCCAGTGCGCCTGTTTGTGGAAGTAATGCACCTTCTTGAGCTGCTCGACAGCCTCTTTTCGGGATTCATCAAGCGCCTTGCGACCGCTGCTTGTTTCGCGGCTCACCCAATGTTCACTCCCTTTTGCCTTCAGCTCATTTTCGCAGATATCGATAAGCCGACTCACCAGCTTGAATAAGAGGTCAACCTGCCTTATAAGATCGCGACTCTGCTCATAAAGGGGCGCGAGTCTTTCTGCACTATGGCGCAGTCCCACATTATCTCTTGCATTGGATTTCCATGAGGTTGCAGCTTCTTCAAGAGCCTTATGAAATGCTGTAGCATCCTGCATGAAAGTAGTCCTGCCACCTCTCAATTCTGTCAGGGTTTCGGCATGGACAGCACCCACAAGCAATGTTTTAAGGAACGGCTCAAGTTTTTCCATTAAATTAATCAGCTTTTGTGTGAAATCCTTAACCGGAGCAATGGATTTTTTCGCCTCCGCAATGGTTGTATCAAGGTACTCCTCAACCAGTCCCAGGAACCTCTCCTCCTGACCGCGATATAACCAGACGATACTTGTGAGGTTTTTTCGTTGCTCAGGGCTGAAATCGTATATCTTGCGCGTGACCTTGCGGTAGATATTTCGCGCATCTATCATCAGCACTTTATTACGCATATTTTCAGGCTTATTCCTGTTAAGGAACCAGAGTTCACATGGCACTGTTCGTGTATAGAAGAAGTTTGAGCGGATAGACATCATCATATCCACATGTCCGGTCTCGATCAGCTTCTGGCGCACCTTTGCCTCACCACCGCCTGCGCTTGATGCCTGGGAAGACATGACAAATCCAGCTCTTCCATGTTCGTTCATGTAGCTGTAGAAATAAGATATCCACAGGTAGTTTCCATTGGAAACTGCCCCTTTTTTGTTTACACCAGGCAATCCGAAAGGAAGACGGGGATCATTCTTGATCTTCTCGGCATCCACTTCATCCACATTGAACGGAGGATTAGCCATTACGAAATCTGCCTTGCCGATCATCTCATGCGGATCTTCATAATATGTTATCGCCTTCTGGATATTGCCTTCCAGACCATGCACAGCAAGGTTCATCTTTGCCAGACGAATGGTTATGGGATTTTTCTCAAGACCATAGAATGTTGCTTGCTCAGTCGGATTCTGATTTGACAATTCCATAAAATGAGAGCTTTGTACGAACATGCCTGCTGTACCGATCGCAGGATCAAGCATCTTACCATGATTCGGTTCAATGACGTATACGATCATTTGAACCAGCGAGACCGGAGTTAAGAATTCACCGCCATCATGCGCCTTTTGATCGGCAAATCCTGTCAGGAAATACTCATAGATGCGCCCGAAGATATCTCCAGATGCATTTTTCAGGGCAGGATCGTTAAATGTTCGAAGGAGCTGACCGAGGACAGCATTATCCAGTTCCTGATATTCACTCTTGGGCAGTACACCACGCAGATTTTCATAATCCGACTCAATGGATTCCATCGCCGTGATCATAGCCTGGGCGCGATCTGGGCTGTCTGGCAATTCCACTATATAGTCGAACTGTGCCTCTGGCTTAAGATATATGGCGCTCTTGCGTGAGAAGTCTTCTTTTGTGAGCGGTCTTTTTTTACCTGCGCGCGTTGGCATGGAGGCTTCAATGTTATCTAACTGTGTCATCCTCTTTTTATCTCCAATACCCTTTTACTATGTCATGTATACCACATTATTTTTGCACTATGTCCTAAATGAAGTTTTCTCCATATTATATCTTCCACCAATATATTTTTTGCCCAACATATAAAGTACGGACAAAGAACTAAGAATTAAAGAAGAAAACAGGATAATCATCCTTGGTTATTTGCCATGTAATTTATTGAGAATGCGGGGGATGGGATTTGAACCCACGAATGCCTGCGCAACAGGATCTTAAGTCCTGCACCTTTGGCCGCTCGGTAACCCCCGCTTGGGGACACCTCTAATAGCCCTTGCATTACATTAAGCTAACGCATATTCGACATGGTTATGTACGAGCCGATACAATTCCATGATAATGACACCCCCATTTGTAACCTTCTCCCGCAACGTGTTCATCCCACTTACCAACATCTGCAGGAACAGGTGCGGATACTGCGGCTTTCGCCGGGATATAGGTCACCCTGAGGCAAGACTCCTGACCCCGTCCGAAGTAGCGGACATACTGGATAGGGGGGTTCAAGCAGGCTGCTCAGAAGCGCTTTTCACCTTCGGTGAACATGCAGAGGAAGTGGAAGGCTTTATTCCGCTGCTTAATGAGCTTGGGTATCATTCCTTAATAGATTACCTTGCTGACATGTGCAGGCTGTCGATACAAAAAGGACTGCTACCTCACAGCAATCCCGGCATACTTGAAAAAGATGAACTTAAAAAATTAAGATCATGCAACTCAAGCATGGGGCTCATGATTGAGACAACTGGCATCATTGAAGCGCACCACGAATGTGCGGGAAAAACTCCGGCTGCACGGATCAAAACAATCAGATTTGCGGGTGAACTGCGGATACCTTTCACAACAGGCATCCTTGTGGGCATAGGAGAAACACCTTCCGACAGGGTGCGCTCGATACAGGCGATAAGGGACTTACACGAAGAATTCAGGCATATCCAGGAAGTAATAATTCAGAATTTTATCCCCAAACCCGGAACAGGTATGTCATCATACCCGCCACCGGACATAAAAACGATGAAAGAGACCGTATCAATGGCAAGGAGACTTCTTCCTGAAGACGTGGCTGTTCAGGTATCCCCGAACCTGATTTCCCCCGGAGAATTGCTCAAATGCGGTGCCAGTGACCTTGGCGGCATCTCGCCTGAAACAATTGACTACATAAATCCTGAATCCGCATGGCCAACGCTTGTGGAACTCCGTGCAATGGCAGGTGTCCCCCTTAAAGAGAGACTGCCTATATATCCGCATTATGTAAAAAAAGAATGGTACAGCAAAGAGATCGCTCCTCTTTTGAGGTCTCTTTCAGACGCAGAAGGATTTCGCAAACCTTATTAATGGGTGTTGCATTAGGACTTCAAACTTCAGGTGGTAATATACAAAAATTACAGAGCATCCAGGACGAAATTATCAGACGGGTCGAAGTCGGAAAATGCACGACGGAAGACGCGCTGACGCTTTATAATAGTCCAACTCTTCTTTTTCCGCTTGCCGAATCGCTGCGAAAGAAGGCAGTTGGTGACGTGGTTACTTATGTGATCAACAGGAACATCAATTTCACGAACAGGTGCACAGGTACATGCAAATTCTGTGCGTTTCGAAAAAATGACGGTTTCCTCTTATCTATCCCTGAAATTTTAGACAAGATCAGGGAAGCTGTCAATATCAATGCCACAGAAGTCTGCATCCAGGGCGGGCTCCTTCCAGACTGGGATATCAACAACTACTGCGAGATACTTGAAGCGATAAAACAGGATTTCCCCCAAATTCATATCCATGCTTTTTCCCCGATGGAGGTGTTCCATGCAGCGCATAACAGTAATATCAGCATCAAAGAGGCGCTATCTATGCTTAGCAAGTCGGGTCTTGGCTCGATGCCCGGAACCGCAGCAGAGATACTTTCTGACAGGGTGAGGGAAGAGATATGTCCAGACAAACTCACGACGCATGAATGGATCGACGTCGTCAGGACCGCACACATGACAGGGATCCCAACCACATCTACCATGATGTATGGTCATATCGAAACGCTGGAAGAGAGGATCGACCACATGTTCATAATCCGCGAAATACAGAAGAAAACAGGCGGGTTCACTGAATTTGTCCCGCTTCCATTTATGCATTTGAATAACAGCCTTGGTCAGGATGAAAAGCTTTCCCGCGAACATGACGACCTGAAAATGCACGCGCTTGCAAGAGTAATATTACATCCATATATAAGGAACATCCAGGTAAGCTGGGTAAAAATGGGGAAAAAAATGGCACAGTCCGCCCTTAACTTCGGAGCCAACGATATGGGCGGGACGCTAATGGAGGAAAACATCTCAAAAAGTGCAGGAGCGTCAAACGGTGAATACATGGCTCCGCATGAATTCGAGAGCCTTATACGTGGGATAAACCGGATACCCCGGCAGCGCAATACGCTTTATCAACCTGTTGATATTTTTTGATGAGGTTGTATCCCTCCGTAACTTTTATTATATCAACTGTTATTAACTTGAATAATGACTGATGAAACATTGACGGAAATTCCTCCTGTGAAGGATGAAGTTCTAGAAAAACTTGAAAATATGCTTGAGAACATGCCGGAAACCGCCAGACAGCCAATACGCGACCTCATCAACAAAAGAAAAGTTGAGCTAGGTCTGATGAAATCAGAATTGCCCACGGCAGGTTATC
>CBFFLL010000131.1:0-7507 GCA_965642175.1 Candidatus Methanoperedens nitratireducens | reverse complement strand
CGGCGCCCGCTGCTGTCTTCATTATACCCGGGATATCGGAATCTTTCTTATAATGCACATATATCGATTCGCCGCTGACAGTTACCTTTGCCCCGTTCTTTTCAAGTTCAAAAAGCAGTTTCTGGGTCTGTCCCACATCAATAAGTTTGATCTCAATGGCTCCCTTGCCTATTTGCTGCCTGAGAGATGCCATTTCCCCGTCCACTATTACAGAACCGCTTCTCATTACTGTTACACTGTTGCACAGCCCGTCCACACTATCAAGGTCCTGTCCTGTAAGAAGGACAGTCTTGTTCGAGGCAAGAAGATACTCTCTTATCCTTTTTTGTGAAACCGGGTCAAGACCTGCCATTGGCTCATCCAGCAGTAAAACAAGAGGGTTATGGACGCACGCCATCGCAAACGCAACGTTTTTCTCCATAGCCTGGGAAAAACGGTCAAGCCTCTGGTCAGCAACAGATTCAAGCCCTATTTGTTTTAAAATGCTTTCAATGATGTTCCTGTCATGTATCCCATGAAGCGAAGCTGCAAACCTGACAAGCTCCCTTGCTGTGTAATTATTCGGGAGATGCGGCGTCTTTGGAACGTAGCCGATTATTTTCCTGATGTTTAATCCCTTTACCAGCGGGATATCGTTAATAGTCGCCTCGCCCGAATCAGGTCTGACAAGGGTCGAGAGTATCCTGAGAATGGTGGTTTTTCCGCAAGCTTCAGGACCTATGAGCCCGTGAATGACGCCCTTCTTTACCTGAAGGTCAATGTCTTTTATGGCTCTTGTTTTTCTGTATTTCTTGTTAAGCTTGCACACGACTATCATTTATTTCTGGACTCCATAGGAACGAATTTCGTGCCGTAATACAGCATCCCTTTCTCGCTCTCCTCACCCAGCTTCCTGAAAGCTGATTTTACCTTCATGCCTATATGGATATCACTATGATCGCATATCACCTGCGAGGTAAGACTGGGACCTTCGTCAAGTTTGATTATTGCCAGTATGTACGGTGTCTGCTTCTCGAAATCCTTTGTAGAACTGTGCACTATCGTGTATGTTACTACTTCGCCGATACCTTTAAATTTGAACGGCACTGACCGGCTGCTGCGCCTGCATTTCGGGCACAGGTTCCGTGGAGGATAATAGTATCCACCGCATTTTTCACAATGCGTTCCGATAAGATTGTACATGTTCTTGAGCCTTCTCCAGAATCTTGCTACTGTCATTTTTACCTCCCGAAAATATGGATAACAGCAGTGCCGCCTGAGCCTCCCACGTTATGGGTAAGCCCTATCTCGGCGCCGTCGATCTGACGTTTTCCAGCTTCGCCGCGAAGCTGCAATACCATCTCGACAGCCTGCTTGACGCCTGTGGCGCCAACAGGATGACCGCATGCCTTAAGACCGCCTGACGTGTTAATGGGTATCTGTCCTCCGATAGCGGTCATGCCATCCATGGTAGCTTTTCCGCCTTCTCCCTTTTTCACGAAACCCATGTCTTCGATGGCGCAGATCTCGGCGATGGTGAAGCAATCATGCACCTCTGCGAAATCGATATCTTTTGGAGTGACCTTTGCCATCTTATATGCCCTGTTCGCGGCTGCGACCGTTGCATCAATTGTTGTAATGTCAGGTCTGTCATGAAGCGATAGCGTGCCGCTTGCCTGGGCTGAAGCTTTTATGTATATAGGGGTATCTGTGAACTTTTTTGCAATTTCTGCAGGCGCAAGAACAACAGCAGCGGCGCCATCTGAGATCGGCGAGCAGTCAAAGACATGCAGAGGGTCTGCCACCATTACAGAATTGAGGACTGCATCTATTGATATCTCATTCTGGAACTGCGCTTTGGGGTTCATTGTTCCATGATGATGGTTCTTGACAGCAACAGAAGCTAGCTGTTCAGAAGTAGTCCCGTATTTATGCATGTGAAGCCGCGCTATCATGGCATAAAGTCCAGGGAAGGTGGCGCCCATTACGCCTTCCCATTCTCTGTCAGCAGCGGCTGCAAGGGCATCAGTGGTTGTTTCGACGTCAACATCAGTCATCTTTTCAGCTCCGCCAGCTATCACGATATCATGATAGCCTGAAGCTACCGCAATGATACCCTGACGCAGTGCAAGACCGCCTGAGGCGCATGCCGCCTCCACGCGCGTTGAGGGGACATGAAAACCTGCAAGACCGGAATAATCAGCAATCAGCGAGCCTATATGCTCCTGTTCGATGAACCGCCCTCCGCTCATGTTGCCCACATAGAGCGCATCTATCTTTCCGCCCTGGAGGTTCGAATCCTCTATTGCGGCTACCCCAGCCTCTACAAAAATATCCCTGAATGATCGATCCCATAACTCGCCGAATTCAGTACATCCGACTCCAATAATTGCTACGTCACGCATTGAATCACCTTACAACTTAATCTTGCCTTTATGTTTCGCATAGGTTGCATAATTGATATATATTGGGTTCGCCAGCATCTCTTCCACACTGGGCGCCCCATTCCTTATCTCATCTATCCTGTCAGTCACGCTGAAGCTGAACGCATCGCTCCCGGCGCCTGAGCCGAAAGCTGTCATGAATATCCTGTCACCTGGTTTTGCGATATCAAGGATGGCAGCAAGTCCCATCATACATGAACCCGAGTATGTGTTCCCAAGGCGCGTTACCACAAGTCCGGGTTTTATCTGTTCGCCTGAGAAACCCAGCATCTTTGCCACACGCGTTGGGAACTTTCCGTTTGGCTGGTGGAACACCGCATAATTATAGTCAGAGGGTTTTGTTCCAAGCCGTTCCATAAGACCTTCGGCTGCTGAGGTCACATGCTTGAAATAACCAGGTTCGCCTGTGAACCGCCCGCCGTGTTCGGGATATGGCTTTCCTTCCCGTCTCCAGAAATCAGGCGTATCAGTGGTGAATGAATATGTTGATTCTATCCTGGCTATGATGTTATCTTTTCCTATTATGTACGCCACACCGCCTGCAGCGGCTGTGTATTCAAGAGCGTCTCCCGGCGCGCCCTGTGAGACATCTGCGCCTATTGCCAGCCCAAGTTCGATCATATCCGATTCAGTCATCCCGACACATGCCTGCATGGCAGCAGTACCGGCTTTACAGGCGAATTCAAAATCTGCGGCTGTCAGGTTGGGTGTAGCGCCTATCGCTTCCGCAACGATAGTACTTGTGGGTTTTACAGCGTATGGATGGCTTTCCGAACCTGTGAATACAGCCCCGATCTTTTCCGGATTGACACTTCCGCGATTTACCGCGTTCCGTGCGGCTTCCACTGCTATCGTGACGGTATCTTCGTCCATGTCAGGAACGGATTTTTCAAATACCATCAATCCGTCGATGATGCTGTTAGGGTTGTCACCCCATACTTTTGCTATCTCTTCTATTTTAATTCTATAGCGCGGTATGTAAGCGCCATATGATACTATTCCAGATTTCATTTTTTACCTCAGTCTTTCTAATAGATCAGCAACTAATGTTTCATATCGTAGGATTGCAGAGCCCTGATTAGTTCGTCCAGCGGCATTACCGTGGCTATAAGCGGCACACGCTCGATTTCTGCGATCTTGACTGCTATCGGGTCGATCTCAGAAGCAGGAAGCCCGTGAAGCACGATCAAGCCTGGCTTCAGGTTCGTGACCCGCAGCGCTACCATCGGGGACCGGCCTGTTGATATCCTGGTATACACCATGGCTCTCTCAGAACTCCACCCGTACAGTTTCTGGAACTCATTGTAAGAAAGCTCAAGGATTGCCTTCAGGCTGTCGATCACAGTGTATCCATACAATGGTTTGATGTGTTCGATGCCAGGACTGTAAACCACCTCTCCCTTAAGCAGTTTTGTCATCTCTTCCACCGATATCGGAGAAAGATATTCATGAATGTCATAGATAGCATTTGCAGTGACATCACCGCGCAGCATACCTTCATAAGAGCGTATCTTCGCCCCCCCCCGCGCTACGTCCACGTCCAGGATGGCATCTATTATCTTGCTAACGATAAAAATACCAGGGGATTTTCTTCTGCCGCTCTCGTAGTCGCTTATCACAGAGGGCGACACTTTAAGGTGTGCAGCAAGGTCTGACTGGGATATCTCAAAAACCGTGCGCCACTTTTTTAGCGTTTCACCGGGATTGTCAGATAATGTTATTTCTCCCGCCATTTTCTCGGCAAGCTTGTGCCTTAGATCATCATATGTAGCATTTATGCCAGATGCCGACGGGGCAGGTATGGAAGCAATGGCTGTGTTTTCAGTCATATAAGTTAGTAAGTAACAATGTTGGGGCATATAAAACTAACGAAAGGCACTTCGTCAAATAACGAAGTCCTGTCTGAACGTGTAAACCATCAGTGATTTTTAGACTTCCTGTTGATTCCTTCAGAAAAAGTCAAATACCAACAGGATATCTAAGGCTATGCACCCATTGATGGATCGTCAGGTATGATCCAGCAAAATGAGGGGCCGTAGGGTAGCCTGGTCCATCCTTCATGCTTGGGGTGCATGAGACCTGAGTTCAAATCTCAGCGGCCCCATCCATTATCTGCGAATATCTGAAAATACTCAGGGAAAAGATTTATTTATTTTGCTGCATTATATTTATATACATTGCCTGACTATTATTTTAAATAAGACTGAGAGGATAAATGGAAGCTAGCATAGAGAACCAAGCTATTGAGAAGCAGGTAAAAGAGCTTACTGAGGGGCTTCGAAAAAGCGAAATACGTCTGAAATACCTGGTATCTTCAAACCCGGCTGTGATCTATACACGCAAGAAAACTGGTGAATATAGTATAACATTCATAAGCGAGAACGTTGCCGTGATGCTGGGTTATGAACCTGTGAAATTTATTGAAGACCCTGGTTTCTGGGTGAACAATATCCATCCTGATGATAGACCACGCATATTCAGCGAATTGCCTGAGGGTTTTGAGAAAGGACGTCATTCTTATGAATATCGCTTTAAACACATGGATGGTTCTTATCGCTGGATACATGATGAATTGAACCTTATACGCGACACGCAAGGCTCTCCGATTGAACTAATAGGGTATCTGACCGATATCACAGAACGGAAACTGGCAGATGAAAAATTAATATCTCATGAGCGCTTCGCTGTTGCAATAGCCGAACTTGAGTTTGATGCGCTTTCAGGCTTTGAAGTTAATACTTTGCTGGATGCGGCTTGCAGCCTTGTTGCTAACTCTTTCAGGGTTGAATACTGCAAGATCATGGAACTTTTGCCGGATGGCAAATCCCTGATATATAGGGCAGGTATGGGATATAAGAGTGATATAAGCAGCGTAAAATTATGTGTAGGAACAGATTCTATGGCAGGCTATACGTTCATATCCAAACAACTTGTGATACTTGAAGACATGGGCACAGAAAAGCGATTCCATACGCAGCTTCTTGAGGAGTTTGGGGTTGTGAGCGGTATGAGCGTTATTATAGGCAAACCCGAAAAGCCTTTTGGCGTGATAGAGGCGCACTCGGTAAAAGCGCGTAAATTTACTATGGATGAGATGCAGTTCCTGGAGACGGTTTCTAATGTACTTGGCGAGGCTATCAAGCGCAGGCAAGCTGAAAGAGCACTCATAAGAGCCAAAGAAGAAGCAGAATGCGCCAACAGCGCCAAAACCGATTTTCTTATGACAATGAGCCATGAACTGCGCACGCCTCTGAATGCAGTTATCGGATTTTCACAGATCCTTAAGCAGAAAACCTTTGGGGAATTGACTGAAAAACAGGAGCATTATGTGAATAATATTCTTAATGGCGGCAATAATCTGCTCAAGATCATAAACCAGATACTTGATGCTGTCAAATTAGAAGTAGGAACATTGAAATTAAGCATCGATAGAATGTTTGTACCTGAGACGGTAGATGGCGTTATTGGAATTATAAAAGAAAAGGCTGCAAAGAATAACATTGTCATCGAAAAAGAACTCGACCCTGAACTTGAGTTTATCGAGGCCGACATGGAGAAGTTCGCAATATTGCTATCAAATCTCCTTGAAAATGCCGTTAAGTTCAGCAAACCAGAAGGAGGAACAATTAAAATAATAACGAAAAAGGAAGGGGATATGGCAAGTTTCTCTGTCTCAGATACAGGCATCGGTATAAAGGAAGAAGACATGGGTAAGCTTTTCCAGAAGTTCGTTCAGATAGACTCAGGAAGCTCACGAAAATATGGCGGCACAGGAATTGGGCTTGCGGTTACAAAACAGTTTGTGGAACTGCACGGGGGCACAATATCGGCGCAAAGCAAATTCGGTGATGGAAGTACGTTTACATTTTTACTGCCCGTAAAGGCAAAAAAGCATGAGTAGCCCCCCATTAGGGAGACAGAATAGCAGGATCAGCTCCCAATTGGGAGACGGGAAATTTATCGCACGCCTCTTAGCTTATGGTTGACCTGTATACCCAGTTCTGTCAGGGCATATTTATTGCCTTCTGTCTTGAGAAGCTTCCTTGCTAACAGTTCTTCTATACCCTTATCCGCACCGACTATTCGGGTCGTCTTGGCAATGGTCGTGCTGTCCATCGGACCTTTTGAATCCAGTACCGCAAGTATCTTGCTTAATTTATTATTGCTTGCAACAAAACCGATCAATTCTTCCATGACATAACATTGTCTCACGTTGAGATAACTTTATTGCATGCAAGGACAATTTTAGCGTCGGCGGGCTAGCCCGGGTAACTCGGCGTTATCTGTAACCCGAAACCGTCGATAGCGGGGGGCGAAGCCAGGCAGAAGATGTTCTAACTGCTGCCCAACCCGCAGGTTCTACTGTGAAACCCCGTCCTATGGGGCTGGTGTTGGTACCGTGGCTTTCCTGAAGGAAGGTCATTGTATCTTAATCGCGGACAACGGTCCAGGCCCGGAAGGGAGCAAACCAGCCGTGAACAACTATCGCTCATGGGGTCGCGGGGCGGAGGCGGATCCGCGGATCACTGGACAACGGAAGGAGCGGCGACCGTCAGGCGTGCCCGCTACTTACATTGTCTAAGTAAAAAGTATTATATAGCAAACAGTAAATTAGAAAGAATCCCAAATGCTGTTTTCTAATGAGGTGTTTCATCTCAACTATGACGAGATAGCCAAGCCCGGTATGGCGCAGGGTTGCTAACCCTGTGTTCCGCAAGGAGCTCGGGGGTTCAAGTCCCCCTCTCGTCGCTTTGTTTTTACATAGGCAAATCTTTTTATTCATTGGAGTTTTTTAACAATTCAGGTGATATTACGAACTTAAGAATTGAATTTATTTGCATTTTATTGTTAACACTGTTCAGCGGACTTGCCAGTGCAGCGACCCTTGAGGTAGGGCCGGGTCAAACATATCTGACCATTCAATCTGCTGTGGACGCGGCCAATACGGGCGATGTGGTTTCAGTCAACGACGGTGTGTATTCAGAAAACGTTATTGTCAAAAAGAGCGGGATCTCGATAATAGGAAAGAACAAAGAAAAAGCTATCATAGATGCGAAAAAAGCCAGCAGTGGGATTAAGATCGA
>CBFFLL010000130.1:0-7512 GCA_965642175.1 Candidatus Methanoperedens nitratireducens | reverse complement strand
TCAGTCCTTCCGCCCTGCGCTATCCCAGGCTTTCCTCCTTCACCTCCGCCCACGAGCTTTGACATCTCGCGCACCATCGCCCCAGCGTTCACGCCCATCTTCTGTGCGCGCGCGCCTGCCGCCACCACTATTTTCACGCCTCCCAGGTCACTTGCAAGTATCGCCACGACATCATCGTTCTTGCTGAACTCCGTGGCAACTTTGATCAGTTCCTCCACATCTGCATGCGGTATTTTCTTTGAGAGGACTTTGAGGCCATTTATGTCCACAGCATCGCCCATCATCCCCTTCACCCTCGCTTCCGCAAGTTCAGCCTTAAGCCGCTCATTCTCTTTCTTGAATTCCTTCCATTCATCAAAGAAGCGATTCACCGTATCCGGCAGATGCTCAGGTGAAACACGCAGCGCATCCGAGGACTTATTCAAAAGCTCATCCCTCTCCTGCATCCGCTTAACAGCAGCCTCGCCAGCCGAGAACTCAATGCGCTCTACTCCGTCCTGAATCCTCTCTGTCTTTATGAGCTTGATCGGTCCGATAAGCCCCGTATTCGAAACATGCGTCCCTCCGCAGGCTTCCACGTCGCTGCCCACTCTCAGGATGCGTATCTCCTTTCCCGGAGGCACACCGCCCTGGTACAGCACGAACCCGTACTTCTTTTCAGCCTCGACCCTGTCCATCCAGTCGATATGCACAGGCTGGTTCTTCATCACAGCCCTGTTCGCCAGCAGTTCTATCTCCCTGAACTCGTCATCGGTTATCCGTTTATAATGAGTCAGGTCAAGCCTTGCCCTGTCTGTGGACTTCTGCGCCCCGGTCTGCCAGATGTGTTTTCCGAGTACTGCTTTTGCGGACTCGTTCACGATGTGAGTGGCAGTGTGGTGTCTCATATGCGCAATGCGGCGCTCCCAGTCGATCTTTCCTTTTACAGTATCCCCAATCTTAAACCCGAAGTCGGAATCGGTCTCATGCACAATGACCCCGTTCATGTTCTGGACATCCGCCACATTCGCTATGTAATCCTCCATTGACAGAGTGCCGTGGTCAGCGGGCTGTCCTCCGCCTTCAGGATAAAATAACGTGCGGTCAAGGATTATTTTATTCACGATAACCTCAAGCACCTTTGCCTCGAACTCTATATCTTCAGCATCTTCGTAATACAGCCTGCGCGTGAGCGGAAGCTCAAGCGGCGGCACCTCTTCTTCTTCCTCTTCTGCCTTGCTGTGCTTCTTAGCAACAAGAGAATAGAACGTGTCAGGAAGCTCCACTTCAACTCCGGCTGCCTTTGCCACTTCGCGCGTGATCTCTGGCGGGATGCCGTGTGTATCGTAAAGCTGGATCAATTCACCGAGAGGCATTTTCTCATTTTTTTCCTTGAAATGAAGCGCCGTTTTTTTCACGAGTTTTGTTCCACGCTCTATGGTATCAGCATATTTTTCCTCCTCAAGCGCCACGATCTCCCTTATTGTATCGAGTCGCTCCCGAAACTCCGGGTATTCGGGGAAGCTCTTTATCTGCATCTCGATTATCTCGATAAGCGGCTCCCTGATATCCAGTTCTTTCATCAGGCGAAGCGTCCTTCGAAGCACAAGCCTTGCCAGATACCCAGCCTTCACATTGGACGGGATTATGCCGTCCCCCAGCATGAACGCAAGGCATCTTGAATGGTCTGTAATGGCATACACCGACTCCACAGGCACCATGAGCTTCTGGAGCTTCTCTACCGTTGTGCCAATGGTATCTGCCACCTTTTTCCTCAACTGGAGCAGGTTTGCCTGCCCGCTGATATCCATCACTCCTGCAAAGCGCGCGTTCTGCGAGAACATCCTGGCATATTCAGGATCATCTATTGAATGCTCGATGCCGGCAAGGTCCATCAGTTCATTAACTATTTTCGGGAACACTGCATCATAGATCGTAGGAGAACCTTTGGACGCCCACACGAACCTTTCAAGCCCGTATCCTGTATCAACTATGTAATTGTCCATCTTCTCATAAGTATCACCCTTGATCTCTATTGAGCCGCCTTTTACCTGCTTCAAGTCCATGAACACAAGCGTTGCAAGCTCAAGCCCCCCTACCATTACCTCAACGCTTGGACCGGCGTTCCCGCCTCCAGCCCAGGGCGCCTCCTTATAAGTAACGGCGTTAAGGTCAAGACCTAGCGAGGACAGCAGGTTATCACATAGCTCCACAGTCCTGTCCTTCCAGTATATCTCATTCCCGCGCGAGTTAAAACAGTGGTGAGCCATCATCTCAAAGGTGGTGAGATGCCTTCCGCTTCTTCCCACGGCATCAAGGTCGTCAAGACGTATGCAGGGCTGCGAGATAGTGAGCGGGTTCGCTGGCGGCGGGACAAGCCCTGATGTCACGAAAGGCTGGAAATCAGCAATGGAAGCAATCGTCAGGTAAATGTCGTCGCGCCAGCGCGCGATAACCGGGTAGCGATCAACCCGTGTATGCCCGTTCTTCTCGAAAAATGACAGGTATGCCTCGCGCATGGACGATATGTCATATTCCTTTTTGAATACAGGCGCGCCGATAAATGAGTATGAAACACCGGGCGGGTCTCCACAGAACTCATTCTCTGCATTGCGTGTCCAGAAGTTGGTTTGGCACTTCAGGCACGTTTTTCGTATGAATCCGTTCTCTTTAAAATAATCAAGTTGGTACTCGTCCTGCATGTTGGGTACTAATTGCTAAGGTAATACATAATTATTCTGGAAAATCCGGTGTCTTACTCAGGCGTTTTCTGAATCCCTATTACAGAAAGCAGCCGCTTTACAACGACCTCTTCTGCAAGTTTCATGAGTGTCTGCTTGTCCTTAGTCCCGCCCAGCACTCCGAGCGGTATCTGCGCACCTGCAAGCAATGAATGTCCTCCGCCCTTATCTGCGCCGAAAGCATCCTGCATTACCTTTCCAATATTGATTCGCACATCCCTTGTTCTTCCCGATATGTATATGTGGTCATCCCCCAGCCCGAAAACGATGGTCGTCGTGATCCCTTCCAGGGAGAGCAGATAATCTGCCGCCTGCGCCAGAGCATCCCTGTTGTGTATAGGCCCCACGTTCGATAGCAGGTAACTGCCCCTTATATCCCTGTTCTTGATGGCATCCCCCAGTATCTCAATTTCCTCTATCGACCTGCTTGGAGTCTCTATCTTGCTAAGAATGTCATGATTTGCAAGAGGGTAAAGATATGCGGCCGCTATCAGGTCCGAAGGGTCCGTATTCCTGCAGAAATCATCAGTATCCACTTTAATGCCGTATAAAAGAGCTGTAGCAAGATCTGTTTTTATCGGTATGTCAAGGTCCTGCAGGTACTTCGTCATAATGGTGGCGGTCGCCCCGATGTTAGGTCTGATGTCTACGTACTCAGCCTTTATCTCTTCTATGTCTGCCTGATGGTGGTCTATCACTATGCTGACCTGCGTGTCATGGGGAAGCATATTGTTCACACCCGGGGTTGAGCATTCGATCATTGCTATTTTTTTATAATCTGACGCCTCAAAATCCGTTGATTGATCCAGTTCTATATCCAGCAGATTTACGAACGCTTTGTTCTCGTGATGATCGATATTTCCTCTGTAATGGATCTCCGCCTTAACACCCACGCTGCCCGCTATCTCTTTTAAGCCCATTGCGCTTGAAATAGCATCCGGGTCAGGATTGTTATGGACTATGATGGCAAACTTACCATCCCCGACCGAGGCGATCAATTTTTTAAGTGCCTTTGCCATGTTTACTGATGTGTTTTTCTCAACGTACTGAACTATCGCCAGGGCAATGGACTTGTGCGGGAGTTTTGACGGGAGGACAACAAGATCAGCTCCTGCCGCTTCCAGTTCTTCTTTCTGCGGGTAATCATTTGCCTTGGTAACAACAAGGACATCTGGAGCCATTTTCTTTATATGATCGAGGGCTTTTTTATTTGCATTGATGTCAGAACTCACGATAAAAACTGATTTCAGGTATTTGAGGGCGAATTTGGTGAAAACTTCAGTTTCACCTATATCGCCATGCAGTGCATTGAGATTTTGCTCTATTAATGTCTGTACCTTTGCTGCATCTTTATCAATGAGAACTATATTTTTATCTCTTGTTCCGAGTTCATTAGCAATGGCAAGGCCTATGCCTCCGCTACCCAGAACAGCATAAACTGCCCTTATGGGCTTTAGTTCAGATGATTTTTCCTCCATGGCAAAGCCTCCTTTATCCCTTATATTAGGTAACATGTATTTAAAATACATTGGCCCTTATAGTTTTTCGGGGATTTTGATAGTAATGTGCCCAGACTGAATGCCTGAAATCAGACAATAAACTATATATGTTATTATGATTATTATTGTGTTAACGGGCGGGAAGGCAACTTTTTTACTAACCCCCACTCCCACTCCCCGACTCGCCCGTTAACTTTTTATCAGTCCAAAAGCCTCAATATTCATCATCGCGATAGTATCATCTATGAAGCTTGACGGGTCTTATGGTGAAGGCGGGGGACAGATATTAAGGACTGCTGTGGCGCTTTCTGCGGTAACGGGAGAACCTGTTGAAATAAATAATATCAGGAAGATGAGGCCAAAACCAGGACTTTCTGCGCAGCATGTGAAAGCAGTGGAAAGCGCTGCTGCACTCTGCGATGGGGAAGTTAGCGGCTGTGGTCTTCATTCCACGTCCCTGACCTTTACCCCGGGGAAGATAAAAGCAGGTACATATAATGTTGATATCGGCACAGCAGGAAGCATAACACTCATCCTCCAGTGCCTTATGCCCATAGCCCTGCATTCTCCTGGGACAGTTAAACTTAATATATCAGGTGGAACAGATGTTTCATGGTCGCCCACAATTGATTACCTGCGCTTTGTCACACTTTTCGCGTTTTCAAGGATGGGATATGATTGCAGCATCCGACTTGTTCGGCGGGGATACTATCCCCGCGGCTGTGGAGACGTCGAAGCTGTGATCGCTCCTGCAAAATTAAAGAGAATAGAGTTTGAAAACAATGCCTGCGCTTTTGTTGAGGGGATCTCCCACTCATCCCGTCTTCCTGCCCATGTTGCACAAAGACAGGCCTCTGCTGCCCAAAAGCTCCTGCGGCAAGAAGGATACGAAGCCCGTATCGCACTTGAAACCAGAGATGACCCATCAACCGGGAGCGGGCTGACTCTGTGGTGCGGATGTGCCGGAGGGAGCGCGCTTGGAAAACCTGGGCTGTCTGCTGAAAAAGTGGGAATTTTAGCAGCAGAGGCGCTACTTGCTGAATTAAAGTCAAAAGCAGGAGTTGACGAATATCTGGCTGACCAGTTAATTCCCTACATGGCGTTAGCAGGCGGCGGTTCTTATACCACAGGGAGCATTTCCCTTCATACAAGGACAAACATCTGGGTCACAGAACAGTTCTTTGACGTGAAATTTAACATACAAGAACCTGGAACAGGATTATTCCACGTATATGTATGAGATAAAGTTAATACTGAAACGTGATATATAAATATGTATGGAAAACAACTCACATGAATGACAAGCTCACTGACAATTTCGGCCGGGTAATAAAAAGTCTGCGTATCTCGATAACGAAAAAGTGCAATTTGAAATGCATTTTCTGCCACCAGGAAGGGGAAAAACATGCGCCTGAGAAAGAAATGTCGGTTGAGAATATCGTGCGGATAGTTACCGCTGCGACTGAGTTCGGTGTGGATACAGTAAAGTTCTCCGGGGGCGAGCCGCTCATGAGAGAGGATTTTGAGGAGATAATTGCGCAGCTTCCGGCTTTAAGAAATATATCAGCCACCACGAATGGCGTGATGCTTTCAGAACGCGCATCATCCCTTGCGGATAGCGGTCTTGACAGGGTGAATGTGAGCCTCCCCTCCACCAATAAGGAGCATTATGGCGCCATTACAGGTTCTCCTGACATGCTCCCAAAAGTAATAGCAGGCATTGATGCGGCGATCGATGCAGGATTAACGCCTGTCAAACTCAATATGGTTCTCCTTAAAGGCATCAACCACAGCGAAATAGATGATGCGATCAATTTCATAAGAAGGTATGACGGCAGCGTGATACTCCAGCTTATCGAGCTCATGAATTTTAGGGAGATTAGCCAGTTCATGGTAGATATCGAAAGCGTGGAAAGAATGCTGGAATCAAGGGCAACAAGTGTGCATGAACGGGAGATGCACAGGAGAAAAAAATATTTCATTGATGGCGTAGAGGTTGAACTTGTTAGACCTATTGACAATTCACGGTTCTGCGCAAACTGCAACAGGCTCCGCGTTACTTCAAGCGGGAAGTTGAAACCTTGCCTTATGAGAAATGATAACCTGATAGAAATTAAAGATGGGGCCAGCCATGAGGAAATTAAAGACATCCTCAGGGATGCAGCCCTCAGCAGGGAACCCTATTACAAGGGATGATCACCTACTCTTCTTCAATTAGATGGAAAACCCAGGCAGAAAGCGGTATGCACAATTCAGGCGTGCATTCAACTGTGCAGCCTGTGCATGGTGCGAACATATCTCTGACAAGCAATAACTTGAAATTCCTGGCCTTCGCCTTTTCCTTTATCTCGGCAACCCTGATACGGTAAGTCCGTGTGCCCCCGGTCGCTTCATGTTCCCGGACAATTTTTCCTTCTTTTTCAAGTTTATCAACAATACGCGAGCATTTCCTGCGGTCGATCTCGGCCTTCTTCCATAGCTCGTTCTGCAGGATACCCTTTTTTCTGGATTTTATTAATTTAAAGACTTCTTCTTCGACTTCCATTCTATTCCCCTACCGGGCACAGTAGAATAATATTATTACCCCTTAAAACCACTGAACCCAGAGAACGTGACTTTGCTCCGTTTGCTATCTCAAATGTATCTAAAAGATGCAAATTCAGGTTGTCATCAACACTCTCAAGCTTTCCCTCAAGGGTGTTTTTATCGCCTTTCATCTCAACCTGTACGCGTGTACCAATTAATGTCTGAACTTTTTTATTGGGAAACAAGATATAACCTCTATAGTTCTCTCCTTTTATATCCTTTAGTACTTCAATTTTTGCATGGGTTTTGTTGATAAGTCAAATATCATTTGTGGTGTTTCAAGTACCGTGACCCCTTCAAGTTCCCGCAGTAGCCTTACGTTCTTTGCATCAACGTCACGGACTTTAAGTTTGACGAGACCTCCCCTTATCGCGCCGTAACTGCACAGTTTCACGCATATCCCACACCCGCTGCATTTTAGCAGGTCTATCTGGTCAGTGATGGCATGTTCAGGGCATTTATCCACGGGCGGGCATATTTCGCATCTTTTGCATATCTCCCTGTCTATGAAAAACGGCATTCTGGATTCGATATCCCCTGCTATGTCCACGGGGACGATATATACAGGTACGCCGCCCTTCGCAGCCTGAGCCACTGCATTCGTTATCAGGGTATCCGCTATCCCGCAAACGATCTTGGCAGTAGTGTTGGAAGTTGCTGGTGAGACAATAAGCGCATCGTATTTCCCGAGCAGGAACCTTCCTGTC
>CBFFLL010000129.1:5620-7517 GCA_965642175.1 Candidatus Methanoperedens nitratireducens | reverse complement strand
CTGACCACCTGCCTCAGAAAGCGAGGTCGTATGCAGAAATGCTTGCAAATGTGAAATCCGAGACTGCTAAACTGCTTGATTTCCTGCTTGAGGATTTCGGGTTTGGAGAGGATACGATCCGGGTCGCATTCTCAGGGGGGCGTGGGTACCACATCCATGTTCATGATCCGAGGGTGTTGACGCTTGAAAGCCCGCAGAGGAGAGAGATAGTGGATTATTTGAGTGGAACTGGAATGAGATATCAATTCATGTTCAAAGAGTATGGAATTGGAAACACATACGAAACTGATTTAGGAAAAGGAACCGAATATTCTCAAAAAATAAAAGTGAAAAGTAGTACAAGAAGAATAATATCATTTGAAAATGTTCGTGGCGGATTCGGTTGGGGAAAACGTATAAGCAAATATCTGATCTCTTACTTAAAAGATTTATCCACCAAAGAAATGCCGATAGCATTAGGAGAAATATCGTATGCGATATATCTATATAATAAATATGAATCATCAAATGAAAATATAAAAGAAATTGCTTGCCAGACTTTTGAGCAAAAAATGAAGCATCCGTCTTGGAGTCCAATGCGCATATCTCAAGAAATTGAGACAACTGAGTCAATAGTTCGCGATATTATTACTTGTGGACGTAAAGGCAAAATAATTATGAATATTGCACAAAACGAAAATGCAATTAACAATATTAAAGATAAAGGGATAATTGATTTTGGAGGAGTCCCAGAATTTTTTGAAGTCATTTTGGATGGCACTAGAGAAAAATTCGGTATTCAAATGGGAGCTAAAACAGACGAACCCGTCACAGCCGACATCCGGCGCCTCATCCGCATGCCTTCTTCTCTTCACGGCGGCTCAGGGATGCGCGTTGTCCCGCTTACATTGGCTGAATTTGAGAGATTCGAGCCACTTCGTGATGCCGTGGTTTTCAGCGAAAAGGAGATAAAGATCGAAGTTATCCCGCCGATTAAACCCCAGAATTCCCTTGTCGAGATGAAAGGAAAAAGTATTAAAGTCGAGGAAGGTATCAATACCGTACCTGAATACGCCGGAGTACACCTCATGTGCAGGGGAGCAGCAGAATATGCCTGATAGTTCACGTATAAACCTCAAAGATAAATTAAGGGATGAACGCAAAACAAGGTCAAAACTTGTGTCGCTTGAGAGCGATTTTTACGATAAAGTGGCTGAGCAGATACGGGAACTGGAAGATGAAAAAAGGCGTATCGAAGACATATACAGCACAAAATATGCTATCCTTGAGGATGAACTAAAGACCGACCGCAAAGCTATTGAAAACATCGTGGAGCGACGGACAGCCAAAATAATCAACCAGGCATCCCTCCATTCCTCATCAAAACCCAAAGAACAGAGAGAAGTAGACTCGATGACCCGGGGCGAGCGAGAATTCTATAATGAACTCCTCCAGTTGATGACCAGATACCGGAGCGAACTTATGGACAGGATATTCAGCAAAAAAGAAAAGCAGGCAGTCCCATTGTGTCCTCAGGTATTCCAGGAAAACGAACCAAAAGAGACCGGTTTAGAAGGCAAAAAGGATATAAGTAAAGAGTACATTGTGGTGCGTCTGCTAAAAGACATCCCGACATTTGTTGGAGCCGACGGACGCAACTACACACTGGATAAAGAGGATGTTGCCGTTCTATCGGTTGTAAATGCTAAAGCATTAATAAACCGTAATGCTGCAATTCAAATCTCGGTCAAAAAGTGATCATAATGAAAATACCCAAGAAATTCAATACATACTGTCCTTATTGCAAAGCCCATACACCGCATGTTGTGGAGAGGGTAAAAAAGGGGCAGGCCTCGACATTAACCCGAATAACAAGACAAAAATACAGACATACAGGGATCGGTAACTCAGGCAAATT
>CBFFLL010000129.1:2104-5610 GCA_965642175.1 Candidatus Methanoperedens nitratireducens | reverse complement strand
GCGGGGATAAGCCAACAAAGATAATAAACTTAAGATACAGATGTTCAACCTGTAAAAAGGCGCACCTCAGGCCAAAATGCTTCAGGGCAGGCAAATTTGAACTCGTGGAGAGCTGAATATGGAACCAAAGAGCAGATTTTTAAAAGTAAAATGCAATGACTGCCAGAATGAGCAGGTTATTTTCGGATGTGCAAGCACCACAGTAAGTTGCCTTGTATGTGGCAGAACCCTTGCAGAACCCACGGGTGGAAAGGCGTTCATAAAGACACAGATAATAGAGGTTCTTGAGTGATGGAAAGAAGTGGGTGGCCTGAAGAGGATGAATATGTCGTCTGCTCTGTTATAAAGGTCACTGATTTCGGCGCATTTGTAGAACTTGATGAATACGGCCATAAAGAAGGCTTAATTCATATTTCAGAGGTAGCCTCTGGATGGGTCAAATATATAAGAGACCATGTAAGGGAAGGCCAGAAGATAGTTTGTAAAGTGCTTTACGTCGATGAGAGTAAACACCATATAGACCTGTCGCTGAAAGATGTTAATGAACATCAGCGCCGTGAAAAGATCCAGGAATGGAAGAACGAACAGAAAGCTGAAAAATGGATCCAATACGTTGCAAGCACCACAAAAACAGGTCAGGAAGAACTGGATCGATTGATAAAGCTGTTTTATGATAAGTTCGGAAGCGTATACTCGGTTTTTGAAAAATCAAGAGTGAGCGGAAGTTCTGTTCTTACAAGTATTGGGGTTGAGAAGCAATTCGCTGAGGCGGTAAGAAAGGTTGCTGAAGAGAACCTGAAAAAACCCCAGGTCGATATCTCAGGATACGTTGACCTCACATGTTCCCTGCCTGATGGTATTGACCATATAAAGAGAGCGCTGAACGCTGCAAGTAACGTGCAGGGGGACGAGATCAGTATCGATATCTCATATACCGGGGCGCCAAGGTACAGGTTGCATGTTATAGCTCCGGATTATAAAAAAGCCGAAAATTTCCTCAAAAAATCGGCTCAGGCAGCTATTGAAATTATTGAAAAGGCAGATGGCGTCGGCGAGTTCCACAGACATACGGAAGAAAAAGCCTGATCAGAATAAGATTGGAATACTTGGGATGTTATGGTATCCAAAATAAAAAGATGTTCTTGCGGGAGATACACTCTGAAGGAAATCTGCCCTTTATGCAGCGGAGACACAAAATATTCCCAGCCTGCACGTTTTTCTCTTGAGGACAGATACGGGAAATATAGAAGAATTTCCAAACAAAGGTAAATTATGATAAAAACAACTGTTATAAGGTCCAAAAAACCCCGGCTTAAAGACCCAATACTTGTTGAAGGGCTTCCGGGGGTCGGGCATATTGGAAAACTGGTGGCAGAACATCTGGTCGCGGAGCTGGGCGCTAAAAAAATAATGGAGATATTCTCCCCTTATTTCCCCCCTCAGGTCATTGTTGAGGATGATGGCACTGTCCGGCTTGTGAGTAATGAACTGTATGCCTATAAAACAAAAGGCAAACATGACCTGTTAATACTGGTCGGAGACCACCAGAGCACCACGAACGAAGGTCATTATGAGCTGTGCGGCGTATTCCTGGATATCGTTGAAGAGTTCAAAGTCAAGAGAGTCTATACGCTGGGCGGGTACGGCGTGGGTCAGCTTGTAGAAACAGATACTGTCCTTGGCGCTGCAAATAGCATAGAGCTTGTACGCGAACTCAAAGAGTATGGCGTGGAATTCAGGGCGAACGAACCTGGAGGCGGTATTGTCGGGGCGTCTGGGCTGATGCTCGGTCTCGGAGCGCTCAGGGGTATAGAGGCCGCATGCCTTATGGGTGTGACTTCAGGTTATCTTGTTGACCCAAAGAGCGCCCAGGCTGTGCTGAAAGTTCTCTGCAAGATACTTGAGATAGATGTAGATATGGCAGCACTGGAAGAGCGGGCGGCTGAGATGGAAAAGATCGTTGCGAAACTGAAGGAAATGGAGGAAGGCAAGACCCCGGTGTCATCAGATGAGGACCTGAGGTATATAGGGTGAAACCCTTTGAAGTGTAATCTGTGCAGCAGCGATACTGTTTTTCCCCTTGAATTCATAAAACCTGTAAGAAGGGTATTCCTCAGATGCCCGCAATGCGATCTCATTTTCGTGCATGAAAGTCAACATCTGCATCCGGATGAAGAAGTCGCGCGCTATAAGCTTCACAGGAACACGCTTTCCAATAAGGGATATGTGGGAATGTTCCTTGAAAAGATCGCCATTGTGCATCAGTACTGCCCCGGCGTTAAGTCTGTGCTGGATTATGGCTGCGGTCCAGGGCCTGTGCTTGCTGAACTTTTAAAGAAGGATGGATTTTCCTGTGATGTCTACGACCCTTTTTTCTTTCCGGATTTTCCTGATAGTTCTTACGACCTTGTTATTTCCACAGAGGTATTTGAGCATTTAAGGGACAGAAGGAGGGAACTGGAAAGGATATGCAAACTGATCAAACCCGGAGGATATCTTGCGGTTATGACATCACTGCATGATGCTGTATGTGATTTTGAGAACTGGTGGTACAAAAATGACACGACACACATCTGTTTTTTTGGTTCACTCACTTTTGACTGGCTGGCAAAGGAATTTGGATTTAAGATCGTTTTTCTGGATTATAAAAATTTTATTATTCTACAAAAATAAATCATCTGCTATGTATTAGCCATTAACCTTAAATATAGTCTTTGACAAAATAATCTACTGGAGATGGTTCAATGGCAGAAGAAAAGAAATCTTTTATGCAGGAGTTCATGGACTTCCTGAACAAATATGGTGTGATAGGGCTAGCCATAGCATTTGTGATGGGTGCAGCAGTCACCAAACTTGTAGCCGCACTTGTGGCAGATTTGATAATGCCTATTGTCGGGGCTTTGATACCTGGCGGTGATTGGAGGGCTGCGACTTTGGATGTCGGAAATATCAAATTCATGGTAGGTGATTTTGTCGGGGCGCTTATAGACTTCGTAATCATTGCTATTGTGATATTCATGATAGTTAAGTCGATAGTCAAAGAAAAGAAGGAGAGAAGCCCATAAATCCTGTAAGATCACAACTCTATTCTATCCTTCTCATCACGATCCCTTCTGCAACCTTTGGTAAAAAAAGCGTGGACTTCTGGGGAAAATTCTTGCGTTCCACGAAAGCTTTTTTCTCCACATCCTTAATAGAAAAAGTATTCAATAGAAAAGCCACATCGAACTCCCCGCTATCCACCCTGGCTACGGCTTCAGCAGGGCTTGAATTGAACGATACATCCTCTTCAGGCTTACCCCTGATCACTGGATTTATTAACAAATCATGAAGAACTATCAGGTCAAGCCCAACGGTTTCACCCCGCTTTTCTGAAAGATCCCTGACTTCTTCTTCTTCAGCCCTTAATATCTGGAATTTTTTCCCGTCGTACATGCCAAGCTTTACATCGTACTCGTTGCTGCGAAGCCTGAGCTGTGAATAGAACTCTTCGCCGCCCACGCCCT
>CBFFLL010000129.1:0-2094 GCA_965642175.1 Candidatus Methanoperedens nitratireducens | reverse complement strand
TTATCCGGCTCTCAAGTTTCTCGGGGCTAAAATTCCGCACAGCCCTGTGCCACGGAAGCAATTGAAGCGCCCTGTCACCCCCTTCCATAAGCATCATCATCGTAGATTCGATGCCGTCATTTTTCCGCATCATGTTCGAAGCTGTGTACCTGTGATGTCCGTCCAGTATAAGGATTTTCAGGCCTGACACCATCTTTATTACCTTATCAATGAGAGCATTATCAGTAACCTCCCACAGAAGATGCCTGCTCCCGTTCAATGTAACATCCACAAGCGGCGGTTTTTCCGGGTTGATTACAAAATTCGGGCGCCGAAAGCCCAGGTATTCCTCAAAGAAGTTGTTGAGGGCATGGTCAGGCATGCTGTACTCCGCTGCTATGGGTGAGAAATTCATCATTGCTGCTTTCATCAGCCTGTATCTCTCTTTTGTATTAATCTCAAAGATGTTCTCATGCCCAACGATATTTCCTTTCCCCAGCTCTTCCACCTTTACAAGACTCACAAGCCCGAAAGCAAAATAATGGCTTCTCCTTGCGTTTTCTGGAAGCTGGGTGAGGATCTCAGGCGTAAGTGTGAACATTATTCCATATATATAAAGAGCAGGATTCTCCCGTTCCACAAGTACCTCGGATACGACCAGCCTGTCAAGGCTATTTTTTGCATACTCTATGAATTCGTCCCTGTCCATGTCCTTTCTTCGTGATGTTGCATGGATGATGTTGTTATCTTCACTTGCGTATCTCTGGTAATGAACGGCATCTATAGTATCATACACCGGACAGACGAGTTTTTCAATATCTAATTCAGGGTTAAGTATCGTAGCCCTGAAGGGTCTTATTTCTACCATGTTTATTCTACCATATTTATCTTATATATTTATGAATGTTGATACCCTAAGGTCGATATCGAACATGAATGTTTCTAATCTCAGATTACGCAACGTCGCCAGGGTTGACCAGCTCAGTCCCTCTGCGATAAACTTGAAGCCGGACTCCTGCGCTCGCAGAAAGACAGCGAGAGGTTGATAGAGGCGGTTGGGGGAAGGATGCTGGCAGGGGAATAAACTCTGGAACACGGATGACGTGGGTTTGACGGATTTTCACATTTACGAAATCTGTGGGTATCTGTGTCATCCGCGCAATCCGCATTCCATGAAAGGAGCCACACATTTATTACTCTCAAAATATTAATCTCTCAGCGCCGATATGCCTCCGGCTACCTCTTCATATAATGCAAACAGCTAACTCAAAAAAAAATCGTACGAGCTCGCACTGAGAGTATCATTTCGACAGGATAACTGGGTTTACGCCAAAATAGCAAGCAAGGATTATTAAGCATCAGAACATATAATCGAGCCAGAGAGATGGATTAAATGACAGACGCCAGCATCATCGATGAGAAAGCAAAGCAGATATATGAAACCCACAGGGAAGAATGGGAGAAACTGTACAGTGGAAAAATTATTGCCATAGATGTTGAAGAGAATAACCTTGCTTCAGTTGGTGAAAACATTGGCATTGTAGATCTCGAAGCCAGGAAAAAGCGACCGGGTCACAGGCTCTTCATGCGCAGGGTAGGTAGAAATCCAGCTACTATCAGGCTAAGGAAATATGCCTGAAAAAGCATCTTTCAATTATATAGACAACGACCCGCTTGTATCTGTCACTCTTATAAACCCTGCCTCCAAAAAGAAGGTAAAGGCTTTTGCATATCTCGATACGGGTTCGGATACTGTCGTCATACCAAGGGAACTGTGGCTGAAGCTGGGGCTGGAAATGCTTTACCGTTCCAGTGTCTGCGCTGTAGGAGGAATAGTCACTGCATGGTACACCCGAATCAATGTGGAATTCCTTGAAAATGAACACAGGGAAATCATTGCTTTCTATCAGGATGAAGGGGATGTTCTGATTGGACGGAATGTCATGGATGAATATTCAATTACCTTTGATGGCAGGAACTCGAATTTAACGATAACAACATGACGTGCTTCAGGGAAAGGATATTGAGTGAATATATTTATTACAATCTAATTATTAATCATGCGGCGCCGATACATTCCCGGTGCTGCAATGGGTTTTTTTATTTGCAGAGGGG
>CBFFLL010000128.1:0-7521 GCA_965642175.1 Candidatus Methanoperedens nitratireducens | reverse complement strand
TCTTTGAAGTTTGAATCCAGATGCTTTTGCAGCTCAACAGGCGGTTCTTTTCATCATGAACGAGCAAGGCCAAACCGGCTTTTTTTTCTGGAAAATCTGCGGGCAGATCAAATCCGATGTTCACAGTTTGGGCAAGTTCATTTCCAACAGGCAAGTCTTCGAATGTTGCTAATAATATTTCTTCTTCAATGTGAATGTTATCTGGATTCTGTAAGGTATAGAGAGAAAATTTGTATTTTTTTTCCGCTTTTCTGACATTGGTAATAAATTTTAAATTATACGGATCTTCTCCTATCTGCCCTATTGTGATGGGATTATGAAATGGAAACGGTCTTAGAATTAATTCATTTTCAAAGACTACACTGGGGATGGGAAATATCTCAAGTTTTCCTGATATTCCGTCTAATTCAGAAGAAGTCAATCGGAGCGACAACCAGGGAGAAACAAACCTGTCTTTAAAAAGAAAAAATATAGTAGATACCTCAGCTCTGTCCTTGTCTGTTTCGAATCCCAATAACCTTGAATCTCCTAAGAATCTCAGTTCAACCTGAGTATCATCAGATACAAGGTCTTCTATCTCCAATTTTACTCTATAACTTCCTCGGGGAAGTTTTTCATGCAAAAATGCACTTCCAAGATTAATGTCCACAGCTTTTTGATTATTTTCTATTCTAAAGTTGTAAACATTGTTGAACAGGTTTACAAATTCCTTGTCGGTTTTTTGAATCATTTCCGCTTCTGGTTCCTTTGGATACAATCCCATGGTTTTAATTAGTGCCATCTTGTTAAACGTTTGGAATAGAGAGACTGAATTTTTTTTATCATCCCGGTTATGGGCACCGGTGAAAATGTATAAAACAAGAATCAGAATTGGCAGATAAATTATTGGTTTTTTTAAATTGTTGAACAGAAATGAGCTATTTAATTTAAAATTCAGATGTTTTGCATAGCTGGAAATTTTTGTCAAATGGAGGACATCAATTTTTTTTCCTGTAAATTTATCTATCGCGAAAATTGAAATGTAGAGCAGTATCAAAAGAGCAGAGCTTACAATTATTGGAAAAACATCTGCATGAGATACCCCCGGACGTTTAAAATTGTACTTTAAAATCCAATATTTTTTATTGAAAAAGATCAAGGTCACTAAGGCGATATAAAGAATGAGAAGCGGGTAATGACGTCTCTTATAAAAAGCGATTATTGTGTAGGCCAAAAAGAATAACAGAATTGGAAAGATAGCGACAAGAAATCGAGCGGGTTGGTCGACCAGACCATGCCAAAGATTATTAAAGCAGGTCAACAAATAATAGGGAACAAATACAATGAGTAAGCTGATAGCTCTTTTCTTCTCTATCTTGAGCCCCCAATAAATTCCAATCAGTGCAAGAATTGTCCATGGATAATTCCAAAGAAATCCCGATTCAAAATCAAAAATATGGCCAAAAAAGCCCAAAGGAAACATTCCCAGTCTATTAAACGGATATCCATACAGCCGATGCAGACTGTTTGGCAGGGGACTTCCTGTTATTGTGTAGAAGAAATAGAAATAAGGCAAACTGGTCAAAAAAAGCAAAAAAGATGTTATGAGCCCCCGTTTGAAATTCTTTTTAAAAAAAACAGTTTGAATAATAAAAACTATATAGAGCGACAGGGCCAGGACGATAAACCTTTGGTGCAACCAAGGAATATACCCAATTCCAATAACTATCGATAAATAGTTCAACCCCTCTTTCTTGAATGGAAACAAAATGGCATTCAGAACCAGAAGTACAAAAAAAGCTGCAGCAATTTCTGGATACAATTGAAATATAAAAATTGGAACTGGAGAATTCAAGATGAATATCAACAGGAGAATTGTGCTCAATAAAATTGAATTAAAAAAATAATAAAGGAGTCTTGCCAAAAGAAAAAAAGCTGATATTCCCAAAATCAAAAGCCATAAACGGGTAAAATAGAGCTTATTGGGTATGAATCCAGAACTAAGAAATTGAAGATCATCCTCCGGATTGTGTGTCGTTGGGAATATTATAGAATCCAATAAAAATCCAGGTAGAATTAAAAATGATATTCCCGGCAAATGAATATGGTAGATTTTTCCATTTTTTCCAATCACAGAAAGATGACCAAAGCTTCTCGAACCTGAGCTGAGGATCCTCTCAACAGCCTTTTCTAATCCCTCCTCAATAATAAGCTCGTTCGATACATCAACATTCATGTCTTTGGCCAGAGAATATGTCATACGAAGGTATTTTGGTTCATCTCCTCCAAAAAGCCTTTCTCTTGAAAATCTTTGATAATGAGGTTTATCCATTAAAGAGAGGAGGAGTATGGCGCCAAGAACAAGCGTTACGGCAACCATGAGTGTTTTTTTCTTCAGGAAGATTTTTTCTCTGATAAAAGATAATCCATCACGAAAAAGGCTTAGGTTGAAATAAAGCACCAAATTCAGATAAATGACTCCGGCGAATATGAGCCCGAGGAATAAGGGAAAAAGAGGAATCAAAAAATAATATACAATTGCTTTTCCAAATAGATGTCTCCCAAAAACAAGCAGTACAAGAGGGGTCAATGTGAGTAGCTGTTGAGTTAAACCCTCTTTATAGGAAAGTCCTTTTTTTGATTTTAATATTATACTGAGAAGTAAGGTTGTTACAAAAATCCCAACAAATGCAAATAATGAATACTTCAGCAAAGGAAAAATATTATTAAGATTTGAAAAAATCGTCACATTGTTTTGTACAATCTTCTTATAAATCACCAGATTGTAATCAAATAAAAAAATTCCTATTGAAATAGAGAGAGCAGAGAAGAGGAATAGAATAAATAAATGCTTTCTTTTTTCATTTTTTTCTATTGTGTGAATTTTCATCAGGCTGATCTCACCATCGTCAAACAGTATCGGAATAACGGGCTGAAATCTCAGGTTCAGTTTTCGTGTTTTATTTTATCCTTAACTCATTCCATCCGTTGGGAGAATCACCGTGAAGACCGACCCTTTTCCTGGCTGGCTTTCAACATTGATTTTTCCATGATGCTCTTGAATAATCTGGTAGCAAATTGATAACCCAAGACTGGCTCTAACCACTGAATCTTTTGTAATGAAATCAGGATCAAAAATCGATTCGAGATTGTCTTGTTTAATGCCCCTGCCTGTATCACGAATGGCCACATGAACCTTGTTATTTTTCAGACTTGTGGTGATTGTGATTCGCCCCTTTTCTTCAATCGCCTGACAGGCATTTTTTAATATATTAAAAAAAACCTGATTCAATTTTCGTGGATGGCAAACAAAAGGCGGTATCTCCCCGTATTCGCGTACGACTTCGATATTTGTAAGCAGATCATGCCTGATTAATGCAAGAACGCTGTCAAGCCCTTCATGAATATCCGCCCTTATCGTCTCGGCTTCATCTAACCTGGCGAAATTTTTCAAATTTGTCATGATTTCATTTAATCGTTCCGTTCCCTGGTCAATCAATTGATCGGCCTTTAGAATAACTCCCAACACCTTTCTTATTTCGGGATCTTTTCCGGCAGTATCAGGAGACGAATTTTCCAGAGCTGTTTGAAGCTTCATCACGGCTTTTGACTTGGTATCGTTCATGCTGCGCATGGCACCTATTGGAGTGTTGATTTCATGGGTTAATCCTGCCACCAGCTGGCCGAGGGTGGCCATTTTTTCCTGGACGATAACCTGTTTTTGCATCTGCTTCAGTTTGCCCATTGTATTTTCGAGTTCTGAGTTTTTCTGTTCTAATTCCTGGGTTCGATCTTCTACTTTGCGCTCGAGATTAAGATTCAGCTCGTGGACTTTATCGGATTGATAGTTCACAATGGCCACAAAAAAGAATACGGCCATCAGAGCTGTTCCGAGATAATTGATGAAACTATAAACCTCGCTTGAGGCTGTGAAAAGAATCGCCCCTACATAACCCAAGAGAATCCAAACTATCGTACCAACGGCAAGCAGAAGAATGAAACGCTTTTGAGGTTTATTTTCAGTCATTCTGTAGCCCTTAAAAACCATCACAAATAAATAGAAGAAAATTACAGCAAAAAGAGGAAACATTAAATTCCCAACAGGGCCGAATTCCGTCTCCCAGATATACTCAGGAGTTTCTGATAAATTAATGAGCAGATCGGTAAACTGAACAAGCAACATGAAAACAAAGATTAAAAGAACAGTTGTAATCTTAAAGTGCCGTGCTTTAATTCCCAGAACTTTGGCCTCCATTCTTTTGTCATACCCGGTAAAGGCAAAGAAGAAAAATATTAGCCCTATCGGTACGAAAAAACCTCCTGTAAAAATAACCCGCATCCAGGTATTGATTTTTTCAAGACTTCCAAGCTGGTACCAAAAAAAGTTAAAAAAACTGTCTATGGCCAGGGTCAGAGTAAAGAACGAGAAGACGCGGTTGATGTGCTCACTCCTGCGGAACAACCAGGTAATCACCGAAAGCAGGGCACAAAGAATACCCGAAATAAGAATGGGAACGGAATAAATGTTCATTTTAGAATGTCCTAACTTGGAAAATATTCGTTACAATTCAAAAATAGAATCACATAAAATATTTTAATCATTAATCTCATATTTTTACATTTCAAGCAATGATAATTTCACTCCATTTCATCAAATTTCTACCCTCAAAGTGCCTCCATCAATCATCATACACAAAAAAAACAGAGGTAATCAATTTGAAAATCCCAAACAAAGAGAGAATCATATAAAATGAGCCTTAGCTCACTTTGACTCAATTTTAATCAAGCAAACGCGCTTTTTTGTGTAGCTCCTCCAGGATATCCTCTATTTTTAAGTAAGATTTTCATTCGATTTGAATTTTTTGGTTATATCTTAAAAAGCGCTTCAATCTCGACTAAATCAACAGAGAGTGGGAGATGTCAGAATTTATTAACTGGCTTAAAGAGGCAACAGGAATCGACTTGAGTCACTTCGCCAACTGGATGAAAGCGACAATTGGCCTTGAATTGAATGAGTTTCTTTTGGTTGTAATTTTAATTCTATTGGCCACTGAATTTATCATCATTGTCATAAGAAGATCAAAAAAAGGGAATTGGATCTAAGAATAAACTCATCCCAAAGGATAGAACAATCACCATCAACTTTTTCTATATTTTTTAATTCTTTCCACCAAAGGAATAGATTCTGATACTATCTTCTGGATTCCTAATTGTTGCATATAAGATCAAATAATGGGAATTATGCCCTTGACACGTCAACAGGAAAAAAATGTTCTTTTTGGGGCGACATCTCTTCAATATTTTGGAACTCATTTCCGTACAAATGCTGGACAAGTTTCTGTATCGTCTGCAGAGAGGTGAAGAATACCACCCCAATTTCATATTTTCCATTTTCCTTCAAGCTATGAATCCACAACACTCTCGCCCAAAGCTCTACAATCTGTTTCGATTTGCCCAATTGCAGGGAGATTAGAAGTCTTGTATCAATTGGGAAGGGTTTATTAGTGAGAAGCTTGGCTCCTGTGATGGATAGGTCTTGTGTCAAAACTGGTTTCGAGTCTCTGTTTGTATGGTCTTTCTCGATTGAAAAAGTGATGAAGCCATTGTTTTTCTCTACAAAACGAGTTGTTTTTCTTCTTTCATTCATGTATCAACTCCATCCTCATTTATCTATCTATGATTAAGGGAAATCCAGAGAATGTCTATTATCTCCCAGGATGAAATTGGGGGTGATTATTGATGCTTCTGTTCTTCATGCTCGATTTCGGAATCCGTTTACAATCATGGAGACAAAGGTACAGATTTCATCAGCCTGAAGTTCAATTAACTCAAGATTTTTGAGATTATGATCGTTAAACTTACCAGCTTCTTTACACGCAAGGTATTGCCAACTAGCAATCGTATTTCAGGCATAACGCTTGACCCGAGAAATCGACGAAATTCCAACTCCTTCAACAGTCATTTAAACCACCTCATCAAAATCCAAACGAGATTTGTAGAGTCGATAGTATGGCGTTCCCTTTGTTGAACAGAAAGTTGTTTCACAGGTCTTGCAGAGATAGCGCCGCCGTCGTCCTTGTCTCGTTTTATACGATTGAATAGCGGTTGATATTACCTTCACCGAATTTCCAGAGATCCTGGCATTTTTCGTTCTGGCAGCAACGATCTCTTACGGGATTATACTTCATTAGACATATTCCTAGCCACAAAATTGGAAGAACAGAACAAAACCTAAAATCAACGATAGTATCATTAAGCAGTTCATATAAAATTTCCCAAGAAAAACTAACAAGTTTGATTATTGAATACAGAATCTTGAAAAATATCGAATGGATTATGTCTTCTGAATAAATCAATGTTAGTCATTCCAATATTGGGGAAAAATCTCATAAATGGAGGGAAATTTCCCCAAGAGAATTGTTTGCTATATATATATAACCACAGACCGCTGAGGGGTATATTTTTTTATTTGGACAGTGCTATTTTTTCGGCATTCATCGCTGAGCCATTAAAAAGTTAAGCAATAGACATAAATTCTGGACTTACACAATATATTGTGGTATTTATAGCTTTTGGAGTTTATTGTAGGTTTAGAAATTCGCAACCAAACCATAATTAAATTCCTCTTTGCTGAAAGGAGACACATGATGACAACCATAAAAGAAAATCCTCATGTGAGAATCATTTCCATTGTCAAAAAAATCGTTATTGCTTGCCTTGCTTATGCAGGCACGATCCTTTTTTTTATAATACTCAAGGAATTGATTTATTAATCCCAAGGGCTTCCTCAAGCTCAAGTATGCTTCGGTTCAGCGAAATTTGGACAGATGAGGGAATATCAAGACCGATACCTGGAGGCAGGTCTATTTCTATTATCAGGGCTGATGTAGATGCGAGGAAGAGGCTGGCTGGTTCGCTATAAATAGAAATTTCTTGACAACCTTTTTACGCTCCCATAGAATTCGCTCATGATTTTTTTACTTTTCTTTGCGGGGCGGAACTGGAAAAAAATCACCCACCGAGCTATATCAAATACCCCTTTTGCTTATTTTACTGGGAAGTTGCTCACCCCATTAACCCCCCTTTTGCTTAAAAGCCCCGCACTTTACATTTCCATCTGAATGAAAGACATTATCGAGACTATAACAAACCTCACCGATTCAAATCTCCTTCAACTCTATTCGGTTTATATCCAAGAGTTGAGAGATAGAAAAATCATTCGCACAAAAAACATTATGGGTGATTTGGGCGTGTATTTCGCAATCACGCATTACAATAAAACTGATAGACTGCCTAACTTGATACCCGCTCCCGATGGGACTCAAAACATTGACGCACTTTCCCGAAACGGTGAAAGATATTCAATCAAGGTAACGACAACAAACACAACTGGAAGCTTTGCGGGTCTTTACGATAAGGACTCCACAGAAGCGGATTCACAGAAATTCGAATTTGCGGTTGTGGTTGTCCTTGATGATAACTTAAAACTAAAAAATATATTCGAATTATCTTGGAAAGTTTTTCTCGATTGCAAGAAGTGGA
>CBFFLL010000127.1:7012-7585 GCA_965642175.1 Candidatus Methanoperedens nitratireducens | reverse complement strand
AACGACAGCCTTGTTACCTTTTCCGGATTCATCTTTTCGATCGCATCAAGGATGGTAGTCTTTCCAGAAAAGGGTTCAGATATTATTGCAATATTCAAATTTTGCCCACACTCGAAATCAGCTATGGCTGTCTGGATCTTTGCTATTTCATCCAGGAATCCTATCATCTCTTTGACCGGCTCTTTTTTATCACTATTCATATGATTCTATATTTAACTCCCTTATTTTGCGCCGCTCTTCATCAGGCTTTGATGCAAGCATCTGCACAGCTTCCATCATATAATTGATCTTCTCAGCCTCTATTTTGTACTTATTGCACACAGGACATTTTTCAAGGTGTTTATCAAATGAAGCAGGATCTTTACTTGCACACTCTTCACAGGCTATTGCCAACTTCTCTAACTCTTCTCTTGTTGTCATGAAAAACATCTCCTGTGGAATATTGTAATTGTTGAATCAAATACTTAATTATATCCTCATTTCGAGATAATTTTTAGTTATGCCGCATTTAAATGTCCGGGCATAAAGCGCAGCGGTATATGGCAATGACGGAATTGAGCTGTCTTATTTTCC
>CBFFLL010000127.1:0-7002 GCA_965642175.1 Candidatus Methanoperedens nitratireducens | reverse complement strand
TCAGTCTGAATGCGCTCAATAAATTAAAACGGCTCTTGTGCGAAGGAAAAACACCCTCGCTTGCACCCCTGACTTCTTCTATCGAGTAAAAAGCTTTAGGATTGAAGTGTTTGATCATTCCCACGACCTCATTGACATCTACTCGCTTGATTACTGTGAATATGAGTTTTACACTCCCGGTAGCCCCCTGGGCGTCTACGATCGTAATTCCATAATTTCTGGATTTGAAGGCCTCTATCAGAGCGCTTGCATCCTTTTTGGTAATGATCCGGACAACCAGAGTACCTATCGCCATTTTTTCCTCTATATATATGCCAACATAATTTCCCATGGCAAAACCTCCCGCATAGGCCAAATAATAATTGACGTCCGTAAGATTCTGCATCACCTGCCCTATCGCAAAAAGCCATATCATTATTTCAAAAAATCCAAACAATGGGGCAAGGAATTTTTTTCCTTTTGAAATAAATATGATGCGTAAGGTTCCAAATGTAACATCAAAGACCCTGGAGATAAAAATAAGCAGGGGTAAAATTACCCAGGTGAATAAGTCTGAATCTATAAATGCCATGCCGTATAATTCCAGTTAGGATGTAGTATACATTATGACATATCTACTTTGTCATAAATGAATAATGAGAAAGTCTATGCGGCAAACAGATAGTACATGACATAAACTGCCATGAAAATCAGCGCAAGCATAAGCGAATCCCCTACGGGGTTTCTCTTTACAGGATTCTTTGGGTATAATCTCTTTTCCTCTTCCATGAACCCTATAGATTCTGCAGTGGTCCTGGAACCGATATGTTTGAAAAGGTGTAGTACCACACTGTCCTTAAACAGCATCAGGGCAAGTACCGGATTTTTTGAAAACCATTTCAGGAATGAAATTACGTGCAAACAGATATCCACAGTCCACTGGGAGGCCCTGGCCAGCGGTTCGTTTATGAACCACATAAAGACCTTACTCCCTTTACGGTAGAACCAATCAGTATCAAGGCTGATAGTGCGCTCGCCATATAATTTATTGAGCAGCAGGAAAAATCCAAACGCAGTGAACAACAGAAGCTGCAGTTCCCCAACAACGTGCCCAACTGTATAAGGCTGATAATCCACTGGATATGGAAGCATATTGTACAGCATCTGGGGATAAACACCCACAAGGATGCACATGAAAGCTGCTATGCCCATGGCCAGCAGCATGTTGAGCGGCGGTTCCCTGGCCCGTATGCCGCTATCCTTTGCAAAGAAGGTGAAATATGGTAATTTCAGGCCAGTATGAAGGAAAGTTCCGGCCGAGGCAAATGTGAGCATCAGGAAGATAAGAGTAAGATGAGACTTTTCTGCGCCAGCTATCACCATGGTCTTGCTGACAAAACCGCTGAACAATGGTACGGCAGAGATAGCAAAACCACCTACCATGTACAATATAAGGGTTATGGGCATGGTCTTGTATAGGCCGCCCAGTTCTGTAAGTTTCCTTTTACCTGTCATGTATATTACGGCCCCTGCACCCATGAACAATAACCCCTTGTATAAGATATGGGCAAAAGCATGTGCCGCAGCGCCATTGGTCGCCAGCATCTGTCCCGGGGTAGCGACTTCCTGGAGCTGGGAAAATCCGCCAACAATGGCCGCGCCCATACCCACCCCTGCCACCATATAACCCACCTGGCTTATTATGTGATATGCAAGCAGCCGACGTATATCATTCTCCAGTACAGCATACACGACACCATAAAGGGCCATGATCGCACCAAGATATATCAGTATCTCAGTTCCGGAATAACCTCTCAACAACACATATACAGCTGATTTTGTAGTAAAAGCAGTCATGAATACAGCGCCTGTCACCGTGGCTTCAGGATAAGCATCAGATAACCAGGCATGCAGCGGAGGCACGGCTGCGTTTATTAAAAAGCCAATAAGTATCAGATATGAATCCAATCCATCAAGTCCTATATGCCCGAATTCTATGGAACCGGTCTCCACGACCCTGAGCACTATACCGCCAAGCAGGAAGAGTCCGCCTGCAGTGTGAACCAGAAGGTACCTGAAACCTGCATCCATTGATGCCTTGTCCTTCTGGTACCAGACCAGAAAGACAGATGAGAATGCCATTATTTCCCAGAATATGAACAGTGATAACAGATCACCCGCAAATACAACTCCAAGAGCACTCCCGATATACAGGAATGCAGATATATGCTGCCCCTGCTCTTTAATATGCAGGGCATAAAGCATCCCGATAAACGCCATTATAACAAAAACATACGCGAATACCATGGTCAATTTGTCAACCTGGCTGAATATCAGTTCATATCCAAGATAGTTATACACCCAGCTGGTGCCATGTGTCGTGGACAATAGATCGGTAAAGGCTATCAAGGGCAGCAGTAAGATGTACAATTTCTGTGCCCTGCCTTTAAATAAAGGAACTAACAGCGCGCCCAGGATGAATATGGCTGCAGGAGGGACCCAGTCAATCATAATGATCCTCCTTCTTCATGAGCCACATATGTCCTATTAACTTGGACACCAGAATGATAAGTGCACAGGCTATGAAACCATACCAGGCATGGAATGCAGGGGACTCGGCAATATGCTCAAGGGATAATTCAATATGCTCCCTCTTGATCAAAATGAACTCAAGTATTACTACTACTACTAAACTCAGGTAAAACACTATACGCAGTTTTTTAATATTCCGGGGTTCGTCCAGGTATCCCATTTCAGATCCCTCCAGTTGTTACATTTTTAACCGCTATATTAACCAGTTCAAGGAACAGGTATGGTGCATCGGGCCATATTCCGAGGATCAATGACCCAATTGCAGTAAGTGTAAGCGGAACCAGCATGAATGGTGATGCCTCCCCGAAGTTCAGTTCTTTATCGGGTTTTTTGAAAAATGCTACATATATCACCGGGAAGAAATAGCCCACATTCAACAGGGCACTGGCTAATAGTATTAGCAAGATAGGTAACTGGTTCATTTCAACAGAACCCAGCAAGATATACCATTTACTTACAAAACCAGCCACAGGCGGGACTCCTACCATGCCCAGAGCCCCAACAGTAAATGCCAGCATGGTTATGGGCATCTTTCTGCCTATCCCATTCATTTCACTGATATTTTCTATCTTTGCAGTCACTATGATAGCGCCTGCGCACATGAACAATGTGATCTTCATGAAAGCATGATACGGTATATGGAGCATCCCACCAGTGATACCGCTAGGCGTCAGCATGGCGACACCCAGCACGATATAGGAAAGTTGGCTTATAGTGGAATAGGCAAGCCTTTTCTTCAGGTTATCATGGGTCAAGGCATAGAAGGATGCCACAATAATGGTAAAGCATACGAAATATGCCATCATCAGACCGATCCCGGTCTCTCCCATCAGGTCCACTCCAAATACATAGAGTATTACGCGTGTCGCTGTGAACACACCCGCTTTCACCACAGCTACGGCATGGAGCAGGGCAGACACGGGTGTAGGTGCCACCATTGCCGAGGGCAGCCATGAATGGAGTGGCATAAATGCAGCCTTTGCGGAGCCGATCATGAATGTTATAAATAGTATCTTAAGAATACCAACGGGGATATCATGCCCTGCCAAAAATCCGTTGAAAGCAAAATCGGTGGTGCCTGTATAGTAATATACCGCTGCTACAGAGAAAAAGAGGAACACACCTGCGGTCATCAGATATAGCAGGTATTTTCGTCCACCGCTCATAGCTGCAGCATTTTCGTTATGAACAACCAGGGGATAAGTTGAAACTGTAAGTACCTCATAAAATATGAACAATGTGAACAGGTTGGCTGAGAAGGCAATCCCGATGGCACCCACGATGGCGATGGCAAAACAGAAAAAGTATCTGGTCTGGGCATGTTCTTTTAAAGCACGCATATAGCCTATGGAATAAAAAGTCGTGAATATCCACAAGAAAGATGAGGTCAGGCCGAACAGTTCACCAAATGCATCTACTTTGAACTTGATAGGCAGTCCAGGAAGCATTTCTACCAGTGTATATTGGATCAACTTCCCATTAAGAATATCAGGGAGCATGGAAAGGACCATAATAAATAGTGCCACACCTGCAGCAACAGACCAGCTTTCCCTGATATTTGGACGTTTGGAGAAAACAATTATCATTATTGCCCCTAACAGAGGCAGCAGAACCGCGATCAATGGTTTTATCGAAATCAATTCTTCCATTTTTTTATTCTCCTATCCTGGTAATAATGTCTGGACCATAGGTGCCATGATCTCCCGCAGTGGATACGCAGCCAGTAATCCTAACAGGAAGGTAAGTACTGCCAATATCAATATGGGAAGAAGCATACTCATCGGCGCTTCATCTACTTTGCCGCCATCGGCATGATGGAAATACATATTTTCAAATACTCTCCAAAAATATACAATATTCAACAGGCTGCTCAGCATTATCACCCCAACTATAACCCACATACCAGCCTCTATTGCACCCTGGGCAAGATACCACTTGCTGACGAATCCAACCGTAGGTGGGACTCCGATCATTGATAATGCCACGAGCACAAAAGCAGCAGACGTGTAAGGCATCTTCTTACCTATACCTTTTAAATCATTTATATTGCTGATCCCGGTCTTGTATATGATGGCACCTGCCACCATGAACAAAGCACCTTTCATTATGCCGTGGTTCATGATATGGATAATACCCCCTGTCATTGCCGTCGGGTTTAGCAGACTGACACCAAGAATGATATATCCTATCTGGCTCACGCTGGAATAAGCCAGCATTCTTTTAAGATCGGTCTGGGCAATTGCCAGTACTGATCCCATAATAATGGCAATGGCTGCCAGCCATGTCAAAATAGTATTGGCATGAACAGTCGAAATAATGAAATCCGGTCTGAAGATCGTGATCATAAATCGGATCATCACATAAGCCATCACTTTTGTAAAAGTAGATGCCAGGAATGCACTTACTGCCGAAGGTGCCTGGGAATAAGCATCAGGCATCCAGGTATGCAGTGGGAACAGACCCACCTTGATGCTGAATCCTACCAGGAAAAAGGCAAAGGCAGCCAATACCACTTTAGGTCTCTCATCATATGCGCCAGGCAGAAGATGTGCCATATCCCCCATATTCAGCGTCCCTGTCACCATGTAAAGATATCCTATCCCCAGCAGAATAAATGATGCAGACACTGTCCCTATGATCAGGTAGTTCAGACTTGCCATTAATGCGTTTCTACTATTACCCACTGCTATGAGGGCATATGCAGACAGAGAGGATATCTCAATAAACACATATATGTTGAAAATATCGCCTGTGACTATCAAACCTTGAAGCCCTGTTGTGAGCAATAAAAACAAAGTAAAGAAGGGAACTGTTTTACCGGGAAGTTCTTTTTCAATACTTTTTCTTGCATATATGGATATAATAAATATTATGAAAATTACCACTATGCTGACGAAAGCATTCAGGTAATCGATCCTGTATTCAATGCCCCATGGGGGTACCCAGCCGCCCATAGTATAACTTATGGTACCTGAGTCCATCACCGTTCTAAGGTTGAATGTGGAAATCAATAAAGCAATAAATGTTATCAGGGATACGAAATATGGAATGAATTTCTTATTAAAGAATCCGATAATCGGCACAGTAAAAGCTGCAACCAGCGGCAGTACCACTATAAGGGCAGGAAAATCATCGTAAATCATGCCTGCTGCTCCAGTATCTTATCTTCTTCGATCGTCCCGAATTCCCTGTATATCTTTATTATTAAAGCCAGTGCCACAGCTGTAGTACTGACACTTACCACGATCCCGGTAAGTATCAGCACATGGGGAATGGGATTAACATAAACTAGATTCTCCCCATGCATGTAAATCGGTTCAGTTATTATTTTTCCCGGGATTTCTCTCATATCCCCAATGGATATGTAGAAAAGAAATATTGCAGTGGCAAAAATGTTCAAACCAATTACTTTCTTTATAAGGTTCTTTTTGGCAATGATGGCATAGAATCCGATCATCATCAAAACCACATATATCCAGTAATTATATTTTGTAAGTATATCTTCAATCATCACTGGTACCTCCAGGATAGAATTCAAAGAAAATCGTCACCATTACTGCCATAACTGTAATGGCTACACCCACTTCCACCACACCATCGATCATGAAGGCTCGTATATGGGGAGGATCAAGAAATGGTAAAGGCACGACGCCATAATCAAGGTAATTTCCCCCGAATATCAAAGCCAGGATACCAGCCCCGCTATAGAAATAGAGACCTGTACTGCGCAGGATCATATTCACTTTCTCAGATAGCCTCTTTTTTCCTTCTGTGATCCCGAAAGCCATCACATACAGGATAATACTGGTAGCCATGATCACACCACCCTGGAAACCACCGCCAGGGCCGCCACCGCCGTGGAATACTACATACAGGCCGAATATCTGGATGAAAGGCACAATCAACCTGATGACAGTCCTGATGATCACATCCGCTTCTCTCAATCTTCACGCCTCCTTAGAATTAGAATTACTGCAATACCTGCCGTGAAGATCACCGTGGTCTCTCCCAGGGTATCATAGCCCCTGTAATCAGCGAGAATTGAGGTGACCATGTTCTCTACTGCAATATCTTCTTCGCTGTGTTCGATATACCAATCTGCCACATGATGGTTCGTTGGAGCATCGGGGTCTCCAAAATCAGGCATATCCTGCCCCGCCCAGATCAACAGGGATCCTGTTATGATCACGATAATTAACGGCAGGATCTTCAATCCTCTGACCTCCCTGTGGTCTTGACCAAAGCTAAAATAAAGAAGACTGTAGTAATTCCTGCTCCCACCGATGCTTCGGTAAATGCCACATCAACAGCACGCAACTCCACCCATACGATAGCCATTATAAGGCTGTACAATGACAGGATAATTACTGCACTGAGTAGATCCCTCACCGAAATGGCGGCAATTGCTGCGACAATGAGGAACAACAGCAT
>CBFFLL010000126.1:3512-7626 GCA_965642175.1 Candidatus Methanoperedens nitratireducens | reverse complement strand
TAGGAAATTTTGACTTTTTGACCGTCGTGGAAGCGGATGATGATACTAAGGTCGAAAAGGCCGTTGTTGAGATCGCATCGCGCGGCAGCATCAAAACAGCGACATATAAAGCGACACCCATAGACGAGTTCATCGAATCACTTAAGTGATTTCCAAAAAATAACATCTCTAAATCAAACCCCTTGCTAAAATGGGATATTTAGAATAATATTACTTATTAATAAAAACGTTTGATACAGCTTACGGTAACAAAAAAAGGAGGCAGATAATATGATCAAGAAAACTGGAGGAAGAAAAGAAGAATTAATAGAAGAGAGCGCAGAATCCACAGAAGAGGTGTTTGAGAATACAGTTTTTCTGCCAAAAGAAGCTGCACCACAGAAATACAGGGTATTCTATGATGAATGGATGAAAACAAACCAGAATACATTTGGCAAATTTTATCCGATCCCAACGCTGAAATCCAATAAAGAGATGCTTGAAAAATTCCTATCGAGCGCTGAGGAATCCAATAAACTCTACATATCGTGGATTACCGAGTTAGAAGAGAACTCCCAAAAGACAAGAGACGCACTCCAGGGTGAACCAGATCCTGCAAAATATAAAGAATGCTGTGATATGTGGATAAAGTCTTATGAAAAAATATTCGATGAGCTAATAGAGTTGCCTGCGGGAGAAAATACAAAAGAGATATTTGAGAATTATATAGGCATGCCAGATATTTATTCAGGAACTTTTTTGAAGATGTTAAAATTATGGAAGAAATCATACAAACAGCTTTACATGCCATTGAATGGATCCATGCAGAAACTTTCCCGCAAAATTGCAGATATCTCTCGTGGAGATGCAAATCCTGAAACGTATAAGGAATTTTACACCTTATGTATGGATACATATCAGGAAACGTATAGAAAAAGTTTCCAGTCCATGGTACCTTCCAGGGAAGTGTTTGAGAATTTTGTGGAGACCTCCAATATTTATTTGAACATGTACAAGTTCTGGATAACTGCACTTGAAAAAATATCGAAAAAGGCTAAGGAGCTGTCAAAAAAAACCTCTGATCCAGAGGCATACAAAGAATTCTATGATCTGTGGGTAAAGATGTATGAAAAGGCTTTTGATAACTTCTTTGAGGACATGCCGACAGTGGGCGGTCCTATGAAAGATATGATGGAGCCTGTAAAGATCATGGGTAAGATGTATATAGACATGTTTACCAGAATGTCAAAGATGTGGGTGAATTCGGATGTTCGTTCAGCGTATCCTGGAAATAATAATAAATGAGACTTGAGAACAAAGTAGCGATAATCACCGGCGCAGGAAGCGGGATCGGGAAAGAGACCGCTTACCTGTTTGCAAAAGAAGGAGCAAGGCTCGTTCTTACCGGAAGGACAGCAGAGAAACTGGAAAATGTCTGTAGAAAGATACGTGAAAATGGCGGGAAGGCAATTTTTAAAACAGGAGACGTTTCCAAAAGAGAAGATATGGATGATGTTGTCAACACTGCCATGAATGAATTTGGAAAGATCGATATCCTGATCAATAACGCTGGTATCAACAAAGATGCCCTGATAACAAAAATGACGAAAGAACAATGGAACAGTGTTATCAATGTCAATCTTACAGGTGCTTTCAACTGTACCCAGGCTGTAGTCGATATAATGATAAAACAGGGGAACGGCGTGATTATTAATGTTTCCTCCACTTCAGGTATCTACGGTAATATCGGACAGGCCAATTATGCTTCTGCCAAAGCAGGATTAATTGGTCTTACCAGGACCCTGGCAAAGGAACTCGGGAAAAAAGGGGTGCGGGTCAATGCAGTAGCTCCGGGATTTACCATTACTCCGATGATCTCGAAGATGCCTGAAAAAATCCTTACGATGATGAAAGAAAAAATTCCGCTGCGCACTCTGGCAGAACCAATAGATATCGCGTATGCGTATCTGTACCTTGCCTCGGATGAAGCGAGGTATGTTAACGGAGCAGTGCTTTCAGTTGATGGGGGCATGACGATCTAATATTACGGTTCTGAAGAAAACTCCATGCTTCAATCTATCATCTCAGGCTCCACGCCCGGAGCATGAGAGAGTGTGGATGGAGTCACCGGTATACCCCGTACGATGTATGAGGCCTGTATACACTGTTTTTAAGGAATATACGAGATTATTTCCTATTATATTCATCTATGTTATGAGCTGAAATATATTTCCCAACAACATCCCAACGGTAACCAACAGAACCATAAAAACTGCCCGGCGCCCATAGAAGCTCTCCATTAGCCGATTGTTCATTTACGAAACCTTAATAAGCCCAAAAAATTAGCTTAGAGCATGATTCGATTTCTGATGTTTTTAGCCCTGCTTGCAATTTTATTTGTACCCCCCGTCTCAGCCTCAGACCCTGTCAATGTGGAGACAGGAATATATGTTATCAGTCTTGGCAATTACGAGGTCAACAAAGGCACCTACACCATGGATCTTTATATGTGGTTCAGGTGGGACGCATCATCGAACGTAACGCCTGTAAAGTTCGAATTCATGAACGGCAGGGCGAATTCAAAGGAGTTGATCTCTGATGAGACAGACGCAGCTACCGGCAAGAGGGAGTTATGGTACAGGATACAGGCTTCCCTATATTCTGAACTGCGTTTCAAGGATTATCCTTTTGATACCTTCACTTAATTTAGAACTATTTGGAATGCCCATACTTGATATCAATGACCTTGCTTTTGGGACTATAGGAATAATCCTGGCAGGATTGATCTTAAGTATAATTGTAGGATGGTTCATGGACCCGGATGTCATTTTCCATCATATAGGGGGAAAAAGGTGAATGCAAAAGCTGTTTTATCACATAATAAAATTTGTAATACCAATTATACTTTTTATAAATCTGGTAATCAGGATAGCAGGAGTAATGGGAATAAGATTATCTGGCTAATATAAGATTATCTGACTATTATGAGAAGAAAGAGAACAAGCCCTGTAAAACCAATAAAAGCTCAGCTTAACGCCCTGGAAAAGCTGAAAAGACTGGACCTGAGCCTGCATGTTATATGGAGTAGAAGAGGTATCCCATCTCATTTATGCGGGATTTTATCAGTTGAGATAGAAAAAGACCCTGAAGAGGCTGCGCGAAAATTCCTTCTTAACAATCTTAAACTATTTAAGATGAAGGACGGTTTACAAGATTTAACATTGATCAGAAAAGTGAACAGTCTTGGGGGCAGCCATGTTATATTCCAGCAGTTTGTCAATGAATTGCCTGTACACAATGCTTTTACTTCGGTTCATATGGATAAAAATAACCTGGTAAAAAAAGTCGATATTTGTTATTATCCTGACCTTTATGCCGAACCATGGGAAAAGGTCATCTCACAGGAAGAGGCGATTCATACTGCTATTGATGCCCTCAACGCCGAACAACGAATTGCAGGGACTGTTCTTGGTGAACAGGTCATCTATACGAAAGAAAATAAATACCATGCAGGATGGAAAGTGGCTGTTCATCTGACCGATCCTATCGAGGAATGGCATGTATATCTCGATAAAAAAGGCAATATACTGGATATCCTGGATGCACTCCTCAGGGCCACAGGCAAAGGAAGAGTTTTTATTCCAAATCCTGTAGTTGCTCTGGGGGACAGGAGTCTTACTGCAGAGTCCGAGATCCCTGACAGGGCTTACTCCACAGTTGTTCTGAAAGAGCTTGACGGCTCGGGTTATCTAAGGGGCACGTATGTGGATACATGCAATACGCCGAACAGGGCAAAAGAGCCAGACTTGTTTTTTTACTATAAAAGACATGATAAGAGTTTTAAAGAGGTGATGGCATATTACCATATAGGTGAGGCTGCGAGATATATACAGAGTCTTGGATTCTCAAGCTTATGCAACAAACCCGTAAAAGTAAACGTTCACGGGGATTTCGTGAATAACTCATACTACAGCAATGATACAAGGGAATTAACCTTTGGTACATGGTATATTGATGATGCAGAGGATGCTGACATAATATTGCATGAATACGCTCATGTCATTATGGACGACCAGGTGCCGGGCTTTGGGCTTACCTGGAATTCATGCATAATTGCAGAGGGATTCTGTGATTT
>CBFFLL010000126.1:0-3502 GCA_965642175.1 Candidatus Methanoperedens nitratireducens | reverse complement strand
AGCATGTTTTTTTGCCGAGATAAATGAAGGTTTTAACCGGGAATGTGTTGGTGACTGGAATGGCATAGGCAAGATAGGTGGTTGTGTAGGCAGGGTTGACAGCAAAAAGCATTATCCTGAGGATTTTCTTGGACTGGAAAGCTGCGACCGGGATGGAGAGATATGGTCTGCTACTCTCTGGGATATTTATCTTCAATTGGGCGGTGCATCAAAGATCAAATCAAAGAGGCTTGCTGCAAGAGATAATGCTATCAGATTGGTGATCGAAAGCAATTACAATCTGAACATTAATTCCAGGTTTGAGGATGCGGCTGATGCAATTATTATCGCTGACAAAAATATTTATGATGGTGCATATGAGCATTTAATAAGGGAAGTTTTGGTAACGCGGGGGATTCTGTTTCCACTGGTAAGGTTAGAGATGCAGGCGAAAGCAGAGCCGTATATGCTGCAGGCAGGAAACATACTGACATTTCTGATATATGTGACGAACGCGGGTGAAGTTGTCTGGAAGAGAGCAAGAATTGTTATAAAAATTTATGATCAAAATCATATCATGGTTAAAAAACTGGTAAAGAGAATTAATAATATGAAGGTGGGAACACAGAAATCCATAGAGAGATCATGGCGGATTCCGAAGAGGTTAAAGACCGGAGATTATAATTATACTGTGAGTGCGTATTACAACAGGAAGAAAATCGGTATAGATGCAGGCGAATTCATGGTAATGAAATGAGTTTTGACAGCTTCGCCAAGATATTAATACAACTTTATCTATTTAATCATTGATGGAAAATATCGAGATTGATGCGGCACTGAAGTTTGATTTTTTTGGAAAAGAGTATTTATTTGAAAGGCTGGACCCTTTTACTGTCAATATCACAACAGCGACCTCGCATACCATCGCAGGTCTTTCAGGCAGGCTGTCACTGGAGATGAAAAAAGACTTTTATGACAGACCCTATTTAATAAAATTCAAAGATGGTCTCCATCTTTCCCAGAAATCCCAGATCAAGTTCTTCATGAAACTTCCTCTTATAACAAAATTATTTCTCAAAAGCAATGAAAAATCAATTGAGGTAGACAGGTATTTCGAGTATCGCAGGAATGCATGGCACGGTGAAGTCCACAGCGGAACTCTGTGCGTATATGCAGATGCCCAAATCAAATTTGACCTGCCGTTTGAGACGCAGGATGCCCTCGTCCCTATCAGGATACTCAATAGGGGAGACGCTGCAAGGGAGATAAAAAAAATAGTAATTGAGCCGGAGAACCTGTCCCTTTTTAAGGGGGATAACGGATTATTCACTAACAAGGTATATATTTATGTGCTGTCTTCAAATGAGTTCAATGTGGAATACGGCACAAAAACAACAACAAAAGCCATCAACCCGCATCCACTGATCGACCGAAAAATGTCAATGACAAGAACAGTGCTCACAAGGTTCGATAGATACGGTATTGCAAAGGAGCTTGGATTATGATCGACGTTTATAGTTTTTATGACCAATACACTACCGTAATCAAGGCAATTCTTGTGCTGGTCTTTGGCTTGATCGCCTCAAAGATAATTTCAAGTATTTCGGGTAAAATTGTGACAGCTAAACTCGGCAGTCACAGAGGGGGCATTACCAGGAACGTCGTTTTTTATGTGCTGGCGCTTGCAACGATCATGTCCTTTCTTGCAGAATTCAAAATTGACCTCACAGGCTTGCTTGCGGCAGCAGGGATAATGGGTATCGTCATAGGGTTTGCAGCCCAGACATCGGTTTCAAATATAATATCGGGTTTCTTCCTTCTCTCAGACAAGCCTTTTGAGATAGGCGAAGCGATAGAGATCGACGGGCAGGCAGGTCATGTCCTTGATATAAGCCTGCTGTCCACGAGAATAAGGACGTTTGATAACCGGTATCTGAGGATCCCGAACTCAACAGTGGCTAACGCAAGGATAGTGAACCTTTCGAGATACGAGATAAGAAGGCTGGATATTCCCGTCGGTATCGCTTACAAGGAAAATATACAAAAAGCGCTTGAAATATTAGATTCTGTGATAAAAAACAATGAAAACATTCTTTTAGAGCCTGAACCTTTGATAAACATTACAAAGTTTGGAGACTCCAGCATAGATCTTGAGGTCAGGGTATGGATCCAGAGAACTAAATTGTTTGACGTTAGAACAGAGCTTATAACAGGGATCAAGAACGCCTTTGATGAGGGCGGGATCGAGATACCATTCCCGCACAGGACTGTGTATTTTGGTGACGATAAAATGGTCCAAATAAAGGGGAAATGATAATTAATGTCAAAGATAGTAATAATTAGTAATTACTAATATTCCATGATTATCTCCTCTTCATTATCTCTGCCGCTACAACCACAGTGCTTGATACCAGCAGTATCCTTATCCATGCTTCAAGCCCGAGAGGCGTGGTCTTGAATATTACCTGCATGGGCTCCCAGTAAATAGCAAGCATCATGGCGATAACAGACCCGAAAAGCGCAATGATAAGCCTCCTGTTCGTAAATATCCCTGTCCTGAATATAGAGTGCTCAAGCGACCTGCTGTTTAGCGCATTGAATAATTCAAAAGTGATGAGCGCGGCAAAAGCAGTGGTCTGCGCCAGCGCCGTTCTTTCCACCTCCGGAAGATGCTGCGTCGCCTCCAACGTCCATACAAAAAGAGCGAACGTTCCCAGGAAAATGGTGGATGTAATTCCTATAGTGTATAGGACTATTCGCTTTGTCAGGATGTTCTCCAACGGGTCTCTGGGCGGCTTTCGCATGATATCCTTTGCAGCAGGTTCTACGGTCAGACCAAGGGCAGGGAACTCGTCAGTGACAAGATTAACGAATAGTATCTGGAGAGCAAGCAGGGGGACAATATCGAAATTGAGTATCACCACAGCGGTAAATATTATAGCCACCTCAGCAAAATTGCTTGATAGAAGGAAACAAGCGCCTTTTTGTATATTGCTGTATATCCGTCTACCTTCTTCAACAGCATGCACGATGGTCGCAAAATTGTCATCCGTTATGACCATATCAGAAGCTTCCCTTGCCACATCCGTGCCAGTAATTCCCATTGCGATTCCGATATCGGCTTTTTTAAGCGCGGGAGCATCATTCACCCCGTCGCCAGTCATGGCAACGACATGGCCCTTGCGCTTTAAAGCCTCAACTATCCTTAATTTATGCGCTGGCGCAGCGCGGGCATAAATAGAAACAGAGCGAACTGCAATGCTCAATTCCTCATCGCTCATCTTCTCTATCTCGCTGCCTTCCAGCACATCCCCATCGTCAAGCAGACCTACGGTTTTTCCCACTGCAGTGGCTGTGAGTTTGTTATCTCCTGTTATCATCACGGTTTTGATCCCCGCGGTCTTGCATGTGGCAATGGCATCTATCACTTCCTCTCTCGGCGGATCCATCATTCCCATAAGTCCCACAAAAACAAGCTCCTGCTCCACACATGATGCCGTATATTCACTGCATCCATCGCCTT
>CBFFLL010000125.1:0-7630 GCA_965642175.1 Candidatus Methanoperedens nitratireducens | reverse complement strand
ATTTTTGGACATGATAATGACCAGCAGGCTCTGGATATTCTCAAATGCGTTTTCCCGGGCCGTACAGTAGTTGGCATACTATGTAATGATCTGGTATATGGATTCGGAGCAATTCATTGCATTACGCAACAACAACCTGCCCTGAATGAGTTATAATATAATTCCAAAATTCATTATTAAGACAGTGTCATAATTACCATTAATTGGATTTCCCCTCTATCAATAAAATCCACAAATAACCCATTAATTTATTAGATCGGTGCTTGTATTGTCATCTTGTCATTATAATTACTCATATGAATAACATTTTTTAGTTTTACTGGTGTTTGTATACCCATAAAATTAATTTCAAGATCCACATCAGTCTCTACCGTTCTGATATAAAATGTTCCATCTTCTATCCAGTATTTTGTAACAAAGCCCTTTAATTCACTTCCAGATGTATCAAGCCCCATGGTTCTCATTTGCTGCAATATATCTTCCCTGTCCGGGACGATCTCAAGTACCCATCCACCTTCTTCTTTTAATATCGTCGCATTTTCTGCATAGAATAACGCCGTTCGCTGCTCAGATAGTTTATCGTCTAATATTTCGTTATCCCCCAATCCTTGAACTTGCCATACACCTTCGTTTTCTCGGTAGTATGCCTGATCATTGATGATAACTACCTCCATAGAACGATTGGAATAAATTATTGATTGAATCATGTTATTTTTTATTAAATCGACCTGTCCTTCTGCTTTTATTACCTGGATATCTTCATTCAACATAGAAAGATTGGAATACATATCAAATCGATAGGACCTGGTATTTTCTAAAGCTTTTAAGGTCTTTAACCTTAAAGATTGTTCATCAATGACTTGTTCATGGTAATATGAATAAACCAGAAAAATGGAAAGTATAACTATTATTAATACAAAAACAATTACAAATTTATTTGAAGAACGATTATAGGTAATTTTTTTCACATTCACATTCTTTTTCTTTTAAATAAATAATATGCAGCTCCCAGTACAACCAGTACAATAAGTATGGACATTATTATCTGGAACCATGCTGATTGTTTTTCAATTGGTGGTAATGAAGTTGAAATTGGCACTGGAGTTTCTTGAGTAATTTGCTCAGATGTCTGAACGTCCCCGGGAGTTGAGTGTACATTCGCAACTTTCTTTGTAGTAAGCTTAGTAGTTCGCTCATCGGGCTGTGGTTCTATTTTACTTCCCGAAAGCCCATAGATGCTGAGATGGGACACGTTTGCCCAGACATATCCCTCGAATTCTTTGCCGTATATGACATCATTTGTAGTATTTATTCCCACATAATTTACCCAATCCATGTCAGTTGTTAGTTTCTCCCATTTATTGCCAGACTTGTTAAACCAATTAAAAGATATGGTATTTTCATCAATATCTCCCGGATCATCAGCATCCCCATCACCTGTTCTGTCAAGATCTTCAGCAGTATAATAAATGACAATTAGGGCCCTTTCGATATTATTGACTGTTTCATTCAGGACATTTTCACTAACATTGATATCCAGATATTTAGCAACCAATTCATTTCCAGACAATCCATAGGTAAAGTTCTCCGGGACATTTGTTCCATTGTATGGTTTCAATTCTATTGACGGCTTTACAGGATTTTTCAATTCGACCCAGATAAATAACCCCATCTCTCCAATGGCATCGGCTTTAAAATCACTTACTATGTTTGGATATTCGATGGTCTGGTTAAGGGTCTTGAACAGGTCCAATACCCTATAATGGTCCGAAGGATAGGGGTGTGAGAGCATGACAATGGTCTGGGATGTGTTCCATATATCGTAATCGACATAGAATCTGTCATAGTCTGACCCCTCCATTCTGGCAAGGACATCTGGTTTGTCTTTCAGGATGCTGTAGGTTATGTTACCAGCAGTATTATATTCCAGTCCCGGTCTCCCTACAAGTAGAATGTGGGGATTGCTGGAATAGTTTCCGATTTCATCTGGCTGGAAAACGGTTACATTGGTATACTTTTCAAGGTTTTCAATGAGCTCCTCAGTGTCATCATCAGGATCAGAGGCAACCCAGATCCTATCCACGTTGGATGCAAATGAGTATGGATCTTCAGAATCGTTCAATCCGTTACCCTTTGTATCTCCGCTTAGCGGGTTTGTACCCTTTTCGAGCTCCTGAGAGTCGTTCAGCCCATCACCATCGGTATCATTGTTCAATGGGTCCATCCAGTTATCTACTTCTTTACCATCAGGCACACCGTCTTTATCAGAATCGTTGTTCAATGCACTCGTGTTGTATAAGAGTTCATACCCGTCCGGCAAACCATCGCCATCAGAATCCGGGTTCCATGGATCTGTACTCTTATTCTTCTCTGTTCCATCGAACATGAGGTCTCCATCTGAATCCGGGTCACGGGGATTCGATTTAAAATCCTTTTCATCTTTATCATTCAATCCGTCCCCGTCGGTATCCTTTTTCTTTGGGTCAGAAGAATAATTGAACTCTTCTAAATCAGTGAGTCCATCATCATCAGTATCCACTTTTGTGGGGTCACTACCGAAAGATATCTCAGTGCCATCATCCAGTCCTTCACCATCGGTATCATAATGGGTAATATTCGTCCCCAGCATCATCTCAACATAATCGTTGAGCCCATCATCGTCGGTATCTATATCCCTGGGATTTGAAGAATAGTTATCCTCATCAAGATCAGACAGAGCATCGAAATCGGTATCATTTGCCAAAAACTCGCTTGTGACATGAAGCGTGAAAGTGCCACTTACATTGGTAAAGGTTACATTCCAGCCATTGGTTTCGTTCAAGTCGGTCAATCCATCACCATCGGTGTCAGTGGTATCTGATACATTGCGGGGTGGAATGTCTGTTATCTGGGAAAATTTCTGTATTCGGTTTCCAGATGAACCTGAATAATCTACTCCTTCACTGACATATACATTTTTATCAGCATCAACAGCTATCCCTGAAGGATAGGTAAATTCCCCATCTTCTGCACCAAACACTCCCCATCTGGTAATGAACCAGCCAGTTGGGTCAAACTTCTGAATGTGGTTGTTACCTGTATCAGTAATGTAGACAAAACCTTCACCATCAACTGCCAATCCTTTGGGCCAATCAAAAGACTTATTTTGATATCCTTCACTACCCCATCCTGTGATTAACGTCCCATTGGAATCGAACTTGTAAATCCCGTGATTAGGCATATCTAGTCCATCTGTTATAAGGACATTACCATCTAGATCAACTGCCAGTGCGGTAATACCATCGAGAATTATTTCTCCCCCTTCACACCAGGATGTTATTATTTGGGTCCCGTTGGGATCGAACTTTTGAACACATTCATGATAAGTACTATTGATCATCATACCTGTGGGACTATAGATATAGCCGTCTGCATCCACTGCTATTGCTTCGCCATCAACACTCCAATTGCTAAGTAAAGAGCCGCTTGAATTGAACTTCTGAAGGCGGAAAAATGTTTCAAAACTTGTAGTGTAAACATAACCCGTATTTGCATCTACTGCCATTTTACTCATCTCTTCAAATTGTCCTGGTCCAGTACCATAACTGCCCCATTTTGTAATGAAGTTACCATTTGAATCGAACTTCTGGATGCGGTTATTTCCAGAATCAGCAACATATACATAACCATCAGCATCTACTGCCACCGATACAGGATTATTGAACTCCCCGTCTCCAGTGCCCTCTGTACCCCATTTTGTTTCGAAATTAACATAGGTCATAACCTTTGGATTTGGCTCATCATCCACACCGTCGCCATTTGAATCCTTTGATTGGGGATTGAGGAAACTCCAGTATTCCATCTGGTCATCCACCCCATCGCCATCGGTATCTTGCATCAGCGGGTCAGAGTGTACGCTCATGTTAAAGGATTGGCCACTGTAATTGAAATTAATGTCCCAACCATTGATCTCTTTGTAATCTGATAGATTGTCCCCATCAGTATCCCATTCTGTCAGGTTCGTTCCATAGATAATTTCCATTCTGTCATTTAACCCGTCGCCATCCTTATCAGCATTTCCAGGGTCAGAACCAATAATGTCCAGTTCAAATCTATCACTCAATCCGTCACTATCGCCATCCCAGCTCCAAGGATATGGGTCTATATTGTTGGCAAGTCCGTCGTGATCTCTATCTGGTGATGATAGTGGATACCAGTTAGCAAAATCATTGATATTTCCTGGAAGTACATCGAAATAGAGTGTGTCAAGCTCGTTTTGGGCGGTTCCTGTTTGGCTCAGGCGAGTATATTTATAGCCGTTCCAAAAATCCCATTCAATTTTCCTGTCAGTATAGATTATTTTATAATCCGCCTTAAACAGGACAGCAAGAGGGAAGTTAATGGTGCCCCATTTTGGTTCTATCCATGCACCGGTTTCGTATGTTGTGTTCTTGGAATCAGGGTTTATTTCAGAGTACGATACATTGTTGGTAAAACTGCCATAAGGTGAAACCCAATATGAATATGGTGTATCTTCAGTCATCCACCTCTTGACCGTATAGTGAGGGATGACGTAACTTTCTATAACATCTTCCCATGTACCGGCAGACGTTTTTAAAACGGTCCCGTTAATAAAACTGCTGAATGTTATCCTGTCCCCCACGTCGAATCCATTTTTATTGTAATCATTAATATCAATCGAGGAATTAATCAGGTCAAGGGAAAATTCGGTATTCCTGTAAGTTTGATGGAACGTACTTACTAACTTTTCCACCAGATTCGAAATACCAAAGCCAAAGAATCCCAGTATGAAGTCGGTCAATGCAACCACTCCCAAAATTAAACCTCCTACAAGTGCAATTATCCACCCAACATATGGAATTGCAGCCACTGCTAGCAATATTATTCCAATGACTAAAAGACTAATTGCATATATACCCATAATGGTAGCATAAACCGCTCCCTGGAAAGTGCCGGTTGATGACCATCCTTCACTCATTGCGATTTTAAAGAAACCCCAAATTGCAAAACCAATATCAAACACGAATCCGACTACCAGCATAATCGCACCAATTATACCAAGAACCTTCCCCAACCCTTCTGCAAATTTTGCAACAGAACTGATGACATCCACAACTTTATCTACAATTTTGGATGAATACATGACAATGCCTAGTACACCCTGAACAAATTCACCTACATAATTCAATGCAAAAAAAACTCGATAAGTACCTTCTGTAAGGATACTTATGATGTCGATCAAAGCTGAATTCGAGAAAAGATAAACACCAGCCCATTTTTCTACTTCACCAAGCACGTCCAGTACTTCATTCACAAAACTAGTACTATCATCACCGATTCTTGGTACTGTTGATTCGCCTACATTCCATGCAATTACCAGAACCATCATATATGCCAGGGTATCATCATTCAGACCCATTACCTGTCCCCAATCTCTGATGACTGTTAAGATTGAATCTATCTCAAGGGGTTCCTTATCAGTAGTATTATACCAGCTTGTTTTCAACGTTTTCAAGGTTATTACAGGCTCATTCCTCATGTCAATAGTATGGTCATTTCCCACGACATGGGAACTTGAATCAAGCTCGGATAGCTCCTTCTTTGTGAAGTTACTTTCAATCCCGGCAATAACTGGAATGACCAGGTTCTCAGGCAGCGAATTCAAGACATCAGGTGTCATCCTTGTCGTAACATTCAATAATGCCTGGTCACGGTGAGAAGAACTGTTAATTGTCGAGGACACAATTACATTATGATCTGAAAGTTCAGCTGGCATATCATACAAAGTGGTCTGATTATTTCTTAAGAATGAATATACCATTATGAAGTTAGCTGCAATTGTCTGGTTTATCTCATCACTGTAGAACAGGCCGACATCAGTCCCATAACTCTCTTCAATACTGAAACCTGTTAAGGTAAAGTTTTCCATGTATTTAATAAGGGTCGTGTTCTCCGAATGTATCGTCCCATTTTCTAAACTATCTGTCTTTGCCATCACCAGCCAAATAAGACTTGCATTTACCTGGACGTCAAGTGGTGCAGATTCTGGATAGAACATTTTGCCAGCCAGTGCAACATTTCCTCCCAGACCCTGGACCTGAACGAGAGGTACATATGCAGTATTCAAAAAGATTCCAATGCCATAATCCTTCACTTCTGTTTGATTAGGAACAGAACTCATGGTGAGTTCAAGCATGGGGATAACTTGTACATCATCTTTGGAATTATCCAGGTCCTGCATCGTACTCTTATTGTCATACGGCCAGTCCCACTCCTGCAAAGCAAGCCTCACATTATCTGGATTCTGTGGTCGCAATTGGAAGTCGATATAGATTGGATTTCCATTTGTTTTAACATTAAAACGGAAACTGTCGTTGGTTGCGGAAAAAGCGAACGGGGATGAATCTATATTATCTTCCACTCTATCGCCATCATTATCAAAATCCCAGACGTTTGGGTAACCATCCTCATCAACATCAAGGGATTGGACATTCATCACTTCAAAGTAATCCGCCAACCCGTCATGATTTGAATCCGGTTCCAGGGGGTCTGAACCATAAAGAATTGTTTCGTTATAATCATCTACTCTGTCAAAATCTGAATCAGTATTATTGAAATCAGTGCCAAGAACAGCTTCAACAGAATCTGGCAGTCTGTCACCATCTGTATCGGTTTTGTTCGTAGAGGTGTTTATAAGTTCAATAACGTTCAGCCCATTGTTAGGCTGGGTCTGCACCTTTAGTTGAGACACCATTGACAAAGCAGCAACTGTTCCCATTGAAATTTCAAAAGGCTTCTGGAGTGATTCTTGATTACTTGCTGCAGCCACTGGATAAAACTGAGCAGCTAATACTATGATTACAAGAGCTGAAGCACAAATGTGATTCTTTCGCAAAGATAACACACCCAATAATATATAATGATTAATATGTATTATTATATAGTATTATCTATTTGAAGAGACAGTTGCAATTCGTGTTATGCTTTAATGATGTTTTCATTACCGTTTTTTTAAGCTTTCAGGGAATAATAAAACAGGTATTTGTAGTTAATTCACACATATCGACGCAAGTATCGATCCAACAACATGCATTTTATCAATTATTTTTCCCATTATGCCACTGGAATTCATTCCACGATCAAAAACAAGGATCATGTCTTCAGCTGACACGTTAATTTCCTATAGTCGCTCGCAGATGTCGTCTATCAATTCAGGGAATAATTTTGCATTATGTTTATTTGCAGGATAAGTAATTGATTGAAATGGAATATTCTGGTCCGATATAGTTGATCCTAATCCGAGGAGGTTTTTATCATATTGTTTGTCCTTTGATTTGCTTTTTTGCGTAATTGTTTCTCCAGGTTCAATATAAGTGTAAAAGTTGGTTGTGTCAAAGATCAGTCCTGTAAGTTTGATGAAAGTAATAGGTATACTTAATCAGCTGATTCTGCTGATTTTTGATGGTCTTGATCCTGAATGAGGGTAGACTGCTGTAATACCCCGGTGATGCATCCTAAGAAACTCTCGTATTAGCAGTGGAAGATTGTGGGACATATATACTAAGGTAGTGGTAGCGATCTAAAGCGCCAGCAATCTCTCTTTCCCGGTGATCACGTCTTCCATTGAGAA
>CBFFLL010000124.1:0-7668 GCA_965642175.1 Candidatus Methanoperedens nitratireducens | reverse complement strand
ATATTCAATAAGTAAGATCAAAAAAATTCGCTGGGAGTCAAAACGGGAATTGCTGGTATTTATTGAAGTTATAATCCTTGCAGTACTATTCATAATAGGCACATACATAGGAGATATGCTGGAGCGAAAATAGATAAAAATAGAATGGAGATTGAAGACGAAATGGGGTCTGAAGAAGAAAACGGTTTGAATAATCAATATGAAAAAATCATGCCTTTTGTCATATTCTTTCTCGCTCTTTTCTTATTTTTTATAATTATTGAGCCGATGATAACCATATTTTTGAGCAGCATTCTCATAACCTACATATTCTATCCTCTCTTCAAGAGAATAAGAAAGAGAATAAATCATCAATCCGTTTCAATAATTCTCACGATACTGGTTATTGTCATTATTTTATTGCTCCCCTTTTCGTATGTAATATTTGAAGTTACACAACAGGGGTTTGAATTTTATGATTCGTTGTCAAATAACATTGCAAAAGGAGCTTTATTCGGTATTGGATGCACAAGTGCTGATTCAAACATTTGTTCTTTAATAAACAATATAGAAAAATTTAGTGCCCAAAGTCTGTCAACAATGGGTTTTGACAAGCAACTGCAGAAACTATTACCGTATTTGGAAGAGATACTAACAAATTACTTTGTTGAAATACCTCTGGCAATTCTCAATGGAGGTTTTATATTATTTATATCTTTTTTTCTTTTCAAGGATGGGGAGAAAATAACACAAAAGATAGTTGGCTGGCTTCCAATAAGAAAAAAGACAATTAAGAAGCTTACAGATCAATTCGAAACGGTAACCTATGCAGTCGTCTTTGGATCATTATTTGTAGCATTGGCCCAGGGGTTTGTGGGTATAATTGGATTCTACATATTTGGCGTTCCGTTTCCATTTTTTTGGGGTTTTATGATGGCATTTTTTTCCATGATTCCACCTGTGGGGACTGCAGTTATATGGGTGCCTGCTTCTTTGTATATGATATTGACCGGCTACTTTGCAAATGATTACATCACACTATCAAAAGGCATAGGGCTATTCGTGTATGGATTGTTGATCATAAGCACAATAGACGAAGTTTTAAGGATAAAAATAATACAGGGAAAAGCTAATGTGAACCCAATAATTATAATTGCTGGAGTGATAGGCGGAGTAAATTTATTCGGGGTAATAGGGTTGTTTTTAGGCCCGATACTTCTGCCTTTGCTTATAACATATTTTGAAACCTTTAGAGAAAGATTTGAGTAAAAGAAGATTGCTCTGAGCTGAAATAGTAAAACAATATTATGTTTTCAGACTTTCATAAGATATCTTTTTATAGTATACATTCATAATATATACTATCGAGTGGAGTATATGACAGCAGTTGATACCGATAATTCTTTGAATTCTTCGGCTTAAGGGCACAATAAGATGCCATAGTTGTGATTACCCTGCAAGATAAATAAAAGATTTAATACAAACGGAGGAATACAATGAAAAGCAGTACACAGGACCAGGCAGAAGGCACTATTCACAAAGTGAAGGGTGGTCTCAAGGAAATCGCCGGGAAACTAAGTAAGAATCCCGATCTGGAAATAGAAGGCAAAGAAGAAAAGATATCCGGCAAAGTTCAAGAAAAGGTCGGCCAAGTCAAGAAGGTCTTTGGGAAGTATGAGGCATAGGACTCAAACATTTTTTTTCACAATTTTCTGTATCGAACACCCATTTTTTTAAGATACTAATCAATATGACGAATATCAAAACGCAACATTGAACCATCGCACTTTGGATGGTTTTTGCAGACCCATCTCTCCCGTATTTTATCCCACTTTATTTCTTTTTCCATATAAGTTTCACCACAGTGTTCACATCGTACTTTCTTTTCTGATTCTATATCTGGTCTAAAAGGAGGTATTGTTCCATCTTTGCGCGCTTTCATATCGTCACATTGCTTACTTCCAGGTATCATAGTGCCTGTAAGATTGTTTTTCAATCATAAAAAGGTAGTGAAACCCGCAAATAAAGAAAAATTTCATAACTTATCGTACACTCCATGGGGTTCATTCCACTTCTAACTGGAATGCTACAATGGTTTGCGTCCCTGGATGATTCTAATCAGGATCACGATGATAGCAGCCACAAGCAATATATGGATCAAGCTACCAACTAAATTGAGCGTAAATCCCAATAGCCAGAGGATCAATAGAATCACAACTATTGTCCAGAAAATGTTCTTACCTCCTTTTAGATGGTTATTATACTTAAGTGCTAATAATCGTTTCGCTTGCGCATAATAATAAAAATAAATGCCGTTAAATTAGTGGAACCCAAAATGCTTAATACATATAAGATCCCACTTAACATTAATGGCAGTCGAGACAATAATCTTAATTTTGGCGATTATAGCTGTGATTGCTGTATATTTTGTTTTGAGGGCTGCAAAGTATCTGATTGTAAATTCAATAATGGGCCTCATTCTTCTTGCTATGGGCAACATTATTTTTAAATTAGACATTGCTTATAACGCTACAGTAATATTGATTTGTGCACTAGGGGGAATCCCCGGTGCGATCCTTATAATGCTGCTTCATGTATTCCAAATAGCGTTCTGATCTCAGTTTAAGCCGAAGCATGTATATTCTCTCGAAGAGGTGAACAGAGATGGCGATATGTTGCGAGACGTAAGAAATCTGCTTTCATTATATTATGGCTTCAGCGATTCCACAATTATACGCCCGGGCTTCATGAAAGGATGATCTGATAAATTGTACTCAAAAGTCCCTGTTTCATTGAACGTATAACTCCATGATTCTTTTTTGTTCAGCGCCGGAGACATGAACCCCTTCCCTGTGATGATATACCGGGCGCTGTCCATGTTCGTCCAACGCACGGTAGTCCCTTTTGTCACGTTATATTTAGAGGGGATGAATTCTGAACCGAAAATCTCAACATATACCGTAGCATTTTCCTGCACAGGGAATATTACGTGAGGCGGTATTGGTGTGAGAGTCAAATTCACAGTTTTATTTACTACCGGTTCTTTGTCATCGATACATCCTGCCAGCGCAGCCACAATGATCAAACACACTACCCATCGTTCATACAATCAAATCACTCCACTTTGAGCATTATAAAATCTGAGCTTAACATCATCAACTATCCCGCATTCTCTTGCATATTTAAAATAAAGTTCAAGGCTCTCCACGCTCTCGCTGTCAAAATCATAGTTCAGCGTGTGGAGATACTCACGCATGAAGCCGCAATCAATATTTTTTGCACTGCCTATGAAATTGGCGATCTCTTTGACGTTTTTATACGCGTAGTCTTTTGACCGAAGGAGCGAATCAAGGACATGATCAACCTTATCTGGATGCTCACGCGCGAAATCCTCTCTTACCACCCATAATGCGTACACCATTTTTTTCCCTGTCAACTTCTTCCATTCATTTCCCAGGTCAGCAATGATGCTGTAGTGACCGATGGCGTTTATGGCGCTGTCACCGATAAGGAGGGCAGCTTCACCCTGCTTTAGCATTTGTGCTATGTCAGTTCCGGGGCACTGTTTAATGTTCACGTTCACGCCATTCTTCCAGAGTATTATCTTTATCAATGTAGCTGAACTTGCAGTTGTCTCAGGGATGCACAGAGTTTGTCCTTCAAGGTCGGACAGTTCCATCTTCCCATTTGAACATATCAGGACGCTTTTTGTGAAATCATTTGAAGTGATCGAAAGGCGCGGCAAGATGAGAAGGTCATTGCGCTTTGCATACATGATGGAAGAAATGGGGCTGATATCAAGCTCGCCTGCAAAAAGCTTGCGAGCAAGCTCTACGGGGTGCGCTTCGGTGATTGTTATATCGGGCGCCTTTATCTTTCCGTGTTCCATGGCGTAATACGGGAAATCACAATTAGCAAAAGCAATCTTGCCGAGTCGAATCATACATCATTAGATTTATGAAAGATGTATATATTAGTTTGTCCGGGTCTGATGCTATTTCCTATATCTGCAGATCTTTGATATGAAATCAGACATATTTAGGGGTTTTGGTAAATAATCATCAAAACCGCTATCAAGCAATTTTTCTTTATCCCCTTTCATTACAAGCGCTGTCAGGGCTATTACTGGAACACCCTTGTGTTCAGGCCGGTTTTTTATAATTTCGGCAGTTTTGACACCATCGATACCAGGTAATGAAATATCCATAAGTATCAGATCATATACTACCTTTTCTGCTTTCTTAATAGCTTCTTCTCCAGTAATCGCCTTATCCGCTGTGAAACCTTCCGATTCAAGTATATCAATAACAAGTTCCATATTTAGTTCGTTGTCTTCCACAACAAGTACTTTTGTCAAGTTTTACTTCACTTCCTTTATTGACATAATTGGTATGGTAAAGAAGAAAGTAGTTCCCTCACCATACTTACTCTCTACCCGGATATTGCCTCCATGAAGCTCCACCAGTTGCCTGGAGATCGCAAGTCCAAGCCCTGTGCCTCCATAATCTCTATTTATTCCTGAATCGACCTGCTGGAATTTCTTGAATAATTTACCTATATCTTCTTCTTTGATCCCGATTCCTGTGTCCGAAATCGAGAACTGCGCCAGTTCTCCTACCCTCTTTGATGCTATTGTTATTGTTCCTCCCTTTTCCTTGCTGAATTTCACGGCGTTACCAAGCAAGTTGAACATTATCTGTTTGAATTTTATCGGATCGGCTTCTATAAGCTCGATTTTTGGGTCAAGATATTCTTTAAATTCGATATTACGTTCTTTTGCCTTGTTTCTAAATAGGGTCACAACATCATTTATTCCTTCTGAAACTTTAAATTTTTCAGCAGCCAGTTCCAGTTTTCCTGCTTCCATCTGGGTTAGCAGTAAAATATCGTTGATTATCTTGAGTAGCTGATTGCCGCTTGAATAAATGTTCTCTACATATCTCTCCTGCTTTGCATTCAAATCACCTGCTGTCTTATTAATTAGCATCTCTGAAAAACCTATGACCCCATTCAAAGGAGTACGAAGTTCATGGTTAATAGTCGCAAGGAACTCTGATTTGGCTCTGTTTGCATATAACAGGCGCTCGTTCTGAAGGCCGATCTCTTCTGCTTTCTTGCGTTCGATCTCAGTATTTTCCAACAATTCCAGCATCCCATTAATAGAACCTGCTAATTTTGCTAATTCATCATTTCCTTTCATTAACACCCGCTTTGAGAGGTTCCCACTTGCGCCAATGCCAGTAACATCAGTGCTTAAATTAGCCACCCGGGATAGAATCAAATTCTCTAACAATAACATGGATATCCCAATAAAAATGACCCCTACTATTATCAGTGAAATGAGAAGATAGTATATACTTACTCTGCCTTGATCGTATATGGCTCTGGGCATGTCCACTCGCAGTAAAAAAGCTGGATTTCCATAAATATCCTTCAATATAGTATATCCTGCGACCGATCGTTCGTCAAGCGGCTGGATAAAAATAGGCTCTTTCTCTGAAATAGAGTTACGCGCAGACTGAAAATCGGGGGGCATTTGCATATCATTATACTGTTGGACCGAGAGAGATAAATGGGTTATTTTGCCAAGATGCCTGATCTGTTCGTCGTCCAGATAACGACCCCATATCATTGAACCCCGGATTGGTTTTATCTTCTCATTATCCAAGATAGGTCTTGATACAACGAGAGCTGGTCCTTCAGGAAGTTGGACTATACCCAAGATGCTGCTTTCTTGAGAGTTATACTGTAAAAGGACGCTGTTGACAGAAAGGTGTTTATGCAGGCTCTCAGGAACAGGTATTATAGTCTTATTCTTTAAATCAAAGTTCCTTTCCCAGACGACCCCTCCTGATAAGTTAACAAAGAACATAAAATTAAGATTCAATTCGATGAAAGTATTATCGTATATGTTGCTTTCGATGTAATTGAGGTCACCATCTTCGATAAAGCTGTACGTTTCATCCCATGCAGCCCAGTCGGCAGCAACACCGCTCGTGGAAGAGAGATCAGCGTAGAGCGCTTCCGTTACTCGCTGAACATTTTTATTAGTGTCTTGTTGTTCCACCTGGGCGAAACCACCTATCAGGATGGCTGATGATACAACATAAATGAGCATGGTCAGAAAAACAAGAGTTAAACCAATAATGAACAATGTTTTCTTACGCAATGTTGTATTGTCCATACTTAGCAGGTTCGTCATAATTTACCTCATAATATATCGGAACAACATGTCTTTTTTATCGGTAATCTTTCAATTTATTTGAATACCAACATATTAATCCGAAATATGTATAATTATAACAATTATTATAGTATTTAATAATTCCCTTTTTAAAATATATTAGTGGATAATTTCATAACATTTATAAGGGGAAAATAACGTACACGATCGGTAAGGTGGTACAAAGGTGGTAAGAGTTTTCCTCAGGGACGAAAGGGCAGTAGAAGGCATGCCGATGCGCATAATGGTCACAGTTGTACTTTTCGCTGTGATACTGGGTATTACCGGAAAAGCTGCATCAGACTTTATCGGTGATGTAAAGGAAAAAAAGCTCATGGACGAGCTTGACAGGATAGAAAAGCGCGCTTCTGTAATGTATTCTGCAGGTGGAGGAAGGGACATTGATAACCCAGAGGATTTCTCAGGAACCATGGAAAGTATCTGGGTGAATATTCCGAATAATGCGGCTTTAGTAGTGTTCGGGGGAATGCCTGATGGCGCAGCAGATGCTCGCACCGACAATGTTTACTATTATGTCCTTAATAACGGCAGAGTGCAGGCGAGATCTTCTATTGCGCGGTTCTCAGGGCCTGCTGTGTTCTATCCCGGAGAATATGAAATAACGCTTGAGCTTATCAGGAATAACAATGGAACGTATGTGGAGATAAGAGAGGTATGAAGGATATGAGGCGATTTGTATCAGACGAAAGGGCATGGGCTGATTTTTTCATAACCAGAATTGGATTGATCTTATTTGCCGCTGTACTCCTGCTCAGCGCGTTCAAGGTATATCCCATGTTCAATGAGCAACAGGCAAGGGCAGGGATGGATGCCGCTGCTTCAGATATTGTCTCAAAGATCGAAGCTGTGGACGTCGTAACCGTACCCGGTTATAAATATGTCTATGCATTTGATGAAAAAGATAAGAATAAAAGGATTGAGATATCCACTGAATTCGTGGTTGCCCGCTATAACCTCAGCACAGCATGGGGTGAACGCGAACTTGTCCACGCAGAACCAGTTGTCGCACGTGTATATCCCCCGAACAGCTACTGGAGCAATACATCAGGGTTAAGAAAAATGATGAGCGACCTTTGCGTAGGGAAAAATGGAGATGCAGTAAGCCCGCTTAATTTTTCGGGAGATAAAGGAAAAGTGGATGAGATGTTCATTTCAATAGAACGTGAACTTTCACGAACCCCATTTGTTCCTGATATGAACAGGTCGATGATCATTGAAAAAGTAATGATATATTACAATGATGGAAATAAACGTGAGGCGAGGGATCATGTCATCATTTATCAATGACGAGCGCGGTGTGGTGGAGCCGCATATCGACATGCCGGCAATGGCGTTTGCAGTTGTGGGATTTATTGTCTTTATAGCTGTAATATCGCAGACATTCGGGGCATATCAGAATAAAGCTTTCATAGCAGAGAATTACCAGGACGCTATGAACCTTGCTG
>CBFFLL010000123.1:0-7978 GCA_965642175.1 Candidatus Methanoperedens nitratireducens | reverse complement strand
ATGAGGCAAACTTTGTAAATGGAGCTGTGCTCTGTGTGGATGGCGGATTAATAATATAAAATTTATGATATAAATATACTTGATATATGAATAATAGACTATATATTAAATAGGTGAAAAGAATGAATAACGTAGTTATTGTGTCGGCAACAAGAACTGCAGTTGGGAAGTTTGGGGGAAGTCTGAAGGATTTTAGCCCGGGACAGCTCGGTTCTGTAGTTCTGAAAGATGCCCTGAAAAGGGCAAAAGTTGAACAAAGTGAAGTTGAAGAAGTCATCATGGGAAATGTTCTGTCAGCAGGTCACGGCCAGAACGTGGCAAGGCAGGCTGCAATTGGAGCAGGAATTCCAAAAGAGGTACCTTCCTTTTGCGTGAACAAGGTATGCGGTTCAGGTTTAAAATCTGTTGTTCTGGGGGCACAATCAATCATGCTCGGTGATGCGGATGTTGTGCTGGCAGGCGGCATGGAGTCCATGTCCATGGCTCCGTATGCCCTGAAAAAAAACCGATGGGGAGCAAAGATGGGCAACGATGAAGTTGTGGATTTGATGATATATGACGGTCTGTGGGATATTTTTGGAAATTACCACATGGGAATAACGGCAGAGAACGTAGCAGAAAAATACAGTATTACACGGCAAGAGCAGGATGAATTCTCAGCAATTAGCCAGAATAAAGCAGAGGCTGCGATCAAGGCAGGTAAGTTCAAGGATGAGATCGTTCCGATAGCAATCCCCCAGCCAAAAGGCGAACCCGTGCTTTTTGATACAGATGAATTCCCAAGGTTTGGCACAACAAAAGAGACACTTGCAAAACTGAAACCTGCATTTAAAAAGGATGGCACAGTAACTGCAGGCAATGCATCAGGCATTAATGACGGAGCAGCGGCAGTTCTTTTGATGTCTGAAGAAAAGGCAAAAGAAAAAGGGCTTACCCCCCTGGCAACTATCAAAAGCTATGGGTTATGTGGAGTAGCTCCTGAACTGATGGGTCTTGGTCCTATTGGAGCGACCAGAAAAGCCATAGAAAAAGCCGGAATAACTTCGGATAAACTCGACCTTATAGAACTCAATGAAGCCTTTGCATCTCAGAGTATCGCTGTTAGAAGGGAACTGGACTTCCACCCCGACAGTGTAAATGTTAACGGCGGTGCCATAGCCCTCGGACATCCCATAGGAGCAAGCGGCACAAGGATACTGGTCACACTTCTGCATGAATTACAACGAAGGAAAGGTACATATGGTCTTGCAACCCTCTGTATAGGAGGGGGTCAGGGTATTGCAATGGTAGTAAAGCGGTAGATACCATGGGAAATAAAGCGGGATTGGAAGGTAAAGTCGCCCTGGTCACGGGAGGATCAAGAGGGATAGGTCAGGCGATCGCCTTGCGGCTGGCTGAAGATGGCGCAGATATTGCAATTAATTATCAGGCAACCAAAGGGCAAGCTGAGAAGTTATCAAAGATGATAGACCAGATGGGCATGATGGACGAATTCGATAAATTATCCATGAAGATAGACCTGATGGAGACAAAGGAGCATGCAAAGGAAGTATCAGAGTTAATAGATTCTATGGGCAAGCATTCTATCATATGCCAGGCAAACGTCAATGACTTTGAACAGGTGAAAAGGATGCGGGAGGAAGTTGTAAAGCAGTTTGGTAAAATAGATATTCTGGTCAATAACGCAGGAATAGTAAGGGATAAATCTTTTGTGAAAATGACACCCCAGATGTGGACAGAAGTATTATCTGTGAACCTGGATGGTGCCTTCTACTGCACAAAAGCGGTCATAGAGGGTATGCTAGAGAGGAAGTACGGCAGGATCGTGAACATATCCTCGGTTATCGGGAGAATGGGTAACCGCGGACAGGCGAATTATGCAGCTTCAAAGGCTGGATTAATTGCTCTCTCACAAACGCTGGCAAAAGAATTTGCAGGTAAGGGTATAACGGTAAACGCTGTTGCGCCAGGTTTTATTGAAACTGATATGCTAAGATCGGTTCCCAAAGAAATAATGGATAAGATCCTTGCCCAGATACCCCTCGGAAGGCTTGGTAAGCCGTCTGAGGTGGCAGGTGCGGTGGCATACCTGGTTTCGGAAGATGGGAATTATATGACGGGTCAGGTTATAGATATAAATGGAGGACTCTACATTTAATCGATTTTTAAAAAATTAGCCGATGTTTTTATACGAAAAAGAGTTCAAGTCTTTTCATATGTAAAATAACTGCATATATCGCCGGTGCATCTTATTATCTTTCCCTTAACGCGCTTATCTATTATTTCAAGCTCTATCGCGCTTGGTTCAGCTATCCCTGGCACGATCGCGCTGCCGGGTGAGATCAAAAGCACATTGTTTTTTTCAACAATGGGATGATGGAAATGCCCGAATATCAAAACATCCACATCCATCTCTTTGGCGAGATAGCGAAGACCGTCTGTATGCTCTGATGTGAGTTGTCCCTTGTGGATAATGCCGATCTTCACGCCCTCAACTTCTATCACCTTGCGTTCAGGAAGGAGTCCCATCAATTCATCGCAGTCAGTATCCCCATGTACTGCTATGAGTTTAGTTAGACTTTGAAGTTCATTATAGCATTCGACGGTATCAAAATCACCTGCATGGATGACAAAATCTGAGTTTTTAATGAGAGAAATAAGGTCTTTTGGAAGAAGCGAAAGAAGAGATCGTCCGGGCTTGATATGGGTATCTGATAAAACTATGAGTTTCATGATAAAATCTATTAGTGAGCGAGGATATAAATTGATACTATATGAAACCAGTAAGTCTGAAGAAAGAGCTCTTGAATAAATGCAAAAGCCTTGGTATCCAGCTTGTAGGTTTTGCTCCTGTCGAGAGATGGCAGACGCCGCCAGAAGAGCTTCCGAATGTGCTTTCTCCATGGATCCCCGAAGAGTTCTGGCCGCAGTCCATATACCCTGAAGCGATAACGGTAATCGTGATAGGTCTTCCCGTATCTTTGCCCATAGTGGAAACCGCACCTTCTATCTATTATCATGAACTTTATAAGACGGTTAATGCCATGCTTGATTCTAAAGCCAATGACATTGCAAATTTCCTGAACGGGAAAGGGTACGGTTCTATTTATCTGCCCAGGGACGGTTATGGAGACATAAAAATATTGATCGAGAAGCCGTTTGCGTTTTTCTCTCATAAACATGCCGCATATCTTGCAGGCATGGGCTCTTTCGGGCACAATAATGTCCTCCTGACACCGCAGTACGGGCCAAGGGTCAGGTTCACATCAATATTCACGATTGCGGAAATACCTCCCGACCCGATAAAGATGAAAGACCTGTGCATTAAATGCCTCAGGTGCGTTAAGAGCTGTCCCGTGAGCGCAATACCATTGAGAGGAGAATTCCCTCCTCATGTGGATAAGAAACTCTGTGCTGTAAGAAGCGCGGAACTCAGGGATGAATACAGGTCTCCATGCGGTATTTGCATCAAGGTCTGTCCTGTGGGGAAGGACAGGGAGTTGTTCAAGAGAAAGAATATGTCGATATATTCAGGAGATAAAAAATTTGAGAGATATCATAAAGCATGGGAGCACGTGAGAAAATATGGTAGCAAATAAAAAAGAAAAAGTTATTTAACTCCATACTAATACTACCATGCCTAAATGTGAGGTTATGTGAGTATGAATAATGACAAGCAGCCATCTCATCAAGATTTGAAAGCCCTATATAGCGCCGCGATAGAATTCAAAAAAGCTGCTCCATGGGACTGGATGCACGATTCTGATATTTTCGGGGTGCAGGATCCGGTAAGCGGTGAAACAGGATACTGCTGCGTCATGGGCGCCGCAGGGGAACATTATGCTCTGGGAGTTTATTCAGGCGGAGAAGGACTGGCTGGAATATTGAGAATGCAGGCAGGTGAATTTGTTCCGCACGATGAGCAAGTCCTCTTTGTTCAGAAATGTTTGATGGCATCCTTTGAGGACAAGAAATATGTGCAGAAGGAAGACCTTCAGCATATTAAAGTCCTGGGTTTGAGATTTAAGGGAGCCAACGCATGGCCCCTTTTCAGGAATTACGAGCCCGGGTTTGTCCCATGGTATCTGACAGGTAAAGAGGCAAGGTTCCTGACACATGCGCTACAGCAGGCCATTGAAGTTTCCCTGCGCTTTAAAAAGGATCCTGGGATGCTCATTCACTCCTTAACCGGCAAATTTTTTGTTCGAGCGCCAGTGAAGCAGGATGAGAGTATTTTATGGAAGGATGAGTGGCAGGACCCTCTGGTTCCTGAAAGTGAAGATTTCCCACCTGTTGATAAAACCCTTTTGACCAGGATGAAGAAAGCAGGATTGCGAAAGAGTGGGATATGGGAAGTCGATTCTTTTTATGTGCCTGCGCCTGTACATGAAAAAGGGAAAAGACCATATTATCCATATATGAGTTTAATTGTTGACCATAATTCCGGCATGATCCTTAATTTCCAATTAGAAGAGCGAAAAGAATTCACACCAAAATTCCTGGAGAAAATCGTCACTTTTTTTGAGCTTATTAAAATCGCACCACAAGCATTTCTTGTCAAACGCGATGAGGTTTATGATTTTCTGGAACCTTTAGCCACTGGATCAGGGATTGGAATAGAATTGGTTGATAGCCTTCCTGTGCTTGAGGAGGCTCAGAGAAGTATGAATGGATTTATTTGAATTAGAGTTTTGTTTTTTGCACAGATTTAAGCCTCATAAAAACTATAAAAAATATTTATTTCAGTAAAGGAAATTCGATAAATGGCAAAAACAAACGGAAACGGTGAGAAAGTAAAATCCATGGAAAGCTGGATATGGGATGCTGCTTGCAGTATAAGAGGTGCGGCTGATGCAGCTAAGTTCAAAGATTATATTCTCCCCTTGATCTTTATAAAGCGATTATGCGATGTGTTTGACGATGAGATTGACCGCATTGCAGAAAAAGTAAAGAGCAGAACTAAAGCCCTGCAATTGGTAGAACGGGATAAATCGATTGTGCGTTTTTATATGCCCATTAAGTCCAAAGACCCTGAAAAGGAAAGAACATGGGATGTGGTTAGAAAACTGTCTGATAAAATTGGGCAGCAACTTACCGATATTCTTCGTGACGTAGCCAGAGAAAATAAAGACCTGCAAGGAATCATCGACCGTGTTGACTTTAATGCCACCACGCACGGGCAGCGTGATATTGATGATGACCGATTGAGCAAACTGATTGAAAAAATTTCCGAAAAGCGATTGGGATTGAAAGATGTAGAACCAGATATTATCGGGAACAGTTACATGTACCTGATTCGCAAATTTGCTGAAGGCAGCGGACAAAGCGCCGGAGAGTTCTATACGCCTGGTGAAGTGGGCTTTATAATAGCGAAGATCATGGATGCCGAGCCTGGAATGAGTATCAATGATACCTGCTGCGGCAGCGCAAGTTTGTTGATAAAATGTGAACTGGTGATGGAAGAGAAAATGGCGCTGCGCTCTAAAGAGAAATATGCGCCACTTCAAATGTACGGGCAGGAGTTTATCGCCTCCACATGGGCAATGAGCAAAATGAACATGGTGATACATGACATGGAGGGCAAAATTGAAATCGGCGATACCATGAGAAATCCTGCATTTAAAGAAGGGGGTAAACTGAAAAAGTTTGACCGCGTGGTAACTAATCCCATGTGGAACCAGGACAGAGACAGCTTACCTTATGTCAATGACGATTTTTTTATTAATGATGAAATGGAGCGCTTCCCTGCAGGTCCCTGCGGGGGTAAGCTTGACTGGGGCTGGATCCAGCTTATTTATAGCAGCCTGAATGATACCGGAAGAGGAGGCATTGTGCTGGATACTGGAGCCGCCAGCCGCGGCAGCGGCAACATGGGGAGCAACAAAGAAAAGGAGTGCCGCAAATGGTTTGTTGAGAATGATCTGGTTGAAGGCGTGATTTACCTGCCTGAAAATCTGTTTTACAATACGTCTGCTCCGGGGATTATCATTTTCCTGAACAAAGCCAAAAAGCACAAGGACAAAATTTTACTTTTGCATGCGGGTAAGGAGTTTGAAAAGGGCGATCCTAAGAACTATATCACAAAAGATGGGATAGAGCGCATTTCTGAGACGTATAAAGCCTTCAAGGAGGTTGAGAAATTTTCGAGGCTGGTGGATAAAGATGAGGTCGTTAAGAATGATTATAATATTTCGCCCAGCCGCTACATACAGGTTAATGATGCCTACACCTACCGCCCTATTGAAGAGATAGTGGACGAACTCCGGGAACAGGAAAGTGAGTATGCTACTATTGATGCGGAAGTGAAGACTATTCTTACAAAATTGGGGTTCAAATATGCGTAGGCTGGCATTATGATGATTGCTATGGAATATATAGAAATGGAACCGCAGATGAACGCGGATGAACGCGGATGAACGCAGATTAAATGCATTGTCTGAAGAAATCATAGGTGCTGCTTTTGATTTTGGCAAACTCCATAAGCAACCTGAACTCTTGCATGAAGTAAATATGGTTTTTAAAGTAGGTTGGTAGTTATGGGATTTGGACAAAAGGAACCGCAGATAAACGCAGATGAACGCAGATTTATTGAATCGGACAACTATGAAAAAGGTTGCCAGGGGTCAGAAAAATCGACCGGCATGTCCACGTGTGCCCCGCAGGGCATACGTGTGCGCGGAGTCGAGAACCCGCAGGGTTTTGTTAGTGATGTACACAGATTAAATGCATTGTCTGAAGAAATCATTGGCGCTGCTTTTGAAGTTAGCAATGTTCTTGGCGCGGGTTTTCTGGAGAAGGTCTATGAAAATGCCCTGAATGTTGAACTTAATTTGAGGGGATTAAAAACACTTCCACAGGCGCCATTAAAGGTATTTTATAAGGAAGAATTGGTTGGAGACTACATAGCAGACATTTTAGTTGAAAATGAGATCATAATTGAAGTGAAAGCGGTAAAAGATATCGATACAGTTCATTTTGCCCAATGCTTGAATTATCTTAGAATAACAGGGCTGAAGCTTTGCCTTTTGCTAAATTTCAGCAAGCCAAGGGTAGAAATCAAGAGGATCGTGAATGGCATTTAAATAGTGGTGACCGATGAGTAAAAACAGAAATCAACCAGAAATAATCCAGAAATCATTATATTTATCACGCATAAATCCAGTGCAACAAATCTGCGTTTATCTGCGTTCATCTGCGGTTAAATTTTTATTGGATTTCATGCAATTGGCTGTGAGCTTAAACCACTGCAACAAACATCATTACACAAAGCCATTGAAACGAGGGTATTATGGAAGGTTATAATAATACGGAGATTGGTTTTTTCCCTAATGATTGGATAGTTGGTCGTATTGATGACTTTTTTGAAATACAACAAGGCAAACAAGTCTCAAAATCAAATAGAGTTGGCAAGAATCAAAGACCATTCCTCAGAACTTCAAATATTTACTGGGGAAAGATTGTACTTGAAAAACTTGACTATATGCATTTTTCAGAAGACGAAGAAGCAAGATATCGATTGGAAAAAAATGATTTATTAGTATGTGAGGGTGGCGATATTGGAAGAACAGCTATATGGAATCAAGAAGTAGAAAACTGTTACTATCAAAATCATTTACACAGGTTAAGAGCAAAAACAGATGATATAGACCCGTTATTTATTCTGCAATGGTTAGAATACTCCTTTGTTATTGGTAAAGTTTATTTTGGCAGAGCCAACGTTACCACTATACCAAATCTTTCAAAATCTCGTTTATCAGAACTCATTATTCCACATCCCCCCCTCCCCGAACAACACAAAATCGCCCACGTATTAAGCGCGGTGCAAAAAGCCATTGAGCAGCAGGACAATCTCATACGCACCACCACCGAACTGAAAAAAGCCCTCATGCAAAAACTCTTTACCGAAGGCACCAGGGGCGAACCGCAGAAGAAAACCGAAATCGGGATGGTGCCGGAGAGTTGGGAGGTTTTGAAGATG
>CBFFLL010000122.1:0-8105 GCA_965642175.1 Candidatus Methanoperedens nitratireducens | reverse complement strand
TATATTTCATTTGCAATCGTGTTCATATGCAGCATAATGTATCTGCGTAAGAAAGAACAGAAATGGGATATCATAGCCTTATCATCAGCAGAGATAGGAGTAATTTTTGCATTTTTAACGCTTGCGACAGGTTCAATATGGGGAAAATCAGCATGGGGTGGATACTGGGATTCAACTGATGTGCGTTTGAACACTTCACTTGTGCTTTTCTTGATATATCTCTCTTACATAATGGTCCGCCAGGCAGTTGAAGAGCCAGAGAAAAGAGCCAGGTTATCAGCCGTTTTGGGTATCGTAGGATTTATCAGCGTTCCTATAAGCTTTCTTTCCGTGCGTTTCTATGCCAGATCGCACCCATGCGTGGTTCCACCATGCCCCGGCACTGGAGGCGGAGGCATAGGTCCAGATGTTTTACCTTTTCTTCTGATAAATTTTGCAGCCTTTTTCCTTCTTGCGGCGTCGCTCATGCTGGCAAGGATCGAGAACGAGAAAATGAAGGAAAATATAAACGAATTGAAAAGAGCGAAAAATTTATAAAAAAGTTTATGAGGCTGTGCCGGGTTCAGCCTCGATCTCTGTCTTCCTGACCTCTACTCTTCGCAGAGGATATATTGGCTTAACATCATGATAGATGCTAGCTGAGAGCTTTCCGGTTACGACTTCCTGGACGAACTGCTCCATGTCCATTTCCTTTGCTCTTGCTGTTATTACGCTGTTCATTACTGCACGTATCGCTTTTACCTGATTGGTCCGTGCTCTTTTGATGGTGTAGCATGATGGTTTTACCCGTATCGTGTAGCCATCCTTTGTTGATACCGAAATGTTGGTCTCAATATTTGATGTCGATCTCTTTACGAGTGAGCGCAGGTAATCCTGCGTAAGTTGATGACCTGTGAATTTCGTGTATGCGGAATCGCCGCCTACGCTGTCGACTTTTAAAACTAATTTAATGTTCTGTTTTGAAAGGTCGTTCGTTAATTCCCCAAGTGTCACTTCGATGACCCTTCCGACCAATTTTTCGGGCACGTCTGCCACGGTCTCTCCAATGTTCGCTTTTCCGAACATTTCAGGTGCAACCAGGTTGTACCATTGCTTAGCTTTCCAGCCGTCTGTTTTTGTTACTGCCAAATGATTTCCTCCGAAGATTAATAATATTGTGAATAAGTTTCACAAACGTTCTGCTTAATAAGGCATTCAATACTTAATACTTTTGTATAGCGGGTAGATATTTCATCTTTGAAGCACAAAGAGAAAGCCATGCTAGATAAAACCTCACGTCCCTTTGTCTTTATCAATGCAGCCATGAGCGCAGACGGGAAAATCGCCACCATCGAGCGAAAGCAGACGAGGATATCCGGCAGCCTGGATTTTGAACGCATGGATGAACTGCGTGCTGGTTCTGATGTAATAATGGTTGGCATAGGCACCGTGCTCTCGGACAACCCGAGCCTCACTGTGAAATCTCAACAGCGCAGGGATAAGAGGCGCGCCGGGGGGCTTCCTGAGAACCCCATAAGGATCGTGGTGGACAGCATGGCGCGCACTCCGGTTGACGCTGACATATTTAAGAAGGGCGAAGGAAAAAGGATAATTGCCGTAACGGAAATTGCGCCGCAGGAAAGGATAAACAAACTTGCAGAGTGCGCCGAGATAATTACAGCCGGAAAAAAAACAGTGGATCTAGAGAAACTCCTGATTGAATTGAAAGCAAGAGGTATCGACCGCTTGATGGTGGAAGGTGGAGCCACGCTGAACTGGGGTTTGATATCATGCGGGCTTGTGGATGAGTTATATACCTTTATCGGGAACATCATAATCGGAGGCATTAATGCGCCCGCGCTTGTGGATGGAGAAGGATTTAAAAATGATTTTTGCAGGCTTATGCTCCTCTCGTGTGAGAAAATCGAAGACGGGGTACTTCTAAGGTGGAAAGTATCCCGATGATAAAAATCCCTTTATACTGTTACCGCCAATAGAATATAAATAAATGCCAGATAAGAACAACAAATATTTTGCTGCTCATAAAGAAATCACGTCAGTAGCGAGACTGTCCATCTATTCCAATACCTTCCTGTTGTTACTAAAGCTTGTAGCAGGACTCATGATGGGTTCCATATCCGTTCTTTCTGAAGCCCTCCATACAGGCATAGACCTGATGGCTGCGATAATAGCGAATTATTCAGTCCGGAAAGCCGGGAAGCCAGCCGATGACATACACACGTTCGGTCACGGCAAGTTCGAGAACGTTTCCGGCACTGTCGAAGCGATCCTGATCTTTGTAGCAGCGATCATCATACTTTACAAAGCCGGTGAAAAACTAATTGATCCTGAAAATATAGAATTGGAATTTATCGGCGCAGGTATCGTTATTATGGGTGTATCTACTGTTGTGAACTATTATGTGTCAGGAAAGATAATGAAAGTTGCAAAGAGATCTGAATCAATAGCTCTTGAAGCGGATGCGTATCATCTCACTACGGATGTATACACATCAGTCGGGGTTTTTATTGGTCTTATTCTAATATGGATCACAAAAAATCCTATTTTTGACCCCATTATTGCAATAATCGTGGCACTCATAATCATGAAAGCGTCGTATGACCTGACGAAACGTTCTGTCTCCGGGATCATGGATGTAAAACTTTCTGACAGCGAAGAAGGTATCATCAAATCCATCATTGCTGAACACTATTCTGAATACGCAGAATACCATGATCTCCGCTCAAGGATGTCTGGGGCTGAGAGGTTCGTTGACCTTCACCTTGTTGTTCCTAAAAACCAGCCTGTTGGGGAGGCTCATGATTTCTGCGATCATCTGGAAAAGGACATTAAGGAGAAGATTCCCAACCTTTCAATACTGATACACATAGAACCGTGCGAAGCTGACTGCGAAATATGCAGGAAGCTCGAAGTATGTAAGCTGCCCAACAATAGCTGTGATTAAGAAGGCGATCATGGAAGAAGCGCTCCATAAAAACCTGAAGCTGGCAATAATTCTTACATCGATAATATTTTTCATGGAATTAGCTGGCGGGATACTATCCAACAGCCTTGCCCTGCTCTCTGATTCAGCCCATGTTTTCATGGATGTTGTGGCACTTTTGCTTTCCTACGGCGCAATACGGATCTCGGCCCGACCATCAAATAGCAGCATGACATTTGGCTATCACAGGTTCGAGATATTTGCCGCGTTAATAAACGGGACAACAATAATCGGTATTGCGTTATTCATCTTTTACGAGGCATACTGGAGGATTCTTGACCCGCCTGAGGTAAAAGGGGCAGAAGTCCTTGTCATAGCAACAATCGGTCTCGTTGTCAATACATGGGTGGCTTTGAAACTGCATGGCCATTCTGACCTGAATATCAAAAGCGCCTACCTTCATGTGATCGGTGATGCCCTGGCTTCTGTGGCTGTTATCGCCGGGGCTGTGATTATTCTTCTAACAGGAGAAAACAGGGTAGACCCTGTGCTTAGCATTCTGATCGCAACGATACTGCTTTACGGTGCGTTCAGGCTTGTCATAGGCTCTTTGAGGATACTTCTTGAATTTGCGCCAAAGCATGTTGATGCAGATATGCTATCCAGGGAGTTCATGATGATCGATGGGGTAAGAGGGGTGCATAATATCCATATCTGGAGTATATGCTCCAATATCCATGCCATGAGCGCCCATATTCTCGTTGACAGGATACATGTCCAGCAGACAGAGGCACTAATTAGAGAGATCAGCAAAATGGTGAGGGACAGGTTCAATATCATGCATACCACGCTGCAATTCGAGTGCGCCGAATGTGTTCCTGTGGAGATAGGGCATGAGAGCTCTCATCAGGAGGAAATATGAGTTCCATTATAGTTGAAACTGAAAACGAGAACCAGCTAACAGTCCAGGAATATGTCCGTTATTCCGATGTAAAGGAACAGGTCGAGAAGCTCATGGAGAACGCGAAAATAAAGCAGGCCCTAAGCGAATATGAAAAATACATCAAAGGTTTGTCAATTGAGGTGACGATCAGATACACTATCGAAAAGTGACCCTAGATCCCTGTCTTGTACCTCAGTATGGCGCCAATGCCGCCAAAAGCTGTCATAAGCTGGTTCCCTTCTTCAAAGTCGTTCGATATAAAGGCGGTGTTAGTACTCATCTGGTCCGCAACAGTTGAAAGTTCTTCCACGATATCCACAGACTCAGCGATCTTCATGCCTGACCCGCACTTTGTGCAGTTCCCGGGCTGGTACTCCTCTCCAGCTTTTTTCGTGATAGTCTTCTTTTCTTCGTTGCTGCAGTTGCCACATTTTATGGTTATTCTGACCTTTCTTAGTTCATCTGATAACAGCAGCGTGTCCACCGAGCCCATTTCAAGGTTCTTCCTGACCTGTTCTTCTCCGTATGAGGCAAGACCTGAATCATTTACAAGCTCTTTCAGGAAACGCTCCATATACTTTTTCTCTTTTACTACATCAAGGTCCTGCAGGGCTTCTCCCAGTTTATCGAATAATTCATAAAGACCGGACTCGTCCGTATACGCCACATCGAACAGCCCAAGTATCTTTTTCTGGATCTCATGATGCAGGTAAGCACCACTTTCAAATTCTTCCTTCGTGGGCGACGGTCCGCCTATGAAAACACCCATGAATTCCTTTGGATCAATAGCCACGAAGACCTCGCTTGCAGCATCTGCTATCTTTGTATAGAAATCATTTATCGCTATAAGTCGAAGCTGCTGGAACCTGTGGGCGCTCTGACCACCTTTGCGCTGTTTTCCAGGGACAGTGGAAGTGAGATGAGCCATTTCTTCGATGTGTTTCCCGCGCAGCAGTCCAACAGTGGCTTCGCGCCTGTCAAGCACCATGAGCCCGTATGTCTGTTTCTCATGCAGCATGTCCTCAAGGGGAGTGAGAAGGAAGGATGAATCGCAGTGGTACTTATAAGATACAATAGGTTCAGGCGGCTCGATAATGAATGTCAGCATATCGGTCTTGTTAGCGCCTATGTCCACGGCTCCGCAGAAGATGACTACACCGTTCACAGGGGCTTTTGGAATAAGCTTGAGCCGTGAAAGCAGGGATTCAATAGCTCCAGTAACATTTTGCCTTGTCACCCTTGATTTGATATTGGAAGCCTGACCGAACTCTTCCCTCAACTGGCTCGATACTTCGTGCACCTGCTTGTCATGAGGGATATATAGCGAAATGAGTTCCGTACCTCTGCCGTGCTTATCGCGAAGCGCCTCTAGCGTCCTTTTGAATTCGTACTTTTTATGAGCTTCAGATTCGACCATTGAATTAATATCCTCCAAAGAATAGGAGAGTTTCTTTCATATACTCTAATATAGATAAATGTTAAGTCAAATATCTTTTATTTTTGCCCCTTTATTCCTTGCCTTTGTAATGAAAACCTGTCTTTTTCCGCCCAAAAATTCCACAGCGATTTTTTTGAGTTCCTCTGCATCTTCCCCAAAAGCATAAACAGTTGGACCAAAAGAACTCATACCAGCCCCGTATGCCCCTTCTTCCCTTAGTATTTTCATCAATACATTCGAAACGGGTTGAAGTCCGACCTCTCTTTTCTTAAAGCCAAGCTCCTGTATCGCATTTATGCTGCTGCCAAATGCCACCATATCCTCGTCAGCTAGAGCAGGAAGAAGCTGCATCAGGATGATGTGTGAGAGTTTTTCCACCTCGCGCAATGGCACAGGGCATTCTGTCTGGAATATGTTCTCTTCTTTCTTCATGTATGCCCCCTTATGCGCGGGTATCGCGACAACAACAGGCCAATCGGGGAAGTTTTTTCTCAATATGATCGGAGCAGGAGGAAGCTTGCTTGCCGCGGATGGAAGGAACGCTTTTTTTTCACTGAACTTATGTCCTCCGTCCAGAATGAAGCCACCCTTATCGAATGCCGCCACTCCGATACCGCTCGTTCCGCCCCTGCCTACTTTCGCCGCGATCTCATACACGTTCAAACCCAGGTCGTATAGCCTGTTCACAGCCATACCAGCAGCAAGTGCAGCCTGGGTTCCAGAACCCATACCGACGTGGGATGGATAATCCTTTTCAATGTTGATATGTATCCCCGCACCGTCAGGCAGGAGCAAAGCAGCGCTTTTCTTCATACGTTTGGCATGTTCGCTTGTCCCTGTTACCTCAATAACGTCATATCTTTCAGCAGTGATATGTATAACAGGTTCATCAAGCGTAAGCCCGATACTGCCGTCCACACGTCCCCGTGAGGCGTTCATGTCGATAAGGGTCATGTGCAGACGGGATGGGGTGGTTATTCTTAGCATGAAAATCTACCACACTTATTACAGATTCTTTGTTATATAGCCACATTTGTATAAATACTATTTGTGATGATAATAAAACCCGGATTGATGGCACTTTTATGGGTGGGATAATAAGCTTAAACTGATTAATGTATCTTTTACATTGATCAAGGCATTTTTGCAATCCAATGGAGACTTGCCGCCAGTAATAACCAGTTTTCCTGAACCGAACAATAATATTACTACCTTCGGGTCATCCATTCGATAAACAAGCCCGGGGAACTGTTCAGGTTCGTATTCGATGTTTTCCATTCCGAGTCCCAAAGCCACAGCATTAAGATTCAGGGCACCTCCAAGATCAGCTGATGCTACTATGTTCTGAACGATGGGTTCATAATTGCCACTTACATTTATTCCCAATCCGATGAGTTTTTTGTTGAGCATATCTGCGGCATTTTTTGCATCATCAATGGATTTACATCCTGTGCATACAACTTTGCCAGAATTAAATAATAGAAAAACAGATTTCGGTTCTTTAATTCTATACACAAGACCAGGAAACTTTGATTTATTGTATTCAGCGCCCTCAAGTTTTGATTCAATATCGATCAAATCAAAATGATCTGAAAGTTTTGCAGTAGAAACTACATTTTCAATTTTAAAATCGTATCTCATTATTCATTCCCTTCTATATATGGTGTTATTGGATTGAATAACGATAACTATTTTGAGATAAATTTAAGGTCAGTAAAACACCGCTTATTTGAAGAATATTTCAATGCACTATCTTGGTAATATCCATCTCAAGTATATCCTCAGCCCCAAGCTCTTTGAGCATTGGTATCAGCGTATTGATCTCGCTCTTGCTCACCACTGTCTCCACTGCATAATAATCAGATTTATACAGCTTTGACACCGTGGGTCTCTTCATAGCAGGAAGAACGTTCACGACAGCATCCAGCCTGTCCTCAGGCACGTTCATTACGATGTAAACCTTGCCGCGCGCCTCAAGCACAGCCTGCAGGAGGATCTTTATCTCTTCTATCTCTTTTCTCTTTACAGGGTCATTCCAGGATTTCTTATTCGCAATGAGCTTTGTCGTGGATTCAAGTATGATATCCACGATCTTGAGGCCGTTTTTCCGCAGTGTTGAGCCAGTTTCTGTCAGATCAACTATTACATCAACAAGTTCGGGCACCTTTGCCTCGGTAGCTCCATATGAGTAGCGTATATCAACAGGTATACCCAGGTTATCAAAGAACTTCTTAGTGAGTTTAGGGTATTCAGTCGAGACCCTGCTTCCGGGTTTAATGTCCCTGGCTGTCTTCACCGTCTGTTCATTGGGCACAGCCACCACTATCTTGACAGTCCCTTCTCCCTGTTTGCTGTATATCATATCAGAGACTTCAACAACATCAGAACCTGATTCCATTACCCAGTCTTTACCTGATATCCCCAGGTCAAAGTAGCCTTCCTCCACGTATTTTGGTATCTCCTGCGGGCGCAGTATCTTGACTTTCTTAATTCTCGGGTCTTTTACCGTGGGATTGTATTCACGGTCTGTCTTTCTTATCTCTAGGTCAGCCTGCTTGAACAGGAGAAGGGTCTGCTCTTCAAGACTGCCTTTGGGGATCGCAATGTCTAACATATCAATTCGACCTTCTAAATGGATATACTTAATAAAAGCTTTGCTGTTAAAATTGTGGGTTTTTTATTAATTTCTGGTTTGAAAACCACAGAAGAAATATATGGTTTCAAAAGATTCCAGAAACTTACTTAAATATGCCCCTCATCTGTAATGCTCATGCGGGAATTCATCCTATACTCCAGAACAG
>CBFFLL010000121.1:0-8128 GCA_965642175.1 Candidatus Methanoperedens nitratireducens | reverse complement strand
AATATATAAATAATAACTAATAAAGCTTTACCCCAAGATGTTACTGGACACTAACGTTAATCGGACAAACTCGATTTGTAATTAGAACGTCTTAATACTTAAACTTGTCTATTAATAGTCAAGTTGGTGTTTGTTATAGCTAGATTAGTGAATGCTAACAATATACTTATTTTATATTTACACATAGTACAATGATTATAAAAGCATAACTATATGAATACATACGCACATATGTTTTGAAAAGGAGATACCTAAAAATTGTAACAAGATAGGTAAAATGATGACAAAATATGAGCCCACTTGAAAAGTTGTTTGGTAAAACAGCACAATTAACTGTACTGGAATATCTCATGAATAATAAAGGAGAGATCAATTATCTTTCCGGGATAGCGCAGGCCACGGGATTGTATCATTCCAGCGTGGCAAGAGTAATTGAACCTCTTCTGCAGAATAACATAATTATTGAGAAAAAGATCGGGAAACAGATACGTTCATTCTATCTCAATGAGGAACATGAAGCTGCAAAGCTTCTCATTAAATTCTATGATGAGTTGAGGTTAGTATTGGATGAACAATTGCCTTCACCTGATGTGGAGACAGGAGGTAGATCATGAATAAGAATATTGATGATAAGATCGTTGAATTGATTGAAAAAAATGAAAAAAATCTCTCATTCAGAGATATCCCGGATAATTGGGATCTCGGAAAAAGAAGTTGAAAAAAGGATAAGAGGTTTTTCTGATGCAAGACAAAAGATAATGATAGTGGACGATGAGATGTCTACGCTTCTTCCATTAAAAAGATCCCTTGAAGCGCAGGGTTACATAGTTATCGAAGCCTACGACGGTTACCAGGCGATCGAAAAATCAAAGACAGAAATGCCAGAATTGATCGTCCTTGATCTCATGCTCCCCGGAATTGATGGTTTTGAAGTGTGCGCTCAGTTGAAAAAGGATGAACTTACATGAAAAGTCCCTGTGATCATGTTGACAGCTAAAGATGAAGTGCGTGATAAAGTAGAGGGTCTGGAGATGGGTGCAGACGACTATGTAACTAAACCATTCAATCTGAATGAATTGAAAGCCCGCATCAGGAACGTACTTAAAAGATCAAGAGAATCATAATCCAATATCGGAGGCTAATATCTGAGAATACGGTCTGAACAGATCATTTTTTTCCTAATCATATCCATAATACCGCTATCTGCTGTTGTTTATGTATCCTATGAACACAGTCAGGGAACTATTCGCGATTCAGTTAATACGAACCTGCTTGTTGCGACTGAAAACACCGGCCGGGCAATAGATAACTGGATGGATGCAAGAAAGGATGATATTCGTATTATTTCTGCCATTGCCGGGAATTCAGAAGAAGAGAACTTTCAAAAATACCTGCGTGCATTTCAAAATGAACACGAAGGTGTATATGAAGAATTCTTTATTATAGACCTTGATGGAAATATCATATTCTCCACCTTGAATCGCCCAAAAAATGAAGCCAAAGAGCCTTCTATTAAAGATGCTCTTGAAGGGAGATTGTTCATTTCCGATGTTTCCCTGTCCAGCATCGATAATTTTCCTGAAGTAATAATAACATATCCTATTAAAAAGAACGATACCATCACGGAAATATTGGGCGCAAGAGTAAGTATTGAGAACCTGTATATGCTTATCGAAGGTATCGATATTGGAAGATCAGGGGAGATATTCTTGGTTAATAATAGGGGAGAACTCATCTTTCATAAGGACAGGTCCAGGATCCTTCATGAAAATATAAAGAACAATCTTGCGGTAAAAGAAGTAATATACGAAAAAAGAGGGGTCGGGGACTATATCAATTATAAAGGTGAGAACGTACTGGGGTCGTATTACTGGCTCCCGCTTTACAGGTGGGGGCTCGTAGTGGAAATGAATAATCAGAAGACCATCAACGGCGTTTCAATGACCACTGATGAGATGAGTTCAGCCCTCAGGAATGGAAAGATAACAGGTTTCGTTTCGTGGGAACCGCATCCTGCCAAATCTGTGATCGATGGTTATGGCAGGTATCTTGTGAATTCTAAAGACATTTGGCCTGATCATCCAAGCTGTGTTCTCGTAAAATCTGAATTCATTGTAGATGAAGATATGATAAGAGCTCTTGTGTGGGCGCAATTGAAAGGCAATATGTTCATCAATGATCCGGCAAACCGGGAAAAGGTCATTCATTACGCATCTAATTTCACAGAAGTTGACGATCAGTCTGCCTCACTTGCACTTGATAGCATGATCTATAATGAATTCCCGGATAAGGAGGAGATGAATATCGCATTTGATATAATGGATAAAGCCGGAGCTTTTAAAGATCGTCCGAATGACATTGACGGATTTTTTTCAAATATCATTCTTGATACATATTATTCAGAAATCAAGAAAAGACTGGAAAATGACCCTGATTGGACACCGTCACCTGTTAACGGGACCATCAGGTTCGGCTTCCTGGAACGCAACCTCCATCACCTTGCAGTTTATGTGGCAAAGGAAGAGGGGTATTATGAAAAAGTAGGCCTCATCTCTGGCAAGAACCTCCAGTTCATGAAATTCAGGAACGGACAGGCAATGACGAATGCTTTCGCTCACAGGGAAGTGGATATTGCGACCTTTGGTTTGACCCCGCTTTTAAGGTACTGGATAAATGATAATGGCAGGATATATATCATCAGCGGAGTGAATTCAGGAGGCAGTGCTCTTATCGTTAGAGCTGATTCTGATATCAAGACTATTGATGACCTGGATGGCAAGACCATAGCCACGTCAGGTTTTGGGTCGATACAGGACCTTGTTATGAGAAAGATGTTCGAAAGATTTGAGATAAAAACAGTGTGAATGGCTCGAAAAAAATTAACGCTCTAAATCTGTATTTCAAGGAGGTCCCATACCTAGATATCAAAATTTTCCCGTTATTTTCGCTATGCTCCTGTGGATCATATGAATATTGAGCCCGTGGGCAAGATACATCATAGGGCATTTGCCTGTGACGCATTGGGTTTGAGAACTGCTGCACATCTCTTTAACTTCTGGCGTTTCGGTCCTCCAGTGTATCCAGAATTTCCTGATACCCTTCTTTTCGAGACTTTGCATTGCATCTGCAGGATCTGTTTTTGTCACTCCGATTACGGCGCAGTCCACAACCGCGGTAAGTTCTGATATGTTCTGCAAAGTCCCTATATCAGGGTTGTCGGACATATCCACAACATATACCTTTTTCCCTCGTTTGCTCAACTCATCTATTGTCCATTTCATAGCCGGTTTTGTCCCATCTGTGATCATGGCAAAAGATCCGGCGTTCCAGAATGCTTCCTGCTCTAACATATCGCTATCACTCCATGCATTGAGTTTAGTCTGACATAATATTAAATGTTTGGGAGCAGAGGGGCGACTAATACGAACTTGAGAAGAGGATCCAGGATTACACCTCGAAGGCTGAGTGCAAGGAAGACAATAACAGGAGCGTGAATAATATAAACTGTATATGCACTTCTTGATATTGCTTTTTATAATCTTCCCTGATTGTTTTATTTCTCACGGAAAGTGACTGTCAATGCTATGATAATAGACACACCAATGAATTGTTCCCACAATGCGTAGGTAAAAGAATGCCAGTAAAGTCCTCCTGCAATCAGGGCCGGATCACCAGGGCTATAAGCAGGATCCGGAGGTTATCGATGAACAATAGACGATCTTTTTCACCAGCAGGGTCCATTTGTTGAATCCGGACATATAGTAGTTTTCGAAGTTCCTGCAAATATAGCACCCGGCAAGCCAGGACTGATTGATGGATTGATTGATTGATTGCTACTTTGATACGTCTTCTTCTAGACCAGGTACTTCTCTGGCTCCAGCCGGAACAGTAATGCTTGAACCTTCGAAATCATCACCGATGGGCTCATACCGACCACCCAGGCACCGGGAGAGGAATGCCTCAGATACTGCGAAGAACGACAGTCTGTTCTCAGGTCTGGCAAAGCCATGTCCTTCATCCGGATAGAGCACATACGTCACCGAAATATTCTTCTCCTGCATCGCCTGAACGATCTGGTCGGACTCTGCCTGTTTAACACGCGGGTCATTTGCACCCTGACCGATCAATAGCGGTTTTTGGATTTGATCCACATAAGTCAGTGGTGATCGATTGATCAGGAGTGCCCGTCCTTCTTCAGTTCTATGGTCACCCACACGCGTTGCAAACAGCTCGATCTGTGGCTGCCAGTATGGCGGTATCGTTTCAAGCAGAGTAGTAAGGTTCGACGGACCCACAATGTCTACGCCACAGGCAAACTTCTCTGGTGTGATCGTCATGCCAACAAGCGTGGCGTATCCACCGTAACTTCCCCCCATAATCGCCACGCGATCAGGGTCAACGATCTCTTCCTGGATAGCCCAATCAACAGCGTCAATGAGATCATCATGCATCCTGGCACCCCACTCCAGGTTACCTGCGTTGATAAGTGCCTTTCCGAATCCCGTGGATCCGCGGAAGTTGACGCTCAATACAGCATAGCCACGGTTGGCCAGCCACTGATGTACAGACTCGTAGCCCCAGTTGTCCCGCGCCCACGGCCCGCCGTGGACGTAAAGTACCATCGGCAATGGCTGATCGGGATAGTTGTCGCCATCGGCATCACTTCCCGGTGGTAGTGTGTAGTAGCTGACAAGATCAAGCCCATCGCGGGATTTGATAACAACGGGATGCATGTTTGCCAGTGTCACTCCTTCCACATCCTTGCGATTAGTGAAAAGGAACTCTGCCTCCTGCGCCTGTCTGTCGTAGCGATAGTACTGCAACGGACCATCATCAATAAGGTAGGCGACCATCCAGTATTTATCGTCCAGTGTCCGGTCCACGACCTCGACATCGCCATCTGCAACTGTTTTCAAGTAGTCAAGATCATCTGCGATGGATTGGTCGATGATCTGCCAGTGTTTACGCTCGTAGGTGAAAGCCACTGCCTGGATATTCTTCTGGGTGGGATGGATCATGAGATCGCTAACATCAGCCAGTGGATCCTGGGCGACCAATGTCTGCTCATTTGTTTTAAGGTCTAGCGCATACATGGCAGCTGTGTTCCGGTCCCGGCTATCGACCAGATATAAAATCGTGCCGTTCTTATCAAACCCAATAGGGCTTGTTGTGAGTATATCTTCCATTTCGATCCTGGCAAACAATTTCCAGTTTTCATCTTCTGTGGGAATGAGTACCTCCATTCCACCATCGGGTGTCATTCGTGCTGCCTGGCGGATATTCAAATCATCGTCGGTAAGGAATGAGATGAACTCCTCATTTTTCTGGATTAAACTCTTCTCACCAGTTGTGATATTGACCCGGAAAATATCATGAAGCTCTGGAACGCGATCATTGAGAGCTATGAGGATATCTTCAGGGAACTTCGGACTGACCCCCTGGATGCGGGCTTGTACACCTTCTATAGGAGTTAGGTCGATGGTCTCACCGTTATTCAGGTTCACACTATAGACACGCCAGTTCTCATCGCCTGCCTGATCCTGCAGGTATATGATATGTTGGCTGGTGTAAGCCCATAAGTAGATTCGTATGCCGCGGTCGGTATCATTGGTAACAGGTTTGGCTGTGTCGGGATCATCAACAGATCCCACCCAGACGTTCAATACGCCATCTACAGGGGCAAGGTAGCTGATCTGTGCCCCATCAGGGCTAAGACGGGCCGTGATCTTATCCGGGTTGCCGAACAGGACCTCGCGCGGGATGATACTTATATTGGTGGGTTCATCAGTTATGAGCTCTTTGTCACTGAGGCAACCGGAAGTTATTAACTCGATCGTTATAAGGATAAATAGCAGGTTCTTCATCTTTTCTCTCCTCCTTGGATATCAGACCTTTGCATCAAGAATTGACACAAAGATTAGTAAATTATTAATCATTCATCACTATTAAACTCAACATATTTATTTATATAAATCTAAATATAAAAAATAGAGAAATCTCCTGTTCAGAAACTTCACTGATTGAATATCCTGCAAGTCTGCCCCACCCCTTCTTAGGCTTTCTTACCGCCCCTCTCACCTTCACTCTGCCTGGGTGCCCCTCCCGATCTTGCTCCGCCTGCCCTTGAGATGGGGGGACAGGCGCTTTTGATGTTCCCAAGGCAGGACGTTTCCTGCCAGAGCTTTGAAATCCTCAAATTTTTACAGGTAATCCTTTTTCTTCCAGATATTCTTTCATTTCTTTGATCGAATATTTCCCAAAGTGAGCGATAGATGCTACTAAAACCGCATTTGCATGCCCATCTGCTACGGCTTCATAGAGGTGTTCAAGTGTCCCGGCTCCACCTGAGGCAATTATGGGTATGTTCACTGCATCTGCTATAGCTCTCGTCATAGGAATATCGTATCCAGCCTGTGTCCCATCTGCATCCATGCTTGTAGGTAAGATGGCACCTGCCCCAAGCTTTTCAACTTTTTTCGCCCATTCAACTGCATCGATCCCTGTGGGTTTTGTCCCACCGTTCACCATAACTTCAAATCCGGAAGGCACACTTGAAGAAGCCCGTGTATCTATGGCGATCGTGATCTTTTCGCTGCCAAATTTTTCTGCAGCCTCTTTTACTAATTCAGGATTTATCACAGCCGCAGTATTGATAGATACTTTTGACACACCGATGTCCATCAGTTCCTGAATATCCTGGATACTTTTTATTCCTCCGCCAACAGTGAGAGGTACCGAGATATTATTTACCGTTCTTTTTACAGCATCGATCAACGTTTTCCTTTTTTCAACCGTTGCAGTAATATCTAAAAATACTAATTCATCCGCGCCGGCATCGCTATAAGCTTTACCATTCTCTGCCGGGTCGCCTACATCCTTCAGATCTACAAAATTGATACCTTTTACAAGTCGTCCATCTTTTACGTCCAAGCATGGGATAATTTTTATATAGTCCATAATCTGCTCCATTTATTACTCAATTAGATGCTTTTTGTTATTGTTATGCTGAATGTTCTCCATATTATTATTTGCTATTTGTTTGCTCATCCTATTTGGATTGTTGATCATTGCCATAAATTACGTTGCATTTTTCGCGATATTATGGAAGAAGCTTTTAATGTTGTCTACTAATATTATTCCATGCCTGTAGAAACAAAAAACATCTCGATATCTGGAAAAGAAGATTGTGGGATCGTTGATATTACTGAAAAGGTCTCAAGTTCAGTTGAACAAGGGAAAATAAGAAATGGTACAGTAACCATATTTTGTATAGGTTCAACTGGAGCGATAACAACTATGGAATATGAGCCAAACCTTTCAAAGGACGTCTCAGAAATCTTAGAAGAACTGATCCCATTGCAAAAAGACTATCATCACCACAAAACCTGGGGCGATCACAATGGAGCTTCGCATCTAAGGGCAATGCTCGTGGGACCCGGTCTTACAATTCCTTTTATTGATAAAAGATTGACCCTGGGGACATGGCAGCAGATCGTTTACATTAACTTTGACAGGATCGAAAAACAAAGACAGATCGTGCTACAGATAGTTGGAGACATTTGAAAGATGGAGAAGAGCTTACAGTTGACGGTGATGAAGGTAAAGTGTACCGTACATCAAAAGGAGGATAAATATGATGGACTTATTATGAGTTTCGGGGATTATTCCGTCCGCTTCATCACGAATTCACAGCAATCGTCGCCCTTTGCCATGCATCTTGTTTCTTCGGCGTCCATGCTTTTGCCTTTCAGCACCTAAGCCAGCCCGGCGTTATACCCCCTCAAAAAATGACAGACCGCGACTTTAGAATTACCATAACCCTTCGCTATGAACGAGTCCTCGACCCTGACCACAAGTCCTTTTCCATTGTCTTCTTTAACCTCGAATCTGCCCCATCCAAGCTCCGCATAAAAGTTCTGAACAGCTTCGATGAAATTCTGATACAGAAAATTCGCCTTTTTTTCTTTCCCAGACAGCAGTCTCTTTAACGTCTTTTAACATGATCTATCAAAATATTTGCACATTTTACTTGAAGCTAACTATTAGGAAGTTGTAGATGCGCCAGGAAAGTTCAACAGCAAATGAAATGGAACACTGATTGTAAGGATGATGCGGATCGACACGGATC
>CBFFLL010000120.1:0-8176 GCA_965642175.1 Candidatus Methanoperedens nitratireducens | reverse complement strand
TTGAACCTGTGTTCAAGATAATAATTAGAATATATCGCACCCAGAGGATTATGTGCCAGCACTCTATCCTTTACTGCCAGCGTGGTTACAGGAGACTGCGAGTGCTGAGTAAAGAGAATATCATGACCGATACACAATCCGAGAATGATATTTAAATCGGTTTTCTCGTTATTAAAAACCAGTGCCTGACCTATTGGATTGCATATAGCTTCATAACTACCACTGTGCAGCTTATCCAGACCATAGCTATCCTTATCAATCCCGCATACCTTACAACAGACAGAAGATACTTCAAAATCCTGTGTCAAAATCTTATGAATTACCTTTGCCTCTTTTTCCAGACCTACACAAAAGGCAATGCCCAATTTTTCATACCCCATTCCCCCGGCATACAAAATAAGTTCTTCCAACCTCGTTTTTTCCATATAATACCTGGATTCTATCTGTGCCGAGATCTTCATGGATTCAAGGTTCGTGCCAGTATATTCAACCTCTGTCGAAATAGAAGAACAATCCTTTCCCTCTCTGCATTTCTTGGATATACACAACGCACATTGCATCTGATTATCTCCTTTATGTTAACATTTTCAGAGCATTTCGCACAGTAATAACAGCAAGGTGCGCACAATGCAGATTTTCTTCAGTAATTGCTTCTGCCATTTTACCAATGTTTTTCGGGCTATTATATTCCTCAACCACTTTTTCAGAAAATGTCATCAGCGCCTGCTCATTGACATCTCTTTGAAGCTTTTCGACCATCTTATCAAAATCAGATTTCGTGCTTGAATCTGTCATTTAAGTTTTCTCCTGATATTTTCCCAGATTATTTTCACATTATTTGAAAACTCATTGTCAGAAAATTCAACTACGGTCATCTCCCGGATCATAGCCATCGTCGCTGTTTCGTCATATGGTATCCTGCCCACAACATCAAGTCCATTTTCGGCACAGTACTGTTCGATGAGCCGGGTATTATCAATATTTATATCGAATTTATTTATACAAACCACAGCCGGTACATTGAAATGGCTGGCAACACCCAGTATTCTCTCCATGTCATGTATACCTGATAATGTGGGTTCTGTCACGATCAATACAAGATTTACACCCGAAATAGCAGATATGACCGCACATCCAATCCCTGGGGGACCATCAATAATAATTAGGTCTTTGTCAAATTTCTTAGCCAGAACCCGGGCATTATTTCTTACCAGGGTAATCAATTTGCCTGAGGCTTCTTCAGCAGTATTCAGTATAGCATGTGACATGGGTCCAAACCGGGTTTCTGAAAGGTAAGCAAACCCGGATTTTCGATCAACCAGATGTATTGCCCTGACTGGGCAAACAAATTCACAGACACCACAACCTTCACACCTTTCATTGATAATATTAAAGTCATCATCAATAGCATCAAACCTGCAATATTCGGTGCATTTTCCACATTCGATGCATTTTTCGTTATTTTTTAAGGCGATTTTTAACCCCGAATATTCAATAGTTTTTTTAATATCAGGTTTTAGAATTAAATGCAGATCCGGGGCATCCACGTCACAATCAGCCAGCACGGCATTTTCAGCCAGGGATGCAAAAGCTGCAGTAATGGTAGTTTTTCCAGTCCCACCTTTACCACTTATGATGGTGAGTTGTTTCATATAACACACTCCCTCCGGACGACTTCAAAGAGACGGACAAACTCCTCCTTCCATTCAGGCATTTCCAAAACAAAGGGTTGACCGTTTGAGTAAAGCCTTGCAATATCCTCATTTTGTGGAATCTTCATAAGGATTGGAATATCTCTTTCCATGCAGAATTTTTCTACCCTGTCATCACCAATTCCATCCCGATTAATAACCACTCCAAATGGAACTGCCAAGTGCTTCACTACTTCAACTGCAAGTTTCAGATCATACAGACCAAAAGGTGTGGGTTCTGTAACCAGCAGGCAAAAATCAGTACCTCTAATGGTTTCAACAGCCGGGCAGGAGGTGCCCGGGGGTGAGTCGAGGATTGCATTTTTTTCTTTGTCGATTTTCTTCTTGAGGGTTTTAATTACCGGGGTCGCCATAGGTTCCCCGATATTTAACACCCCATGATAAAATTCAACTCCATTTGAAGTCCCCCCCTCAATTATGCCAATAATACGCGTCTCCTCAGTAAGGGCACCTTTTGGACACACTAATATACATCCTCCGCAACCATGGCATAACTGTGGGAAGATGAGGATATCAGAAGGCAATACTGCAATGGCATTGTACTGGCAGAATTTCGAACATTTTTGGCAAAAGTCACACTTTTCTTTATCGACGACAGGAACTGATAGATATACATCTTCAACCTTTTCCAGATCCATATCCAGGAACAGATGAGAATCTGGTTCTTCAACATCACAATCCAACAACTGTACATTGGCAATGCTAAGCGCCATATTCGTTGCTATCGTAGTCTTACCGGTTCCGCCTTTTCCGCTTGCAACAGATATTATTATTCTAATCACCTCAAATCTTTTTTCCTGGTTTTTCTAATAAAATTTGCTGGCAAAAGATAGGATACATTTTGATATTCTACACGTACCAGACTTCCATCTGATAGCATAGTATCAATACTCTCCATTCCGGAAAATCTCCCCTCAATATCTCTTGCCTGTTCTTCCCTTAATGGATGTCGGGAGCATATCTCTAAAATTGTGGTTCTGAGATCAGGGAAATTATCAAGACCAAATTCGCCTGACTCGTAATCAGTAAGGTCCAGTGCAGTACCAAAGATCTCATGGGCCCTGATTATTCTCCCGGGTTCGGGCGGCCTGACACCAGGTTTTGCAGGCGGCCGGATGGGGACTGAAATGTAGATTCGGTCAGGTTTCACCTGTTCAAGGGCATTTTTAATTTCTATCAGGGATTCATCTGAATCATTCACTCCCTTAACCAGCATGACCTCAAGCCAGATTTTACCTGAATACTCTTTCCTGAAATCAACCAGGCCTTGAAGCATTTCTTCAAATCCAATACTGCCATGAGGTCTGTTAAGTGTTTTATAAACCTCTTCATTTCCGGCATCAAGTGTTGGAAGCACCACATCACTACTTTTCAGATCCAGCCTAACATCCTTCATGAATAAAATAGAACTGTTTGTGATTACAGCCACAGGTATCTGCCATTTTTCTTTGCACTTGCCAATTAACCAACCAAGGTCTTTGCACAATGTTGGTTCACCATCTCCAACAAATGTAATATAGTCGATATTTTCGGAATTCACAACTTTTTCGATATCGTACAGTATATTTTCTTTTGGATAGAAGCTTTCACGCCTCACCTGCACCCTGTCGGTTTGGCCCAATTGACAGTAGATGCAGTTGTATGAACAGGTTTTTGGCGGTATGGGACTCACTCCTAATGAGAAACCCAATCTTCTGGAAGGAACAGGACCATAAGCAAACATGTTATCCTGAACCTCTTTTTAAAATAATATCTCCTTGCTTTCCGTCCTGATTATATTGTAAACGACATCTGCAATATCAGGTGGACTGCTGTTCCAGTTTATCGCTAGAAGTTTAGCCATTAATTTATTCCTCCTATTTTTTCTAAATCTCAATAATACAACCTGCTTTACATTCCATATACTGGCCTGGAAAAATCGTTTTAATCTCAGCTTTGTATCGAGTGCAATGACAGGGCATGATCATAGAAATATCATTCAGACATTCAAATTTATTGAATTTATGAAAGCCGCCAATCACTCCGTACGGCTCCCCGAAATCTTTAGCTGCATCAATGAAGTTCTCCAAACCCGGATGTGCACAGCCTGTAACAACCACAATATCCTGGTTAATTTTCAATAATAATGCCTGTTCTTTAATTTTATCTCCCATTTCACCTGTAGTAAATACATCAGGAGCGATTTCTTTAGGTCCAGTTGCCTCCACTTTACCTGCTCTTTGTTCTATCTCATTCTTCAATTCTTTGGAAAACGAAATGGGAACATATACAGTAACATCCGGGTGCAGTATGTGGGTTAAGCCCCCCAGGTGGTCCCAGTGGTCATGTGAAATGACAATGGTGTCGATATCTCCTTTAGTAACCCCCAATTTCTCCATGTTATGAAGTAGAACATTCCCATCCCAGCCGGTATCGAACATGATCTTTTGTTTTCCTGTTTCGACCAAACAGGAAAACCCCCATCCTTTGACAAAACCATTTTCAGATTCATTGTCATATAGTATTTTCAATCTCATCTTCAAAAAATTGATTGGGGATTTATTCCCCAATCTCTTGAATCCAGTTTCTTATTTCCTTCAATTCATTTTCCAGGTATTCTGCATGGTCTTTCAATTCAGTAAGGTCCTGCTCTCGTGTAATTGCATTAACCCTTGATGGGGGATTGTAACCTAATGGTCCGGTTCTATCTCCTCCTGGCATTTATTTCACCTCCTATTTATCTATAGACTTTATTCACTTTTCACCAGTCTTTTGAATTCTTCAAATCCAACATTTCCAATAAATTCTTTCAATCTCTTACCAGACTCTCCCTTCTCTTTATATACAGTAACTATGCGATCTATCTGGTCAATAACTTCATCTCTTGATATGAGTTCATGCAGTATTTGACCTTCATGTGGTGGCCAGCTACCTCTTCCACCAACAAACATCATAAAACCATCTTCTGCTGAGAACCTGGCATCTGCCGGACAGTTTACGATGCATCTTCCACACATGTTACATTCATCATAATCTATAGTCACTTTTCCATCATCCATTGAATTAGCACCGGTTTTGCAGACATCAACGCATATTCCACAGCCTGTGCAATCATCAATATTTAAATCAGGCCTTACTCTTCCCATCAAACCAATTTCATTAAATTGAGGTCTGGTACATGGATATGGACATCCGGCAACCGCTATTTTCATAGGTCCGGGTACCTTCTGTTCACTGAATCGTTCGCCGATTTCCTGAGCAAGAGATATAGTTTCCTGGGCAGCCTTGAAGCAATATGTATTTCCAAGACATGCCGTCACATTTCTGACCATTGGGCCTGCTGATCCTGGCTTTAACCCCACTTTATCAAGCTCAGCCAGGGCTTTGTCCAGCGACTCTTCCGGTATGCCTAATATTCCTACTTCCTGCCTCATGGTGAGATGAAGACCAGTCCCATATTTTTCAGCGACCTCACCAACTCTTTTCATCTGCTCAGGTGTTAACATACCTGCATTAACTAACACTTTTATCTCAAATTTTCCATCTTTCCGTTTGAAAACAGCTGGAATTCCATTATATATTTCATTCATTTTTTTCCTCAAAATTGTTTCATTTTTTACTAAACATTAATCATGCCTGTGTTCCTTACAGGCATTCTCATCAGTGGCTTCAATTAACAGTCCATTTTGCCATGCAGTTATAGCATCCTGGCCTGTTCCCGAGGCACCAATAAATACCTCAATTCCAAATTGTTCGAACATGTTTACTGCTTTTGGTCCAAGTCCCGAACAGAGCATGATATGGGTACCTGCTTTTGCTATGAATTCAGGAGGAAGTCCAGTACCCCCCATATGTTCACCAGAATTCTGAATTATTTCAATAGTATTTGTTTTATCGTCGACTACTGTATAGGTTGGTGCTCTGCCAAAATGCTGGGCCACCATATCATTCAAACCGCCATTTTCCATTGTTGGGATGCATACTTTCATTATTTATCCTCCTTGCATATTGAGATTACATTCCTACCATATTTGTTCCGCATTTTGGACATGACTGATTGGAACACGGCTGTCCTGGCTGATGGGGAATAGTGTGTCCGCAACTCGGACATTTGCACTCTTTTGGTGGACCCATGCCCTGTCTACCCTTGCCCATTCCTCCGCCTCTTCCCTGACCTGCTGGCATTTATTTACCTCCTATTTTTTTAGTTTGATTATCTTTTATTGTTGTCTTGGTCTGGACTTTATCTGCAATTATACCAGCCTTGCGTTGTGTCCCGCTGCTCTGTAGTCTCCTTTGTCCAGACCCCATGCCGGGCATTCCGGCATGAGCGCCAACTGTTGCACCCAGTGCTGACTGCAGACTTCCTTTTTTGTACTGTTCTAAAGCGTGTCTGACAGTACCACTTGCACCGGTCATTGTTTCAATCCCGGCAGCTGAAAGTATTTCATAAGCATTGGGCCCCAAATTTCCGGTTATTAGTGCATTTATGCCGGTATTGACAATGGTTTGTGCAGCCTGTATCCCGGCTCCACCAGAAGCCATAGCACTTTCATTTGACATAACTTCAAAATCCATTGTATCTTGATCTATGATCAGGAAATTCTGGCATCTTCCAAATCGGGGGTCCAGCTGGCAGTCTAAATTATCTCCTGATGCCGTTATAGCTATTTTCATGATTCCTCCTCTTTTTTATTCGATTATTCACAATCAATATACATACTTTAATTTCCATTCGCAAAATCCTCAATTTTTGCAACAATCTCCTTGAATGACTCTGTTGATTCTGATTTGGAATCAGATGCAACAAATGGGTTGCCATCATCACAGCACTCTACGATTTCATGGTCCAAAGGAATTTTACCCAGAAAAGGTACTTCTAACTCCCGGGCTGCATTTTCCCCTCCGCCAGTTTTAAAGATATCTATGTATTCATCGCAGTGAGGGCAATTGAAACCACTCATATTTTCAATAATTCCTATGATTGGTATTTTGAGGATTTTCGCAAAGTTCACTGCCTTTTTGGAATCAAGAAGGGCAATATCCTGGGGTGTAGTAACTATTACCGTTCCAGTGCTATCTGGAATCAATTGGGCAATGGTTAGAGGCTCATCACCTGTACCTGGTGGCAGGTCGATTATTAGATAATCCAGTTCACCCCAATGAACGTCTTCTAAAAACTGCCGGATTGCTCCCATTTTTACAGGACCTCGCCATATTACAGGTGTATCTGCGCTAGAAAGGAAGAATCCCATTGACATAACTTTGAGATGTGGGGTAACTTCAGCTGGAAAAATGCCTTCTTTATCCCCTTTAATTTGTCCCTTTTCAACATCTAACATTTTAAGAGTGCTGGGGCCGTGTAAGTCAGCATCTAATAGCCCAACATTGGCACCTCGCATTGAGAGGTCATATGCTAAATTTACTGCTACTGTGCTTTTTCCAACACCTCCCTTCCCACTCATAACCATAATTTTATGCTTGATTTTCTGAAGATTTTGGGTTATCTTTTGGTCCTTATCAGTTGGTTTATTATTGGCTTGATTCATGATTTTCACAATATATCTTAGTTATGGAATCTATTAGACATTGCCCCGAACATATTCGGTTGAAAAACAAAATAAAAAATAATTTCAATATATCTGTTTTTTTTTAATTAATGGAGATGAAAAATCATATTTTTCTACAGAAATGATCGGAAATTATTTTCCTTTCGCCCCTCTGCAGAATCTCCCCCAATGTAGATTGAGAAATATCAAAGATTTCTGCAAGTTCTTTGACTGTAATCCTCTTTGGACAATTATAATAGCCTTTTTGAAACGCAGCCTGGATAATCTCTTCCTGCCTCTTGGTGAGTATATTTTCAGTAGATAAATTAACAGTACTCTTTAATTCAACCTCACATCCATTCAATTCAAGGTTGTCAATCAAATGGACCAGAGAACCTTTGCCACCTGTAATTAATTTCCATTCTACACTTCCATCACCAAGGCTTGAAGCTGATGTCATGAAACAGTCAGACCCGGTTAAAGCCCTGCATGCCACGCACTTGTTTGTGACAATGGAACCTAAAACACTACCATTATTGAGGGGAGATATATCAATCTTACAAACGTCAGCATGATCCTCAATTTCTTTTATAATGTCGTCGGTCATTCCTAAAGTGTTATCGATCTCAATAAGCCCACGACCGCCTGATTCTCCATATGGCATACATTCTTTAAATTTAATTCGATTAGGATATTTTATGGTGATATCCTTTACCCAGTTATCAGGCATCGTAATTTTAAGGACCACTTCTCTCATTTAGACTCCAATAATAAACAGGTTTAAGTCTGAATATATTTTTCTCATACAAAAAACCATCTTACTTTTCATTCATTACTAAAAACAGGTCTGGATAGTCAGGGCAGTTTCATTAGAAAAAAATACAAAAACTATTCAAACATCCTAAACCATTATTATCAATTATGAATCGTGAGATC
>CBFFLL010000119.1:0-8207 GCA_965642175.1 Candidatus Methanoperedens nitratireducens | reverse complement strand
TAATCTTGGGGCTAATACCTCAACAAAAGGTGCGCTATGGGCTCTACTCGACATTCACACGGATCCGTGAAAATCCGTGTAATCCGCGTCATCCGTATTCAATTTAAATTAAATTGGATAATAGTATGAAACCATTGATATTTTGGAAAATAATACATACCGACTCTGTCAAACTCCTTAACCGATGACCAATGAAATAACAGTATCCCGTATCCGAAATCAATCGCTTCCGGGATATCCTCCCCGATCACACGGCATGATCCCCAACAGGTGCAACGCGCGCCAGTATGCGCCGAGCGACCTCATGGTTTTTCGCGCCCAGCATGGGGTATTAATCTCATACGAAAAGCTTATGTCTTACAAACAAGATATATCTTACTATGAGCGAAACTATCGATATGGTCACTATCTCATCAAAAGGTCAGATAGTGATACCCAAAAAAATAATGAAAATCCTCGGACTGAAGGAACAGGATAAGCTTCTGGTTTTCAGTAAAGGGGAAAACCTGCTCTTGAAAAAAGTCAAACCTGAAATATTTGAAAAAAGTATAAGGGAAATTCTAACCCCCTTACGCCAGAAAGCAGAAGCCAGAGGGCTGACTGAATCTGATGTGGATAAAGAGATCATATCGTACAGGGCACAAAAAGGTCGTAAATGATAAAATTCGTTTTCGATACGAACGTGTTGGTTTCAGCTTTGATATCAACAAAGGGAAATCCATCATTGTTGCTTGATCGGGTCGGAAAAGCTACAAGCTCTTTATTTCGAAAGAAATAATAGGTGAACTTGAGGATGTGATTTCAAGAAAAAAATTCGGATTCATAAAAGAAGAAGTTAACACGATCATTGAATCTATCATATCATTTTCCGAGGTAGTAAATCCTGATATCAAATTGGATGTTATAAAGTCCGACCCGGATGATAACAAGATACTGGAATGTGCCGTTGCATGCGGTGCTTTCTATGTGGTTTCAGGTGACAGACATCTTCTTGATTTAAAAGAATACGGCAAAATTAAGATCATAACGCCGAAAGCAGCCCTTGATATGTTAAAAACCTGAAACAGAAGTTATGAATTCATCCCTTCCTGCCTTTCGGTTTCTTTTTCGTATCCAGAATACCTTCAATGATATCAGGCGCCATAAAAAATCCCTTCGTCCTCAGCTCATTAATTATTTTCAGGAGTTCATGTTTATCTTTTATCGGACAGAGTTCATACCCCACTTTTAGCAATCCCAGTGTGCCTGTTATCTTCACAGATTCTTTCTTTGCGATCTTCCTTGCGTCAAGGTCATCAAGAGCTGCGATCCAGCCATGTTTTTTTGCCAGTGCAATAACCCCAGCTTCGCCGTCATGTAATTTTGAAAGATATTTTTCGAAATCATGCGCCTCTTCTATGTCTATCCATCCGCCGTTGTTCTTCAGGGCGGATATGGCTTCCTGGAATATGATTTCATTTTCCACGGTATGCGGAATAATGGATTTAGCGCTTAACCGGTTTAAAATCTCTTTTAGCAGAGGAAACCTTTCGATCTCAGCGAACGCACTCAAAACGCTTGTATCGAGGACAATCAATCTTCTGTCCCCTTCAAAGTTTCATAGTCCTCGAAAAGCTCTCTTACCCCTTCCACTCCAAGCCTGGGTCTAATGCCTTTTTCAATAAGGATCTCTTTCATTCTGGTTATTGAGACCCCCGCAATTCCGGCAGCTTTGGCAAGTGAGACTTTTTCCTGCCTATATAGTCCGACCGCAATATCTTTCTCATCGTATTCCCTTAGCATATGGCGCAGTGCGTCACGAACAGCTTCGGCTGTATTCCCATATAACCCTGCATCTATCAAACGCTTTATTTTTATTTCGAAATCTCCTTTTATTTCAACCGTAGTAGGCATCTGATCACTTGAATATTTATATGTTTTTTCAAGTTATAAAGTTATCTTTTTCTCCTTTCTCTCTGAAGCCCTTTTACTTTTCGTGTAATAATCTGATAAATATATCAGGTGAGAACGGGCGAGATGAAAAACATATTGTTTGAAGTTTCCTTATCCCCATCATTTTGTTTTGCTATTCCAGTGTAGCTGAATCTCTCACTTGAATGAGCGGCTGCGAACCTGAATACGGATTCAAGCAGCAGGGGATCACGGATCCTGAAAAGTTTTATGATTTATTCAATTGTTACAGGTAAGCTTTGGAACCACAATATTCTACAGAAAGTTTATATATGAACGAGCTGCATTGTTCTATTATCAGTTAGCTTATCAGGTAAGTTATAGAGCATTGGGTTATTCCCCTCTGTTTTTGCTTTTTTAGGTAGATTGATTAAAAATAAACAGAGGAAAAAGATGTTTACAGAACAAGATAGAGAATCTCCTGTTTTGGCAGGCGCTGTTCACGATGTCGCAATCGAGAGCATTGCCAGAGAGGGAGATGGTATAGCGCGTATACAGGGTTTTGTGGTTTTTGTGCCGGGCACAAAAGTCGGGGACCATGTAACGATTAAGATCGAGAAGGTCATGCGAAAATTTGCGATTGCAACCCTTGAAGAGAAGAATTAGATAAACGGAGATATATACATGAATTACGAAAATAAAGGCGGTTCCAGTGGTGGCGGCTTTAGAGCCACAGGTCCGAGAAATATGCACATGGGTCCGAGAGAGATGCACAAAGCAACCTGTGCTGACTGCAAGCAGGAAACAGAAGTACCTTTCAAGCCATCCGGCGACAGACCTGTATACTGCAAGGATTGCTACCAGAACCATAGACCAAAGAGATTCTAAGTATAGAATAAGACTGTTATTTTTATATACGGGTATTGATATAATAATATCGATGCCCGCATAACTGTTCTTGTATTGGAGGGAGAATGTTTGCTCCCTTCAATCTTTCTTTTAATAACATAACTATATCCCTTTTCGAAATGATTACATCCTGAGAGGTAAAAATATGATTTTAAAAGAAGATTGTAGCGATTTTGGATATTTAAAGAATGATATTACTGGAATTGGAGAAGGGGAAGGAAGTTTTTCGAATATTCCTAATTGTGGGATAAATAAAATGTCTCTATGCGGATGTTCTGAAACCTGCTCATATTATTCAGGAAATGTTTTAGCAAGATGAAATTACTCCTTCATCGATTTGCCTTCAACTATTTTTCCATTATCGATTAAAAATAAACGAACAGTAGGAACAGCGAGCGCGGCGCAGGCGCCGGTAAATCTTGGAACAGCAGGCAATTTCGTGGTCCTGGCAAAAGGCGGCTCTTAACAGAGCGCGTGTGGAATAACTCGAAAAAAAACTATGCTGGTACCAAAATCTGAGATCTCAGAAAGACGGAAATAAACCCCCAGGAAAAACGAAAATTAGTTTTTCAAAAATCCCTTGCGCTCAAGCCAGTTGACCTGAGGAGGGCTGTATTTCCAGATGATATCAGCTTTATCATTCTGAAAAGACCATGGAACAAGAATAATTACATCCCCTTCACGGATCCATATCCTTTTTTTCATTTTACCTGGAATGCGGGTAAGCCTTACCACGCCATCCATGCACCTTACTCGCAGTTTATTTGCCCCCAAAAGGCTTTCAACAGTCCCCAGGATTTCGTTCGCACTTTTTTGCGGAATGCGAACTCTGGAAAATTCTTCTGGCTGCTGATTACGGTTTATCGGTCTTCTCAATTATACCTCGTGATTCTTGTCATATTTGTATAAAGGTCTCAATCATATGTAAAGGTTACTGATTGTTCGGCGTCATGCGAAATTTAATAGCCTGATATTATCGGATGTATACTTACATCAGCTACGGATATCGAATTCAATTTTTGAAATGTTTTAACAATGTGTAATTCAGATGGATTGCACAAGGCTTTTAAAGATGGAGTGTTATATTATTATAATAATTGTTATTAGATAAAAATCTATCACTATTAATCCTAAATGGAAGAGTATAACGGTTGCTATCGAATTATCAATTATTATAACAAAAGTTATAGACTGAATATTAAATCGGTGGGTCATTGATATGGAAAATAATGAAAAAGAAAAATTGTTGGAAAAGGCAAAAATAGCAAAAGATGAAATAGCATTTTTTGAAAAGAAAGAAAACAAAATCCTATCCGAGATATTTGAAAATTCAAACTGGTATCTTCTTACCGCATAATTTCATAAAGCCCCATTTCAAAAAATCTCCCCTGATAGCCCCCAACACCAACTTTTTGACCTTCCAATTTTACATCTGGCTTAAATATTACTTACGACATTCAAAGGTTATATTAAATCAGGGGGTTTTTCGTAAAAAGCTTTGATTTTTGACAGACTTACTTACGTATGCCTTTATGGATTTGATTGAGAAAATAACATTTTAACGGAGGTTATTATGTCAGGACAATTAGCAGGACAGCAAATTTATATTCTGAGAGAAGGCACTCAGAGAACAAAAGGAAGAGAAGCGCAGAACAATAATATAATGGCAGCCAAAGCCGTGGCGGCAGCAGTAAGGACGACCCTGGGACCAAAGGGCATGGATAAAATGCTCGTGGACTCAATGGGAGATATCATTATAACGAATGATGGTGCGACCATTCTCCAGACAATGGACATCCAGCATCCTGCAGCCAAGATGATCGTGGAAGTCGCAAAGACCCAGGATGATGAGGTCGGAGATGGCACAACAACGGCAGCAGTGCTTGCAGGAGAATTCCTGAAGAATGCTGAAGAACTCCTGGAACTGGGTGTGCATCCAACAGTGATCGTTAGCGGATACAGGCTTGCATCGGCAAAAGCAAAAGAGATCCTTAAAACCCTTACAAAACCAGTGACCGTTGAAGATAAGGATCTATTATTGAAGATCGCGGTGACCGCTATCACCGGAAAAGGACCTGAAGCATCCAGGGATGTTTTCGCCAACCTTGCGGTAAATGCCATTTTATCGGTGGTTGAAAAAGAGGATGGTAAATATACGGCAGATGTTGAAGATATCAAAATTGAGAAGAAAGTGGGGGCCAGTGTAGAAGCATCAGAGCTGATCGAAGGCATGGTGATCGATAAGGAAAGAGCCCATATCAACATGCCAAAGAACGTCCATGATGCAAGAATACTTCTGCTTGCCGAAGCTCTCGAGATCAAAAAGACGGAAGTTAAGTCTGAGATATCAATAAAAACACCCGACCAGCTCCAGTTATTCCTTGACCAGGAAGAACAGATGTTACATGACATGGTCAGCAAAGTGATCAATAGCGGCGCGAATGTGGTCTTTATTGAGAAGGGAATAGATGACATTGCACAGCATTATCTTGCAAAAGCAGGCATATTCGCAGCAAGGCGGGTAAAGAAAAGCGACATGGAAAAACTTGCTCGCGCAACCGGTGCAAAGATACAGACTGGCCTGAAGGAAATCAATAAATCTGATCTTGGTAAAGCGGATCTTGTAGAAGAGAGAAAAATCGGTGAGGACGCAATGACATACGTCACCGGATGCCACAATCCCAAAGCAGTCTCCATTATTCTCCGGGGCGGGACCGAGCACGTTGTAGCTGAAGCCGAGCGCGCGCTTCATGATGCATTGCGTGTAGTTGGAGTTGCGATCGAAGATGAGACACTTGTAGCCGGAGGCGGCTCACCTGAAGTTGAACTTGCGCTGCGCCTGCGGGAATACTCAGCCACATTAATAGGCAGGGAACAGCTTGCAGTCGCAAAATTTGCCGAAGCGCTTGAAGTCATTCCAAGAACCCTGGCTGAGAATGCAGGTCTTGACCCTATAGATATCCTTGTGGAGATGCGAAGTCAGCATGAGAAGGGCAAAACTACCGCAGGTCTTAATGTATTCACAGGAAAAGTTGTGGACATGTGGAAAGAAGGCGTGGTCGAGCCCCTCAGGGTAAAGGTCCAGGCCATCAATTCTGCTACCGAGGCAGCTACGATGATACTGCGCATCGATGATGTGCTCTCAAGCAAATCTGCACCTGCAATGCCACCCGGAGGCATGGGTGGTGGAATGGGCGGTATGGGAGGAATGGGTTAAGCGGGAATTTCCCGCTTCTATTTTTTCAAAAATTAATGATTAATCACAAATTTAATGAATAATCATAAATGTAATGATTAATATTAATAAAAATAATATAAGAATGTATAACTATATATAAGGGAGTGACCATAAGAAAAGAGCCCGATGTGTTAAGGCTGTGGGGTTGTGAGCGTTAGAACCTAAAATTCAGCAGAACTTTTCTACGGGGGTAAGAACAGTACCCTTGAATTACTTCAGGGGACCGATCTAGAGGTGAAATAAATGGAATTTAACGAAATAAATGTACCTGTGGTTATCAGCCAGCAAATCGATCATGAAGGGCCGTTTGCTGACATCACGGTTGATTTGGGAAATGGATCAGTTCCGGGGTTCATGAAGTTTTCTTCCAAAGAAGTACTTGTACATAACTGGTCTTCATGGAAGATGGTCGATGAGATAAACATGGAAAGGGCAAGATACCTGCTAAACACCGACGAAGTATTAGAAGAATGACATTCATGCATACAGATATGAACGAAAATGAAGCCCTATCAAGGCAGAATTCGAGATATCTAAATAAAATATCACATACCGTTGCTTGATAAAGTTGGTTGGGAATGAGATTCATACCCAATGGACTGGTAAGAAATAAAGACCTCGTATTTAAATACGAGGAGTAAATAAAAAAATAAAAAAAGTGAATAAATATGGTTAAGAAATCAGAAGAAAGAAAAGATATCCACAAAGAAGATATCCACACAGAAAAGAAAGATAGTTTCAAGACATGCGAAGACAGCTACACAGCAGTTTCAAAAATGTGGGAAGATTCCTACTTAAAGTTATACAAGCCATGGTTCGAATCCACAGAAGCGCTTTTCGGGAAAGCGTTCGAACTCTCAAAGGATGCTGCACCGGAAACATATAAGGAATTTTATGGTGAATGGATGAAAACCTCACAGAACAGCCTCGGTAAATTTTATCAAATACCGACCCTGGAATCCAATAAGGAAACATTTGAAAAACTCCTGGTTAGCGCAGAGGAATCCAATAAGGTCTACAGTTCATTGATTGCTGAATTAAATGAGAATTCCATGGCGACCCGCGAAGTACTCCAGTGCGAAGCAGATCCTGCAAAATATAAAGAGGTCTACGATATGTGGATCAAGTCTTATGGAAAAATGCTCAACGAGCTTCTTACACTGCCAATCAGGCAAAATATGAAAGAGATCTTCCAGAACATCACAGGCTCGCCTGATATATATTCAGAAGCCTTTGACCAGATGTCAAAAATATGGAAAGATTCATACGCGAACCTATACGTGCCGTATACTGACTCCATGCTGAAGCTTTCTATGAAATCAGCAGATATCTCACGGGGTAATGCGAGCCCTGAAGCCTATAAGGAATTTCATACATTATGGATGAATACATATCAGGAGCTCTATGGCAAGTTGTTTGATACCAAATCCATGCGTCCTTCAAAGGAAATTTTAGAGTATTTCGTGCACAGCGAAAACGTTAATATGAACCTGTACAAGTCCTGGACAGCAGCCCTTGGAAAACTTTCACAGAAGGCTGAGGAACTATCCAGGCAGACCGGTGACCCGGAGGCATATAATGAACTTTATAATCTCTGGGGAAAAATGTATGGAAAAGCATTTGATAACTTCTTTGAGAACACACCCACGTTCAGCCCGTTCAAGGAGATCATGGAGCCTGTGAAGAATGCGGCAAAGATATACACAGATACATTCAGCAACATGTCAAATATCTGGGAAAAATCGTACCACACATCCAAAGACACGGTTTAAGATTGGAGAAATCCAATCTTAAATATCCTGAAAAATACGTCTATCCCAATATATTCAATTCAATTATTCATCATATTAATGATTATTATTGAAAAAAACGTTATATATGAGGAACACAGTATTAGTATTGCTAAATCTGGTCGATGCTGAATATCAAAACAGAGGGAAAAACAATCATTACAGAACTGCCGGTTTAGGATAAAACAAATTAGGGACGTGTAAATTTATGGTCAAGAAAACTGAAGATAAAAAAAGTGTGAACGAAGAGAAGATTTTTAAAACATGGGCTGACAGTTATACGGCAGTTTCAAAAATGTGGGAGGAATCCTACTTAAATCTATACAAGCCCTGGATTGAATCCACAGGAGAGATGCTCGATAAGACCTCTCTTCTCTCAA